>NZ_JAIMAV010000001.1 GCF_023511815.1 Alicyclobacillus sp.
AGGAGCAACACGCCGTACACGGAGCAGTGCAGCCGCGAGGCGGTCCGGATCATCTTCCAATCGCTCGTTCACGTCTATGAACACGGGGACGATCTCGACGCCCGAGCCGACCTTCAGCGCGCCGCGTACCTGGCGGGGGTGGCCTTCACGCGGGCGTACGTGGGATACGTCCACGCGGTGGCGCACACGCTGGGCGGCTTTTACCAGGTGCCGCACGGGTTGGCCAACGCTGTCATCCTCCCGTACGTCCTGGAGGACTACGGTGCAACGGTGCATCGGCGCTTGGCCGAGCTCGCGGACGTCGCCGGGATAGGAGGGTCCGGCGGATTGGCAGAGAAATCCGAGGCGTTCATCCAGGCCATCCGCACGATGAATCGGCAGATGGGAATTCCGGAGAAGATTGCGGGCATCCGGGACGAGGACATCCCGCTGATGATCCGGCGCGCGCTCGAGGAGGGCAACCCGCTCTACCCGGTGCCCAAGATCTTTACGCAGCGGGACATGGAGACGGTGTATCAGAGGATCCGGGGGTGATGACGGTGGATGGTCCGCACGACATCGTGGAACAGCAAAGGGCGTACTTTCAATCCGGACAGACGCTCGATCTCGCTTTTCGCCTTCAGGCCCTGCGCCGGTTATTGGAACAGATTGCGGCGCGGGAGGCGGACATCTCGCGGGCACTCCACGCGGATCTCCACAAGTCGGCCTTCGAGGCGTACAGCACGGAGATTGGCTTTGTCCTGGCGGAGATCCGGTTCACCCTCCGGCACCTGCACCGCTGGGTCCGTCCGGAGCGGGTGAGGACGCCGCTGACGCACCTGGGCGCGAAAAGCTTGGTCATCCCGCAACCGTACGGGGTGACGCTCATCATCGCGCCGTGGAATTATCCGTTTCAACTGGCCATCGCGCCGCTCATCGGGGCAATTGCGGCAGGCAACTGTGCGGTCATCAAGCCTTCGGAGTGGGCCCCGAGGACAGCCATGGTCGTCCAGGAGATTGTGTCGTCGGTGTTTCCCAAGGAGCATGTGTGCGTCGTGCAGGGCGCGGTGGAAGAGACGCAGGCGCTGCTGGCGGAGCCGTTCGATTACATCTTTTTCACCGGCAGTACGGCCGTAGGGCGCGTGGTCATGGAGGCGGCGGCGAAACACCTCACTCCGGTCACCCTGGAACTTGGCGGAAAGAGCCCTGCGATTGTCCATCGGGACGCGCGGCTTGATCTGGCCGCTAAGCGGATTGCCTGGGGGAAGTTCACCAACGCCGGCCAGACCTGCATCGCGCCGGATTATGTGTATGTGCACCGAGCGGTGCGGGATGCTTTTCTCACATCGCTCCAACAGGCCATCGTGCATCTGTACGGGCCGCGTCCTCTGGAGAATCCCGCGTACACGCGGATCGTCAGTGAGCATCACTTCCATCGCCTCATGGCCTTCATCCAGCCACATCAGGTGTTCCTCGGCGGGCAGGGCAGACCCGATGAACGTGTCCTGGAGCCGACCGTGCTTGTGGACGTGACGTGGGAGGATCCGGTGATGCAAGAGGAGATCTTCGGCCCCATCCTGCCGGTGCTGGTGTATGAGGATCTCGGCGAAGTGATGGAGGCGTTGCAGAGCCGGCCCAAGCCGCTGGCGCTGTACCTGTTCACCCAGGACGCCGAGATCGAGCGGCGGGTGCTGGAGCGGGTGCCGTTTGGGGGAGGGTGCGTCAACGATACGTTGTATCACTTTGCCTCCCCGCACCTGCCATTCGGGGGCGTCGGCCACAGCGGGATGGGCGCGTATCACGGCCGAGCGAGTTTTGATACATTTTCCCATCGCAAGAGCGTGCTCAAACAGACCGTGCGGTTTGACCTGCCGTTTCGGTATCCAAATCAGAAAGACGGCTTGAAGTGGGTGAAACGGTTTTTGCGGTAGGGGGATGCCGCCATCACCGCAACGTGGTTCACCGCTGGGCGCTTGCCCGTAAATACTGGCCCGTGATGGAACGCTCCGCGTCGACGAACTCGATTCCTCTTGCGAACCAGGTGGCACCGGGCAAGGTGGTCATCCATGCATCGGCAGGTGCCCCTGCTTGGGGGGATTTCGCTGTTCCGGTACGCTTATCCGGTGTCGTTGCGCGGGACGGTGGCGACGCTCGAATTTTACGTCCCCAGTCCGCGGAACGGGTCAGGGCAAGACGCCATATGGCTCAAAGTCCGGTTGGAATGAGCAGCAGGGGGGCGATACCGGCAGATTTGCGAAATTCGAGCCGGTCTCGCCCACTACCCGTCGATGGTCTATGGTGGTGCCGTGAGATCACTTATGTTGTCCTTCGGTATGGATTTGCCATGTGATCCCAAACTTGTCTGTCAAGATGCCGTATGCAGGACTGAAAAATGTCTCCTGAAGAGGCATGCGCACCGTTCCATCTTGCTGCAAGGCTTCGAAGAACCGTTGCGACTGTTCTTTGTCGTGGGTCGAAAGACAGATGGCCATTTGGTTCCCCGGCTGAACCGATTGATCCGGCGACGTATCGGACAGCATCAGTGTGCTCTCACCGATTTGGATGCTCGCGTGCAGGATTCGATCCTTTGTCTCCGCCGGAAATGACAATCCTGCGTTTTCAGGCAGTTCACCAAACGTCTGCTTGAAGAGAACCTTCGCGTCCAGCGCCCTTTCATAAAATGCAATGGCCTCACTGGCGTTGCCGTTCATGACCAAGTAGGGCGTTAATTTGACTGCCACCGTTCACCCGCTCCTTGATTTCTTTTATTTCCTTTCGCCGTCGCCGTCTGGCATGGAGCGACCCGTCGCCTGAATTCTAGACGAACGGGTGTGGGATTGCAATTCGTAGGTTTGAAAGGGGCGGCTGCAGCCTGCGCACAAGGGAGCACCTGCGCGATGAGGCGAATCCAGCGGGGCGGGACGGTGGCGTTGACTCGCCCCCGCTGCCATGCAGGTCTGCATCGCTTGCGTCCTCACAACGCCATCTGCCGCCGTTGGAACGCGAGCACGCCAAAGGCGAACAGCAGTACCGAAATGATGGCGAGTACGGGGCAGACCATCGCCAGGCTGGCTTCGCCGTGGGCGATGCCCTGCGGATTGAAGGCGGTGAACAGGGACAGGTACTTCAACCACGATACGTGGTCATTCAATGCGCTGACGGTCTTCGTCGCGAAAAAGACGACCGTGAGTGCGGCCGATGTGCCTGCAGCGGCGCGTTCGTCCGGGCACAGGCACGAGAGCGCGAAACCATAGCCTCCCACGGCGAGGAACAACAGTGCGGCGACGGCATTCATCTCTACGAACTGCCACACATGAAAGGGGGCGTCGGGCGCGAGCCAGTGCACCCCGAGGATGCCAGCGACCGTCGTCAAGGCCGCGATGAGGAAGATGCCCGAGACGAGCACGGCGGCTTGGGTGAGTGCGACCCGGACCCTGGAGACCGGCGTGGACAGAAGGCAGGACATCCAACCGCGATCGACAGGATGCGCGATGAGCCGGGTGGCGGTGGTCACCACGTAGATGGACAGGATGACGATGTATATCAGCGTGTAAAATTCGCCTGCGAGGTAGTCGTTCATCTGCGACACGCCCGCTTGGTATCCAATCATCTGGAGCAACCCCTGCGGCAGGTCTTGCAGCAACTGGTTGAGAGCAGACGATTGAGCCACAAAGGGATACGCCCAGATGAACAGCCACAGGTATGCGGCGGTCCCCAGCGCGAAACTGAGCAGGGTCTTCATGTGCATTTTCATGGAGGTTCGAAACAAGGCGGTGCTCATGAACGCACCTCCGTTCGAGTGTCCGTGTAAACGTGCAGGAAGACCTCTTCCAAATCCAGTTCCCGGGTAGACAGGCTCGCGACGTCGCAGTGGGCGAGCGTTCGCACGAAGGTGTTGTAGTCACCGCGTACCTCCACGTCAATCTCGTTGCCGCGCGTGTGCAAGATACGGAATCCCTCGTGTTCCAAACGGATGACCTCCCGCGGGTCGCTCAATCCCACCGTGAACACCCGGCGTTGGGCCTTGCGCAGCGCGGTGACGTCCTCGAGGGCCACCAGGCGGCCGTCTTTGAGGATGCCGACGCGGCTGCAGATCCGCTCCACTTCGGGAAACTGGTGGGAGGACATCAGGATAGTGGCCCCGCGTTGTTGCTCTTCCTCCAATAATTCAAGGAAGCGCTGTTGCATCAGCGGATCGAGCCCGGAGGTGGGTTCGTCCAGGATCAGCACCTCGGGCTTGTGCATGAAGGCGGCGACGATGGCCAGTTTTTGCTTCATGCCCTTGGACATCTTGCGGATGGGGATGCGGGGATTGAATTCGAACCGGTGGATCAATTCATCTCGGCGCGCCGTGCTGCGAAGGTGGCGCATCCCGGCGACCAGTTCCAAAAACTCAAGGCCGGTTTGTTCCTCTGGAAAGCTGATCTCCCCGGGCAGGTAGCCGGTGATGGCATGGATACGCGGGGCGTCTTTCCAGCAGTCGAGCCCATTGATGGTGGCGCGGCCGGCATCCGGTTGCAGAAATCCCATCAGGATGCGCAGGGTGGTGGACTTGCCGGCCCCGTTGGGGCCGAGGTATCCGAGGACTTCGCCCCGCCGGACCTCCAGGGTCAGGTTGCTCACCCCGCGGCCGTTCGTAAATCGCTTGTTCACCTGATGCAGGTGAATCATGGCCCTTCCTCCTTGTACACACCGCGCCGGATGATGTCCAAATAGAGATCGAGATCGGCGTGAATCTGCTCGAAGGCCGTCTCAAAGTCGTCGTCGACGGCCTCTGGCAGGCGGGTGACGTACTGATCTACCATCCCTTGCGCAATCCAGTTGACGAGCGCGAACACCTGCTGCCAGGTCAGCCCGTCCCGCAGACCGTCGTTGGGCAGCCATGCCGCGACTTGGGCGAGATACTGTTCTGATGTCTGTGCGATGCTTTCCATCGCCTTGGCGTACACCGGATGCGCGGGCTCCTTGGCGATCCGCATCAACAATTGGTAAGTCAGCGGACGCTCCTGGCTGAACCGGATCTTGCGCAGCGTGATGTCCTTCATCCACGCAAACGGGCTGTCGTACGAGAGCACGTCCCGCGTGGGGAAGGCGGCGGTGTACGTTTGAAGCGCGCGCTCGACGATATAAAGGAAGAAATTTTCTTTGTCCGCGAAATATTTGAACAGCACGCCTTTGGAAATTCCGGCTTCTTCGACGATCCGGTTGGTCGACGCCCCGTCATACCCGTACTGAGCGAACTCACGCAAACCAGCGTGTACAATCGTCTCTTGCTTTTCCGAGGACAGGTTGAAATATTGCCGCGACGGCAAACGGACGCCCCTTTCGATTCTTGTCTTCATGGTTGTGACCATCTGGTCACGATTGCATTGTAGAGTGAGGTCTCGGTTGGTGTCAAGGGTTTGCCAAACGGAGCGGGGCGGGTATCCCGTGGACTGAACCATGTGGATGGAATCATGTGGATGTGGTAGAATCAGACGGTGTATGCCAGAGGGATTCACTCCTTCTGTGCCGTGTGCGACGGTCCCCAGTCTTTCACTCGGACGGGGGCCGACGTGTTTTGGGAAACCTTTGCACCGGGAGGGACGATGAGATGAAAGCGGTCTATATTGAGGCGTACGGGGGCCGGGACCAGCTTCGCTACGGTGATCTGCCGGAACCGCAAGTGGGCCCGCACGACGTATTAATTGAGGTCCATGCGGCGGCCGTCAATCCCGCGGATTGGAAGATCCGAAACGGATGGCTGCAACAGCGCGTACAATACGAATTCCCGCTCATCCTGGGATGGGATGTAGCCGGTGTCGTGGTGAAGACGGGCGCCCAGGTGACTCGCTTTACAATCGGGGACGAGGTGTTCTCCAGGCCGGACATCGCCCGCAACGGCGCCTACGCGGAATACATCGCCGTGGATGAGCGCCTCGTCGCGAAGAAACCGGCCGGCCTGTCGTTCGAGGAGGCGGCCGCGGTCCCCTTGGCGGCTCTGACGGCCTGGGAGGCTCTGGTGGAGGTCGCGCACGTGCAACCGGGTCAGCGCGTCCTGATTCACGCGGGTGCGGGCGGCGTGGGCGTGTACGCCATCCAGTTGGCGAAACACTTCGGCGCGGAGGTGACCACCACCGTCAGCCAGAAAAATGTGGGACTGGTGCAGGAGCTCGGGGTGGACCGCGTGATCGACTACACGGCCGAGGATTTCACAAAGGACGGCCGGCTGTATGACATCGTGTTCGACACGGTGGGCGGGCCGGTGCAGGAGCAAAGCCTGGAGGTGGTGAAACCGGGCGGAATCCTTGTGTCGATTGTGTCTCCGCCCAAGTCGGAGGCCTGCGAGGAACGAGGCATTCGCGGCGCGTGGTTTTTCCTCGAGCCGGACGGTGAAAAGCTTGCGAAGATTGGACGCCTGATTGAGGAGGGCCGCGTAAAACCCGTCGTAGGCGCGGTGTTCCCGCTGGCGGAGGCGGCGAAGGCGCATGAACTGAGCGAGTATCGCCATTTGCAGGGCAAGATTGTGCTGCGGGTCAAGTGAATCGGCGCGGCGACGCCTGGATGGTGCGTTGGAGACTCGCCTGACGGCGCGCTACATCCGGGGCCGCCGGGGCCAAATCTGGCCTTGCCTCCGGAGATGGATTCCGGGCCGCGGTTGCCGAGGGCGGCGACTGTCGCAAGGTCCGTCGGGACGTACGCCGGCGGCATACGATAGGCGAAGGTGTACGCTGGTCCGCATGCAGGTAAGACCCTGAGTCAGGGGGGAGGCCGACTGAAACCGGGATTGTACGAACAGAGGTCAATGAAATCGTGAACGCACGCCTGGCGGGGTCACGGGAGGGCTTCGAGCCCAAGACGGAGCGTCTGGATGCGGCGGAATCGTCGCTGATGCTGGGCGATTACATCGGACAGCTGGTGCGCCGCGTGCTCGATACGGTCGATGGGGAGAATGCCGTCTCAGACCGCGTGGCGCTGTGCAATCGACTGATTGCGTGGCTGGCCGAGCAGGTGCATGACCCGGAGGTGATTGGTTGGCGGGTCTGCCCGGAAGCGGAAGTGCTCCTGGCGATATCCACATGTCCTATGACACGAGGCGCACGAGACTGCACGCGAAAGCTTATATTTTCCATCGCGATACCGGGTTCTCGAGCGCCTACATCGGTTCGTCCAATCTGTCGAGTGCGGCGCTGACCGCCGGACTCGAGTGGAAGAAGTTCGCCGGCCTGTTGGCGAGATCGACCCGAGACTTCGAGAAACAGGTGCGCGAAGGCTTCCCCGACGTCCCCAGGGGGAGCTTCATCCAGCTCGAACGGCAGGCCATGGGGTGGGTGCTGGACAACATCCGTGCTACCTCGCGCTATCCTGCGGCCTGGTTGCGGCGGCTTCGGGATTTCGAGGACGATGTGGGCGTGCCCTTGACGCTGGCCAACTTCGTGCGCCATGAGCAATTGTCTTTGCGGGCGTTTTACCGCCGCGGTCGCAGTTTCGCTCGCCTGTGTGCGGAAGCCGGGGTGCGAGCCGCATTCTCGGATCCAGATGAGCCCGTGCACACCAAGGCGCTGGTTCGGTTGGCTGGTGTGGATTCCAGGCGGTGGATTGATGTCGTGGTGACCCAGGAGGTGCTGGCGGTTCCCCAATACAACCGGGATGGCATTGATTTTGTAGACGAACCGGTGGATCTCGGGTTTCCCTCTCCGCTTTATCTGCATTGCAGCTATACGCGCGATCAATTGTTGGCAGGGCTGGGCTTCTATACGGAGGACCGCATGCCCGGGATGCGGGAGGGGGTGCTGCATCTTGGGGATAAGAACCTGGACGGTCCTGCTCATCACCCTGAACAAGGCGGACAAAGACTTTTCGCCGACCACCATGTATCAGGACTAGGCCATCAGCGACGTGCTCTTTCACTGGCAATCGCAGAGCACGACCTCTGCGGATTTGCCCACGGGGCAGCGCTACATCCATCACCGGGAGCAGGGCGGTCGCGTCGTGCTGTTTGTGCGGGAGTTCAAACAGGACGCGGCGGGGGCCCTGCCGTACACGTACCTCGGGACGGCGGAGTATGTCCGCCACACGGGCTCCCGTCCCATGAGTGTGATCTGGCGGCTTCACCGTCCGCTTCCCGCTAAGCTGTGGCGGCAGACCAACAAATGGGTGGTGAGGTAAACGCGACCGAGATGAGCGTGCCGCAAGCAGCCGGCTCATCGTCCGGCGGGTGTTGAGCCGTTGCAACAGCCTTCTGGGGGAACGGCGCATTGGGCGACGGGAGAGAGGTAGGCGTTCAAGGTGTTCAGCAGTTCGTTCATCCCGTCGGGATTAGGAAAGTAACAGGTCCACGGCCCGCGGACCTCTTTGCGGACCAGGCCTGCTTTCTCCAACACCTTCAGGTGATGGGAGACGGTGGGTTGCGAAAGGCCGGTCGCGGTCACCACATCGGCGACGCAACAACCTCTTTCGTATGCTTCAATCCGGTCACAGCACGTGGCGATGGAGCCGTTGGCAAGCATCTGCAACATGGTCAGGCGGCTTCTATCGGCGAGGGCCTGCAGGCGCACGAGCAGCGTCTCGGTGTCCATATTCACCACCATCGATGTTCAAGGTCTGCGAGGATTGTATCCTTGTGTGCTCGGCGTGTCAATGGAGGTCCTGAGCGTCACGCGTGGGCGAAACGGAGCGGGAGGGGCGAGCCACATGGCTCGCCCTTTGCGTGGTCGCTCAGCATCCGCAGCTGGGTTGGCCGGTGCAACATGCCGACATGGCGGCGTTCGGCGTGGGATCAGAGGGGGCGCCGGTCGGTCCTGATTGCTCGGCGGTGCTCACTCGGTCGTCTTCCTGATTCAGCACGACGAATACTTCCCACCGATTTCCGTCCGGGTCGGTCACCCAGATCTTGTCTTGCAACGCATAGCAGCAGTTGGTGTGCATCTCGTCGAACGTGGCCAGGCCGGCGGCTTCAAGGCGCCGTTTGGCCGCGAGCACATCGTCGGTGGAGGAGACTTGGAGGCCGAGGTGGTTCAGCGCACCAAGCTGTTCGTACGGACGTTCGTTCAGGGCGAAGTTGAGCGGGGGCGCGTCGACGTCGAACTTGGCGTAGCCGGGGCGGACGCGAACGGGATCGATCCCGAACAGGTTCCGGTAAAAGGCAAGCGACCGGTCCAGGTTGCGGACGTTGATGGCGACATGGGGCTTGAGTGCAGGCACGGATTGACTCCTCCTTGCGGGAATTCGGTTTTGTCATCGATATTGACCAATGTCAATATCGACAGATGTCTATATCATAGGGTCGGCCGTGGAAGAAGTCAATCCGGTTGGGTGAATTGGTGGAACTTGCGCACACCCCCAAACCGAATAGGGTAGGGAGAGGGGGGGGAATGGAAGATGATGACTTGCACCCGCCTTCGCGAATCGGTATTATTCAGTACGCAGAGCATGAATTGAATCGGTTGGTGTATTGAGGAGGAGCCTGTCACCCAGGTTCCTTTTTTGTTTTGCGCGGGAGGGGATGAGCATGCACACACAGGAGTTGGAATTGGCACAGTCGTTTTTGAGCACGTTGCTGATCATTTTCGTGTTTGGGACCCTGGGTGGAAAGGTCGCGGAACGGCTTCACATCCCGGACGTGGTGGTTTACGTGGTCGTCGGAATTTTGATTGGTCCACCGGTGTTTGAACTGATAGATATTGATCCGCGTTCCGTCCTTTACCAAGTGATCTTAATCTCGGGCGCTTCATTCATCCTGTTTCACGGTGGCATGGTGACACGGCTATCGACTCTGCGGCGCGTGTGGCGCACCATCGGTCTGTTATCGACTGTCGGTGTCGTCGTCACGGCAGTCGTGGTCGGTGTGGGTGCGAGTTGGGTCTTTCATGTACCGGTGGCCGTGGGACTGTTGCTCGGAGCCATCGTGGCGTCTACCGATCCGGCTGCGCTGGTGCCAATCTTTCAAAAGGTCCCCGTGCGCGAAAAGGTGGCGCACACGGTGATCTCGGAGTCCGCGTTCACCGACGCGACCGGGGCCATCCTCACCACCGTGGTGCTAGGATTCCTGACGGCGGGACAGATGGGCTGGTTTGGTGTCGGGGCGGAGTTCCTGAGGTTGGCCGCGGGCGGATTGGTGATTGGCGGTGTCGTCGGCCTGATGGCGGCGTTTTTAATCTCGGAAAATGATCATGGTCTGCTCCGGGAGTTCACGCCGATGGTGGCAGTCATCAGCGTTCTGGCCAGTTACCTCGTGGCGGAGCGGCTGCACGCCAGCGGCTTTATGAGTGTGTTCACGGCTGGCATTGTTCTCGGCAATGCGGATGCGTTTCGCCTGACCATCCTCGAGCGCCAGGCGCACGCGGCCCACGACTTTATTGACGCGGTCGGCCTGAAGTTTCGAATGTTGATCTTCGTGTTGCTCGGCAGCCAGGTGGATTTTGGTACGCTGTCTGCATACGGCTGGCCGTCCTTGTTGGTGGCGTGCATTTTCATGGCAATCGCTCGGCCCATGACGGTGGTGGTCTCGTTGCTGCCGGATAGAAAGGCGGCGTGGCGGCGGGAAGAGATCCTATTCCTCTTCTGGACGCGGGAGACCGGGGTCGTGCCAGCGGCCTTGGTCGGTATGGTCGCGGGGGCCGTGCCGGAGTACGGTAAGCTGTTATTGGCTGCCGTGTTCGTGTTGGTGCTGGCCACGCTCGCGATTCAGGCCAGTTCCACGCCGTGGATGGCCAAGCGGCTGGGCCTTTTGACGCCAGAGGTATAGCGAATCGGCGGATGAAATATCGCGTCCCCTCTCCCTCATACGGAGTATGGTGTTGTAGAGGTTTTGGATTGGGAGCGGATTGTAAGAGGGCGCTAAGACATCGTGCGGAGAGGTGATGATGCGTGGATGTCCTTTCTCGAATTCGCGGCGGGTTGTGGGGACTGTTGGTGGCCGACGCGGTGGGGGTGCCGTACGAATTCCATGCCATGGACCATCTGCCGCCGCTGGGTCAGATTGACCTGGTGCCCCCGAGAGGATTTCAGCCGTGGCATGTCGGGGTTCCGCATGGCACTTGGTCCGACGATGGGGCGCAGGCGCTGTGTCTGGCGGATTCATTGCTGGCCAAAGGCAGGCTGGACCTCGAGGATTTCGCAAATCGTTTGATTGCCTGGCACGATCACGGATTGTGGGCGGTTGACGGCAGGGTGTTCGATGTGGGCAACCAAACTCGAGATGCCATCTCGCGGCTGAGGGCGGGAGAATCACCGGAGCGGGCGGGATTCGTGCATCCGGAGGGGAAAGGAAACGGCGCCTTGATGCGCGTGCTGCCCTTGGCCCTCTGGCACAGGGGACTGGACGAGGAACTGATTGCGGACGCCCACCGCCAATCGTTGGTGACGCACGGACACGTGACCAATCAGGTGTGTTGTGCATTGTACTGCCTCTGGGCTCGGCGCATGTTGGCGGGAATGGACACGGATGACGCCTATATGGAGGCGGTGCGTACCCTGCGTCGCCACTACGGGAGTGCGTCCGAGTATCGAACGGATCTCGAGAATACGGTGCGCCCGGACGATGCACCGGTTGCCGATGGCAGCGGTTACGTGGTCGCCACGCTTCACGCGGCCCGACTGGCGTTGCGCGAGTCGAGCTATGAAATGGTGGTGAAGCGAGCCATTTCGTTCGGGATCGACACCGATACCAACGCCGCCGTGGCGGGCGGCCTTGCAGGCATTCGGCATGGCCTGGAGGGCATCCCTTTGCGCTGGCTGGAGGGGTTAAGAGGAAAGGAGATGGCGGAGCCGCTCGTGGAGCGCCTGGTCGGTTGGAGCGCGGGATGAGGGGGGCGGCGCGCCATCCGGCGCGCCGGTGCGTTACATTTCCGCTGTGGCCAGTTGCAGGTCGGTCTATTACTCGCCCGTCCTCTGTTGCACGTACGCGGGCAGTTTGTCGTGGATCAGCTTGTCCCAGCCGCCGTCCATGACCTTGCGCACGGCGGTGTGGGGCTGTCCGAACCGCGTGGACTTGGCGGCGTCCCAACCCCCGTGGATGAGGGTGAGTTCCGTCTCGCCCTCGGCGGTGGGCTGGAGTTCAAAGGTCAGGCGCCAATCCGTGTCCCATCGGAAAGAGAGGTGGTGGGGTGGACGGACCTCCAACACGCGGCATTCCGAGTCTCCCCACGGCCCGGCGTGCAGGACGAAGTCGCGTCCGGCCTCGGGAACAAGGGTGTTCGGCATCCACCAACCGGCCAGGCCTTCGGCGGTGGCCACGGCGTGCCACACCTGATCGATGGGGGCGTGAAGGTGGACACTGTGGCGGATGTCCGGCAGCGTGTGCGCGGGTGATTGGATCATGTGGATTCCTCCTCGTCCAGGAAAGTTGGGTTGCACCCCGTGGTCAGGCCCCGTCATCTCGAGGACGTTCGACTCAGAATCATACCATGTTCAAGTTCGGACCTCATAGGGCCAGTTGGCGGTACCGGAATGCGAATACACCCATCGCAAACAGGACCACCGCGGCGACGAGCAGAGCCGGGCAGACGAGGATGAGATTCGCGTGGCCACGCGCGATGCCCTGGGGATCACCCAGGATCAGGAGGAGTGCACCACGACCCCCTCCTTCCGGCACGCCTCCTCGTGAATGAGTGCCCACAGCGACGAGGTGAACGGAGCGCTCATGCCGAGCGCGGCGCCCGTCAACCGGTAGTTCATCTGGACCTGCGCTGCCCGGGCGGATTGGCGCACGGACAGCCCGCACCGCCGCTTGAGCGCGGCAATCTCCTCGGCAATCCGGAACCGTTTCGCCAGGTGGCCGAGGATCTGTTCGTCGAGGCGATCGATCTGCCGCCGCAGCCGCATCATCTCAAGGTTCCAGTCCACGCCCGTTTGGGCGCTCGAGCCACCCCCATCATGGGCGGTCGATCCCGCACGCGCAACCCCATCCGCATCGGTGCTCGCGGGCCCACCTGAGCCGGCGCCGGCCGATGGGATGGGGCGGGCGGCGCGCCACCCAGGGTCCGGGTTCCAAAGAATCCCGTCGGCCCCCGCGGCCAGGGCGGCCCCGGCTAGGGCGGGGACGTGGCGATGGCTGGCGGCGCCGGACACGGGGTCCGCGACGACCGGAAGATGCGTGAGGTCCTTGAGGTGCGGGAGGGCGGCGAGATCGAGCGTTGGGTGGGCGGCATCGAACGTGCGGACGCCCCCGTCGCACAGCACCACGTTCGGATTTCCGTGGGCCACGATGTATTCGGCCGCGAGCAGCCACTCCTCCAGCGTGGCAGACGGGCCGCGCTGGAGCAGCACCGGTTTGTCGCATCGGCCCACGGCTTTGAGCAGAGGGTAGTTCTGCATCTGATGCCGGCCGATCTCGAGCATGTCGGCGTACCGGCACAGCTGTGCCACCTCCGAGGGGGAGACGGTCTCCAGCACCACCGGGATGGACGCCCGCCGCACGGCTTGCGCGGCATCAAGGACCACGTCGGTGGGGGCGGTTCGGTCGTGCGGAGAGGGTGAGGGCGGTGTGCGGGGAATGCGGAGCAGGTGCGCGCCGAGGTCCCGGGCCATGCGGGCCGCCTCCATCCCCTCGTCCGCCGATGCAAGATGCGCGAAGGAGGCGATGATCACCGGATTTCCGCCTCCAATCGGGACGGGACCCACGCGGATCACGCTCGGGCTCGCCTGATGATGCCAGCTGACCAGGCGATAGGCCGGTGCCTTCGAAAGAGATGGGGTTTGCGATGCGACCTCATACTTGTCGCCGTTCATGGCGGACCTCTCCCTTCATTCCGTTTGGACTGTGGCCGGATGGGGGGTCGATCCCGCCGGCCGCTCACAACACAACACAAAACGCTCGTCCTGACAGGGACGAGCGTTGCCCGCGGTACCACCCTTCTGAAAGGCACTCACCAACGCGTCCGCAGGGTCGGTGTCGACGATGGCCCCGGCGGCGGGACGGTTCGGGGGCGGGGGCCCCCGCACCCGGATTGCCGGATGGAACATCGCCGCGGCGGGATCGTCCTGTGAGCGGGATCGTCCCGTGAAATGAAAAAACCCGCCCCTGTAGGGACGAGTTGATCTCGCGGTACCACCCTGCTGGAAGGCGCATGCCTTTCGCTTCATTGGGATAACGGAAGAGGGATCTCTTCCGGCGCTGGCTACTGGCCGAGGGGGGTAAGCGCATGGCGCCGACGCCCAAGGCGCCAGCCGTACAGGATGCCGAATCGGCGAAGGCACCGTCTTCGGCTGCGCCATTCCCACCACGGGTTCACCAGGCGGCTCCGGAGTGAACTTCCATCCATGGTCCGGGCCAGTTCGCACCGACCACTGGCTCTCTGCACCGGCCGCCGGATGTACTCTCTCCTTCATCGCGTTGGCAAAGATGAATTTGTGACGATTATAATCACGTCGGGGAAGTCTGTCAATTGCAGAGATGCTCGCGCTGGGCATTGGCACATCCGCGGGGGATGCCGAGATAAAGGGGAGAGACCATTGAAATCCGGGTTGTACGAGCAATTGGTCAACGAGATGTTGCACAGGGAGTTGGCGGACGCACGGCCGGAGCAGGTCATCAAGGAAGCGTTGGATGCAGAGGAATCGACCCAGGTGCTGGCGGATTATGTGGCGCACGTGTTGCGGTGGGGGCTCGCCCGGATCGGCGGTGAGACGGCGTTGGCGAAACGGATGGACGTGTGCAATCGCCTGATCGCTTGGCTCGCCCGGCAGGTGGATGACGAAACCATGCTCGACTGGGCCATCCGCCCGGAGGCGGAGATGCTCCTGGCGCTGCTGGACGAGCGAAACTGCCTGACGGGGGCGGGCATCCGCGGAAAGGACGTGATTCGTCCTCTGACGTCGCTGGCGCATGGAACCCTGTTCACGGGCGCTGTCCATGAGCCCAACCTGGTCGGAGAATTGAAAAAGGAGATCCTGACCGCGGATCGGGTCGACATGCTGGTATCCTTCGTGAAGTGGAGCGGGCTTCGGCTGGTGATGGATGAGTTGCGCCAACTGACCCTGCGGGGAACGCTCAGGGTCATCACCACGTCGTACATGGGGGCCACGGACGCGCGGGCGGTCGAAGAACTGAGCGGCCTGCCCAACACCGAGGTCCGCATCTCATACGACACCCGGCGGACGCGACTGCATGCCAAGGCTTATATCTTCCACCGCGACACCGGATTTTCCACCGCCTACGTCGGATCGTCGAATCTCTCCAGCGCGGCGCTGACCACCGGCCTGGAGTGGAATGTGAAGGTGACCGCGCGCGAACAACCGGACATCTTCGAGAAGGTGTCGGGGACCTTCGAGACGTACTGGCATGACCCCGAGTTCGTGCCGTACTCGGACGCGCAGCGGCCCGTGCTGATCCGGGCGCTGAAGGCGGAGCGCGGGCGACAGGAGGAGGGGCCCGACGCGTTCCTGTTTGACATTCACCCCTACGCGTATCAACGGGAGATTTTGGAGAAGCTGCAGGCGGAACGGGAGGTGGGCGGGCGGTACCGAAATCTCGTGGTGGCCGCCACCGGAACCGGAAAGACGGTGATCTCGGCGTTCGATTACCGACGGTTTCGGGAGGCGCATCCGAATCGTCCCAACCGGCTTATGTTCGTCGCGCACCGCGAGGAGATCCTGCGGCAGAGTCTGGCGTGTTTTCGCACCGTCCTGCGCGATCCCAACTTCGGCGACCTGTTCGTCGGCGGATCGGAGCCCCGTCAGATGGATCACCTGTTCGTATCCATTCAGACATACAACGCGAGGAATTTCCCACAATTCACCGACCCGGACTTCTACGATTTCGTCATTGTCGACGAGTTCCACCACGCCGCGGCCCCGAGCTATCGTCGGCTGCTCGAGCACGTCAGGCCGAAGGTCCTGCTCGGGCTGACCGCCACCCCGGAGCGACACGACAACCGCGACATTCTCTCGTATTTTGACAACCGGATTGCGGCTGAAATCCGGCTGCCGGAGGCGATTGAACGGGGGTTGTTGGTCCCGTTTCACTATTTCGGAGTGTCGGATGACGTGGACCTGAGCCGGTTGCGTTGGTCCCGCGGGGGGTATGACACGGCGGAACTGGATCGCCTATACACCGGGAATCGTCGCCGAGCCCAGCTCATTTTACAATCCGTGAAGCGCTACGTGACGGACCTTTCGTCCGTTGTCGGGCTGGGATTCTGTGTCTCGGTCGATCACGCGCGCTTCATGGCCGACTTCTTCTCTCGCAACGGGGTCCCCTCCATGGCGGTGCACGCCGATACCCCGTCCGAGACGCGGCGGGACGTGCAGCGGCAATTGATCGAAGGCGCGCTGCGGTTCGTGTTCGTGGTGGACCTGTACAACGAGGGTGTGGACATTCCCGAGGTGAACACGATCCTGTTTCTCCGGCCGACGGAGAGTTTGACCGTGTTCCTGCAGCAATTGGGCCGAGGGCTCCGGCTGTGCGAGGGCAAGGCGTGTCTGACGGTGCTGGACTTCATCGGTCAAGCGCATCGAAGCTACCGGTTTCAGGAGAAGTTCGCCGGGTTGTTGGCGGGATCGACCCGGGATTTCGAGCGGCAGATCCGCGAAGGGTTTCCCGATGTGCCGCGGGGCAGCTTCATTCAATTGGAACGGCAGGCGATGGAGTGGGTGCTCGCCAATGTCCGCTCCGCGCAGCGCCATCGTTCGGCCTGGGTGCGGTCCATCCAATCGTTTGAAGAGGAGACGGGTAAACCGCTGACCCTGGCGAACTTCCTCCATCACGTGGGGCTGTCGCCGCGAGCGTTCTATCGTCACAGGAACAGCTTCGCCCGACTGTGCGCGGAGGCGGGGCGGCGGGATGCGTTCGTGGAACCGGACGAGGCGGTGCTCACCAAGGCGCTGGTGCGGCTGGCGGGTATCGACTCCCGTCGATGGATTGACTTTCTGATCAGGTGCCTGTGCGAAGAGGGGTGGACGGATGAGGCGTTGTCCGAGGAGGAGGGCGCCATGCTGCGCATGTTTCACTACACGGTGTGGCAGAAGCCGCTGGAGCATCACGGATTCCGATCCTTGGCGGACAGCGTCGCCCGGGTGAGGCGGAATCCCGTGCTGGCACGGGAGATGGTGGAGCTGCTGCGGCATCGGCGGGACGGAATTGACTTTGTGGATGAACCGGTTCACTTGGGGTTTCCGTGTCCCCTCGATCTTCACTGCAGTTACACCCGAGACCAGGCATTGGCGGGGTTGGGCTTTTACACGGAAGCGCGCATGCCCGCAATGCGGGAGGGGGTGGTGCATCTGCCGGATCGAAACCTGGACGTCCTGTTCATCACGCTCAACAAGGCCGACAAGGATTTCTCGCCGAGCACGATGTACCAGGACTACGCCATCAGCGACGTGTTGTTTCACTGGCAATCGCAGAACGCGACGTCGCCGGATTCGCAGACGGGTCGGCGGTATATCCACCACCGGGAGCAAGGCGGCCGGGTGGTGCTCTTTGTGCGTGAGTTCAAACACGATGCGGCGGGATCCCTGCCGTACACGTACCTCGGGACGGCGGAGTACGTTCGCCACTCGGGCTCGCGCCCCATGAACATCGTCTGGCGGCTGCACCGTCCGCTTCCCGCGAAGCTGTGGCGGGAGACGAACAAGTGGGTGGTGGGGTGATGGCTTGACAAAATATCTCGAGGAAACCAGGATGATTTTTAATGGATCAATCCACGATGTCTTCAATCTGAGGGAGAGGTTCAATGGCCATCCCAGATTACCAGAGTTTGATGCTGCCCTTGATGCGCCTTGCCGCCGATGAGGACGAGCACCGATTGAGTGAGGCGGTCGAGACCTTGGCCGCTCAATTGGGGTTGACCTTGGAAGAGCGTAATGAACGCCTTCCCAGTGGCGTTCAGCCGAAATTTGACAATCGGGTGGGCTGGGCTCGCACCTACCTCACGAAGGCAGGCCTGCTTGAGAGCACGGGACGCGGCAAGTTTCGCATCACCATGCGAGGGAAGCAGGTGCTTCGCGGCGAACCTGCGGTTATTGATGTGCAGTTTCTCAAACAGTTCCCGGAGTTTCTCGGTTTCATTGGAAAATCACAGGACCTGGGCGAGCACCGGGGGTCCGAGAGCGATCCCGAGGTAACGAGCACACCGGAGGAGGTTCTCGCCTCCAGCTACCTAGAGTTACGGCGGTCGTTGGCGCACGACCTGTTGCAGAGGGTCAAGCAGTGCTCACCGAAGTTCTTTGAGCGACTTGTTGTCGAGCTGGTCGTTGCGATGGGATACGGTGGATCTATTGAGGACGCTGGACGCGCCATTGGTCGGTCCGGAGATGGCGGAGTGGACGGGATTATCAAGGAAGACCGATTGGGACTGGATGTGGTGTATCTTCAGGCCAAACGGTGGGAGGGCACTGTCGGACGACCGGTGGTACAGGCTTTCGCGGGGAGTTTGGAAGGACACCGTGCCAGAAAGGGTATCCTCATCACCACTTCCCAGTTCTCGTCCGATGCTCAAGAATACGTGACACGCATCGAAAAGAAGATTGTGTTGATTGACGGCGAACATTTGGCCAATCTGATGATAGACTTCAACGTGGGTGTGACCGAGGCCGCACGGTACGTTGTCAAGCGGATTGACAACGACTATTTCGACGAAGCATGAAGATCTTACCCGGCGAATGATACGAACCACGTAGAGACGTTGCACCGCCCCAAGCTGCCGGACTGAGCGTGCGCGGGAATAAGGCCGGTCTGGGCGGGCTACCCTATGGCCGGTGTTGAAACGATATGGGAAATAAAGGAAGGTGCTGGAGCGGTGAATTTTCGCCATGTGACCGTCGCGGGTGGCGGGGTGTTGGGCAGTCAAATTGCGTACCAGACGGCGTTCAAAGGGTTTGATGTGCACGTGTACGACGTGAGCGTCGACGCCGTGGACAAGGCGAAGCAGCGGATTGAGCGATTGAAGCCGAACTACGTGCGCGATCTCCAGGCAACGCGGGATCAGGTGGACGCGGCGGAGGCGCGGATCCGGTATTTCACGGACCTGGCGGAGGCGGTGGCGGACGCGGACTTGGTCATCGAGGCCATCCCGGAGGTCGTCGACATCAAGATGGATTTCTACAAAAAGCTGGGTCAGGTGGCGCCGCCAAAGACCATCTTCGCGACCAATTCATCGACGCTTCTGCCGAGCCAATTCGCCGACGCGACCGGCCGGCCGGAGAAGTTTTTGGCGCTGCACTTCGCCAACCAGATCTGGCTCCACAACACGGCGGAGATTATGAAGCATCCGCGAACGGACGAGGCCGTGTTCCAAGCCGTGATCGATTTCGCGAGAGCCATCGGCATGGTGCCGCTGCCCCTGCACAAGGAACAACCGGGATACATTCTCAATTCACTGCTGGTGCCGTTCCTGGAGGCCGCGCAGATGCTGTGGGTGAACGACATCGCGGATCCTCAGACCATTGACAAGACGTGGATGATCGCGACCGGTGCCCCGGAAGGTCCGTTCGCCATCCTCGACACCGTGGGAATCCGCACCGCCTATCATATCGCACATGCGAAGGGACAGGCGGGCAACCCCGAATTTGAGAAGCTCGCGGCCCGGCTCAAGTCGGATCTGATTGATCAGGGCAAGCTGGGGAAAGAGTCGGGAGAGGGATTCTACCGGTATCCGAATCCAGCCTACACGCAACCGGATTTTCTGCGGTCGTAGGAGGGGAGGGCCCGCAAACCGGTGCACCGGGACCGAAACAGGCCTCGGGCACCACGCAAGCGAGGATGACAGGTGAACCCCCGACCGTTGGCCATGCGTTCACGCCAAGAACACATGCTCGTTGTGCCATCGAAGGTAGTCGAGGGAGGGCCGGTCGCTCGTCTCAGACGGCAGTATGGTCAGCGGCCGGCCGTGCATGGCGTAATACTCGCGACCATTCCCATAATCCTCTTTGATCCGGTGGCTGACCTCTATCCGGTAGTCTTCATTGATGGTCAGGTAACCTCGATCGAACAGCACATGCAGGTCCTTTCTCAACAGGATGCCGTTGCTGACCAAATGCGGCCCGTCCTCTGCGAAGGGCCGAATGTGGGCCGCGTCGAGCACCGGGAGTGTCTTTTCTCCGGTGATGGCACACCTCCGCTGATACGCCTCCGTCACAAGAATGCGAAATCCCCCCTGGCCGAGACGCGGACGGACAATCTGTTCCTTCCCATAGCGCTGTTCGGTCGGATCCCGCACCACGGGTGCTTGCGAAATCCGCTCCAAAACCGCTCCGTACAGCCGGCGCCCCTGCGCGTCGTCCGTGTCGTACGTCTTACCCTGAACAATGTTGGCCTTCCAATCGTCCGGAACAGGTATCCACGCTTCCCTGGGCCAAAAGAATGGCGATGCGAGAATGATACACCCAATCACGGGATCAGGTTCCCGGTGACGGTCGCTCTTGCGGTATCGGAGGATCGCGCCGAGGAACGTGTGGTGGTCTTCCATTCCGTTCTTTTGTTGGAAGGCCTCCCACGCCAGCGAGGTGGGCAGGAGCGCGTGGCGGACAAAGTACCCACCACCGGCAATGAAGTCCACCGGGGCGTGCAGTTTGAAAAGAAAGAGTTCGCCCGGTCGGATTGCGCGAAAGGCGCGGCTGCCCCCCGGTTGCCAGAAGTTCACCTCATCCGGTCTCATACTGGACAGATAGGTGTACCAGTGATTGTCGGTTACGCCGACGTAGATTCTCATCAACCTCACCCGGCAGCGCGAAGGAAGATGAAGTGCTTGTCCTATTTATACCATGCGAGTGGGCTCACTGCCATAGCGTGACGCGGGGGCGGAGTGTTTTGGGGGTTGTCCCAATCGAACCGAGGATCTGGCGGGTCTCATGATCGTCGTCGTGATCGCCATCAGCGCGGTCGTTTCAGGGTACGCGTCCGTGGAGCACCTCGTGCATCGGACCAATCCGGCCAATTGGGCGCCAAGTATCACAGCCAACGGCACGTCGGATGAAGGCAACCGATTGCAGGAACTTCCTATCCGAGTATCGAAAGATTGACGGCGAATACGGTCGATCTGCGCACGGGTGGAAGGTGGCTTTCGTCATGCCTCGTTCGGTGTCCGCGTTGTGGAAGACCCTCGGCGGGTTGCTGTCGATTTCCCTGGTGCTGTACGGCTTCGCGGAGATGCCCGGTGTCCGCGGTTTCATGCTGTCCGCACCGGGGTTTCATTTTTATGTGATCTCGACGGTCTTCGTCGTGGCGGTGGCCGCCTCGGTGATTGTCGCCTGGGGCGGCATCCGCGCCCGCGATGTCAACGTCATGATGGTGTTCGTCGCGCTGCTGTCGCTGGCGGGGGCGTTTCTCATCCACGGCCTGGCGACCCCGGGGTTTTTGCTCACCCGGGCGTATCGGGTCCCCTTTGTCGCGGCGCAGCTGGGGCTGACCCTTTGTGCGCTGTGGATGTGGCTGTCGGCCTGGCCGACGGATCGACCCGCCATCCGGCGGCTCACAAGGCGGCGAAGACGTTTTGTTCCGGTCGCCATCACCATCGTCGGGGTGGCCGATCTGCTGTTTCTGTTCGATCCCCCCGTCTCCACCGCCATTCCGCTCTCCAATAGGCCGGTGGAGTCCGCGGTCGCGGGCCTCACCATGGCGCTTTACATATGGACCGCCGCCCGCCACTATCGCCCGTTTGCCGCGGCGCGCCTCCCGGTGCACGCCGGTGTGATCCTGGGGACGTCGCTGCTGTGCCTCACGCAATTGGTCATGATGACCTCGGCCATGTGGACCGCCGCCTGGTGGCTGTACCACGTGCTCTTGGTCACCGCCATGTGCGTCATCCTGTACGGCATCATCCTTCAGTACCGCGCCAACACGACGCTCAAGCAGACCTTCGAATCGAGTCTGTTCGGGTCCGTGATGAAGCGCATGGGGGTCGGTGTCTCGGAGAGCGTGTACGACCTGATCCTCGCCACGGAGCGCAAGGACCCGTACACGGCGGGCCACAATCTGCGCGTCACGCTGTACGCCCTGCAGCTGGCGCGGTCCATGGGCGTGGCGAAGGACGGGCTGCGGGCGCTCGCCCGCGGCGGCGTTGTCCACGATGTCGGGAAGCTGCACGTGCCCGACGAGATCCTGAACAAACCGGGGCCCCTCACCCCCGAGGAACGGTCGGTGATTGAACAGCACCCGATCACCGGATACGAGCTGTGCCGGTACATCGGTTTCATGCCGGACGAACTGGCGGTCATCCGCCACCATCACGAGCGGTGGGATGGCACCGGCTATCCAGACGGACTGCGCGGTGAAGAGATTCCTCTTTTGGCGCGAATTCTGGCCGTGGCCGACGTGTACGACGCCCTGACCTCCTCCCGCGCCTACCGAGCGGCGTGGCCGCGGGAGCGAGCGTTGGAGGTGATTCGGGAAGGCGCCGGATCGCAGTTCGATCCCGCCTGCGCCCACGCCTGGCTCGTCCTCTGCGGGGAGGGCTCGCTGGCACAGGGAGAGGCGGCCGCGACCGGCCCAGGGGGGTTGTAGGCGAGCCGAGCCGTCCTTCGACGAGCCGTCCTTCGACAAGATGCATTCCGCACCATCGCCTCCCGCGTTTTTAATCGCATGGAAAGAGCGGCGCCCAATCGGGCGCCGTTTTCGTATCTTTTCGGGATTGACGACAGGCGCCGTGGACAGTACAATCTGAGCTAATATAATATGTCTAATAAATTTAATCGGAATAATGGGGTGTTGGCGTGAAGGCATTGGCGATTGCGAAGGAGGAGCTTCAGACGTTGGCGGAACGCCATCGGGCGGCCCGTCCGCAGGAGATCCTCCAGGTGGCGTTGGAGCGGGTGCCGAACATCGCGCTGGCGTGCAGCTTTGGGGCGGAGGACATGGTGTTGCTCGACATGCTGATGAAGATTCATCCGGACGCGCAGGTGTTCTATCTGGATACGGATCTGCTGTTCGCGGAGACGTATTCGTTGATAGAACAGGCAAAGGCGCGCTATGGGATTCCGAATCTCCGGGCGGTTCACTCGGAGTTGACGGTGGAGGCCCAGGCGGCGCAGTACGGGGATCGGCTCTGGGCCCGTGACCCGAATCTGTGCTGTGATCTGCGCAAGGTGCGTCCGCTCACCCGCGTGCTCGACGGACTGGACGGCTGGATCACCGGCATCCGTCGGGATCAAGCCCCGACCCGCGCGAACGCGCAGGTGTTCGAGGTCGATGCCAAGTTCGGGTTGGTCAAGGTCAATCCCTTGGCGTTCTGGACGTGGGAGCAGGTTTGGTCCTACATCCGGGAGAACGACGTGCCGTACAACCCCCTGCATGACCAGGGGTACCCGAGCATCGGATGCATCCACTGCACGCGGCCGGTGCGGCCGGGGGAGGATCTGCGGGCCGGTCGGTGGTCCGGGTTTGACAAGACGGAGTGCGGGCTCCATCGCTGAGCCATCCGCCTGCGCCGCCCACGACGCGGGCGCGGGGCGGGCGCACCACAGGGAGGGATGGAGCCGATGGATTGGAGGGTCGCGGCCGGCGGATGGCTGGTCGGCGTCCTGATTGGACTGACCGGCATGGGCGGCGGGTCCGTCATGACGCCGATGATGATCTTTCTCTTTCACATGCACCCCGGCCTCGCGGTGGGAACGGACCTCGTCTACTCATGCATCACCAAGCTGGTGGGGGCCGCGGCGCACATGCGTCAGCGGACGATCGACTTTCGGACCCTCGGCTGGTTGTCGTTGGGGTCCGTCCCGGGGGCGCTGATGGGATCCTTGGCGGTGCAGTACCTGCAACGCCACTGGACGATGGAGGCGTCCGATCACGTCATCGCCCAACTCCTCGGCGGGATGTACATCCTCATCGTGCTGGCCATGGCCTGGCGTTGGTGGGCGGGGCGGAGGGCCGACAGGAAGGCGGCCGCCGCGCCGGTCGCGGGCCAGCGGGTCCCGCGGACGTCCCTCGCCCTGTTGGGCCTTGTTGGAGGAGGTTTGGTCGGCATGACGTCGGTGGGCTCCGGGGCCCTGTTCGTGTCGGTGATGGCGCTCATCACGGCGCTGCCGGCCACAAGGCTGGTCGGCACCGACATCGCGGTGGGGGTGTTGGTGACGGGGACCGCAGGACTGGCCCATCTGGCGTTTGGAAATGTCGATCTGCCGATGGTCGCCAGCCTGCTCGCGGGATCCATTCCCGGCATCCTCATGGGCAGCCGCCTCATCGTCCGGGTTCCCGAGTCCGTGGTCCGAGTCGGTTTGATGACGCTGTTGTGCTGGTCGAGTTACAACCTGTTGAAGTGACGAGGGCGAAACGCGCAAAAGGAGGCGTTGCGCATGGCGGAGACGATTGCGGCGCACGGTGGAGTGTTGGTCAATCGCGTGGTGACGGGGGAAGCGCGCCGGGATCTTCTGGCACAGAGCCGGGAGTGGCCGCGCATTCCGCTCTCCGGCTGGTCCCTGTCGGACCTCGAGCTGATTGGCATCGGGGCCTTCTCCCCCTTGATTGGCTTCATGGGCCCGGAAGACTATGACGCGGTGCTCGAGACGATGCATCTGGCCAGCGGTCCGGTGTGGTCCATCCCCATCACCCTGCCGGTGGATCATGACGTGGCCAGCAGGCTTCGGCCGGGCCAACGGGCGGCGCTCGTCGGCGCGGACGACGATGAGGTCTACGGGATCATCGAGGTGACCGATGTCTTCACGTACGAGAAACGGCGCGAGGCGGAGTTGGTGTACCGCACCACGGACGAGGCGCATCCGGGAGTGCGAAAGCTGTACCAGCGGCCGGAGTTTTACGTCGCCGGGCCGGTGTGGGTCCTCCGCCGCAGGCCGCCGGAGCGGTTCGCCGAGTTCCACCTCGATCCCGCCGCCACCCGCCGCGCCTTCCAAGAACGGGGCTGGCGGACGGTCGTGGGGTTCCAGACGCGAAACCCGGTGCACCGCGCGCACGAGTTCATCCAGAAGAGCGCCCTCGAGATTGTCGACGGGCTGTTCCTCAATCCCCTCGTGGGGGAGACCAAGGCGGATGACATTCCCGCGGACGTCCGGATGAAGAGCTATCAGGTCCTGTTGAAGCACTACTACCCGGCGGACAGAGTGCTGCTCGCGGTGTATCCCGCCGCCATGCGCTACGCCGGGCCCCGCGAGGCCGTGATGCACGCTCTGGTGCGCAAAAACTACGGATGCACGCATTTCATCGTCGGGCGCGACCACGCCGGGGTCGGCAGCTACTACGGCACCTACGATTCCCAGAAGATCTTCTCCAATTTCCGGCCCGAGGAGATTGGGATCACACCGCTGTTCTTCGAGAACAGCTTCTACTGCGAGAAGTGCGACGGCATGGCGTCCGAGAAGACTTGCCCGCACGACGCGTCCTACCGGTACATTCTTTCGGGAACCAAGGTTCGTCAGATTCTGCGCAGCGGCCAGCGGCCCTCGCCCAAGTTCACGCGGCCCGAGGTGGCGGATGTGCTCATCGCCGGGCTGGCGGAAGGCGTGGGTGCGCGTGGCTGAGCCGCACAACGGGGTGAGCGGAGTGAGCACAGAGCGCACAGAGGAGAGGCACGAGTCGAAGGTCGAGGTCATCAAGCGGGAGAGCCGGTATCTGCGCGGGACGCTGAAGGAGGCGCTGGTGGACGGCCAACCGAAGTTCTCGGAGGAGAACGTGCAGGTGCTGAAGTTCCACGGCGTCTATCAACAGGACGACCGGGATCTGCGGGCGCAGTTGAAAAAGGAGGGCAAGGACCGCCACTGGATCATGATGGTGCGCGCCCGCATTCCGGGCGGGGTGCTGACGGCCGACCAGTACCTGGCGTTTGACGATATCGCCAGCCGGCTGTCCGAATACGGGAGCCTGCGCATCACCACCCGGCAGACGATTCAGCTCCACGGAATTGTCAAGGACCGATTGAAGGAGACCATCCGCGAGATCAACGACGCGCTCGTGACCACGCTCGGCGGATGCGGAGACCAGGTGCGCAACATCATCTGCTGCCCGGCGCCCGGAGATGAACCGTTCCGGCGGGAGATGCGGGAGGACCTGCTCGCGCTGGTGGCTCGTCTGGGTGCGAAGACCGGCGCCTATCACGAGATTTGGTTGGATGGCGAACCGGTGGAGCTGGCCCCCGGTGAATCGGAGGAGCCCCTGTACGGCGATGTGTACCTCCCGCGCAAGTTCAAGGTGGCCATCGCCCCGGAGGGAGACAACTGCATCGACGTGTACGACAACGACGTCGGGTTGGTCGCGCATCTGGAGGAAGGGCGGATTGTCGGTTACACGGTCCTCGTCGGCGGGAGCATGGGCCGCACGGCGTCCGACCCCAACACCTACCCCCGTCTGGCGAGCCCGTTGGCGTACATCCCGCGCCACGAGGTGGTGGAGGTTGTCACGGCCATCGTGACCGTGCAGCGGGACTTCGGGGATCGGGCGAACCGGCGTTTCGCCCGGCTCAAGTACACGATTGACCGCAGGGGCCTCGACTGGATGCGGTCCGAGGTCGAGGCGCGGCTGGGCCGTCCCCTGGCGCCGCCGCGGACCCTGGTGTGGACGAACGCGGACGATCACCTGGGCTGGCACCGCGAGGCGGTGGGGCGGAGTTACCTCGGGCTGTTCGTGCCCCAGGGCCGCGTGGTGGACACGGAGGCGGTGCGGCTCAAGTCGGGCCTCAGGCAGGTGGTGGAGCGGTTTCGGCCGACGGTGCGGCTGACCCCGCAGCAGAACGTCCTTCTCAGCGGCATCCCCGATGAGGCCCGGCAGGAGGTCGAGGCGTGCTTGCGGGAATTCGGCGTGAGGCTCGCCGACGAGTGGTCCCTGACGCGCAGGCGGGCGATGGCGTGCGTCGCACTGCCGACCTGCGGTCTGGCGGTCGCGGAGTCGGAGCGGGTGCTGCCCGCGGTCGTGGCCCAGTTCGAGCCGATGTTCGAGGCGCTGGGCCTGGCCGACGAGGGGATCACCATCCGGGTGACCGGGTGCCCGAACGGATGCGCCCGCCCGTACAACGCGAACATCGCCCTGGTGGGGCGGACGATGGGCAAATACGACGTGTTTCTCGGCGGCAGCGAGGTCGGCACGGCGCTCAACGAGCGGTTCCGCGAGGTGGTGCCGCTGGCGGAGGTGGCCGAGGCGGTGCGTCCGGTGCTGGAGGCGTTCGCGGCGGAGCGGGAGCCGGGGGAGGCGTTCGGCGATTTCGTGCGCCGCGTGGGCCTCGAACGCTTCCGCGCGGAGCCGGTCCGCGCATGAGCGGGGCGGGTTTGGGTCAGCGCCGCGTCGGGCGGGTGTTCCTGGTCGGGGCGGGGCCGGGCGACGCCGGGCTTTTGACGCTCTCCGGCCGCCGGGCGCTGGCGCAGGCCGACGCGGTGGTGCTGGATCACCTGGCCCCGGCCAGACTCCTGCGCTACGCTCCACCGCACGCGCAGGTCTACGACGTCGGCAAGGAGGCGGGACACCACCGTGTGCCCCAACGCGAGATTGAGGCGCTGCTCATCCGCCTGGCGCGGGCGGGCATGACGGTGGTCCGCCTGAAGGGGGGCGATCCGTTCGTCCTCGGCCGCGGCGCGGAGGAGGCGCAGGCGCTCGAGGCGGCGGGTGTG
The DNA here is from genome assembly GCF_023511815.1 of Alicyclobacillus sp. Taxonomy (GTDB): domain Bacteria; phylum Bacillota; class Bacilli; order Alicyclobacillales; family Alicyclobacillaceae; genus Alicyclobacillus_H. Next base: position 27,445 of record NZ_JAIMAV010000001.1, read on the forward strand.
CCGTGGCAGGTGGTGCCGGGCGTCACGTCCGCGGTGGCGGTGCCGGCGTACGCGGGCATCCCGGTGACCTGGCGCGGGCGGGCCACGGGATTCACCGTCGTGACCGGGCACTCGTGCGAGGTGTCGAGCGGGGTGGACTGGGACGCGTTGGCGCGCACGGGCGGCACGCTGATCATCCTGATGGGGATGTCGGCTCTGTCCGGCATCGTCGAGCGGTTGCTCGTCGCGGGCCGGGCGCCCGAAACGCCGGCGGCGGCGATCCGGTGGGGGACGCGGGCCGACCAGCGCACGGTCCGCGCCCGGCTCGCCGAACTGCCGGACGCGGTGCGCCGGGCTGGATTGACGAATCCGGCGGTCGTCGTGATCGGCGAGGCGGCGGAGGGGCCCGCGCTGGACTGGTTTGTGCGTCTGCCGCTGTTCGGGCGGCGGGTGGCGGTGATCGGCGAGACGGAAGATGCCGCCATCGCCGCGGCGGAGGCGCTGGAGGCGGAGGGGGCGGAGGCGGTGGCCCTGTCCCTCGAGTGGGACGCGCGACCGCTCACGGATGAGGCGGCCGCCTGGGTGGCCGACGCGGCCGGCATCACGGCGGGATCGGGCCCCTCCGATGCGGGAGAACCGGTGGTGTGGTGGTTTCGCACGGCGCTCGGAGTGCGGGCGGTGTGGCAAGCGCTGGATGCCGCCGGGCTGGACGCCCGGGCCCTGGCCCGCGTGCGGCTTGTGGCCCAGGGCCGGGCGGCGGCGGACGCGTTGGCCCGGTGCGGAATGCGGCCGGACGTGGTCGTGGGCGATCCCGGCCTTCGCGTCGGGACCTGTGCCGACGAAGGCGAGGCGATGTTGGCATCTCTCGGCGGGGAGGCGCGGGCCATCTGGATGGAAGCGTTCGACGCCTGCCCGCAGCCACCTTTCGGACGCGCGGGGCGTGAGCGTGAGTCCGAGGGGGCTGGCGCGCCGGGCACCGGCATCCGGCGAACGCCTCTGTGGCGTGCGGACGCGGCCGCCCTGCGCCTGCGCTTCGAGCGCATGGCGGAAGGCCGCGGCGTCGACCTGGTGTGGGCCATGACGCCGGCGGCGACCGCGGTGGGGCGGGAGGCAGCCTCCACGTGGATGGACGCAAAGACGGTGCCGGTCTGGGTTGGGGATGCGCCGCCCTGGGGCGCGGACGGGATCCCCGGAGACATGGCGGAGGTATCCGGATACCGGAGCCAGCCGGTCGGGGTCCGGCATGCATCGCCCGAGCGCGTGGAACGGGCGCCTCGGCTCGACGTGGCGGTGGAGGCGGTGCGATGACCGGCGAGAAGACGCAGAGCGGCGGGATGCGCGGCGACCGGATGCCGGACGACAGAATGCGGAGCGGCCAGATGATGGGCGGCCGGAGTGCGGCGGGATCGATCCCCTTGTGCGAGGCGGGGCCGGATGCGGCAGGAGCGGTCCCCGCGCGCGAGGCGGGGCCGGATGCGGCGGTCGTCTTCGTGGGACACGGCACGCGCAGCGAGGCGGGATGCCGGATGTTCCTCGAGACCGTGCGCCTGGCTCGCGAGATGGGGACCGGGTGGCCGCCCGTGGTGGAGACGGCGTACCTGGAGCTCAGGGAACCCGGGGTGCCGGCGGTGTTGGCGTCCCTGCATGCACGAGGGGTGCGGCGGGTGGACCTGGTGCCGGTGCTTCTGTTCGCGGCGGGCCACCACAAGATGGACCTCCCGGCGCAGGTGCGGTCGGTGACTCAGGGGCATCCGGACCTGGTGGTGCGCATCGGACCGGTCCTCGGGGCGGACCCGCGTCTGGCCGCCCTCGCGGCACGGCGGGCGCAGGAGGCCGCCGGTTCCCTGCGTCCGGAGGACGCCCTGCTGGTGGTCGGGCGTGGAAACCGGGATGCCTGCGCCCGGCGAACGTTTCTCGATGTGGCGGAGGCCATCCGGCGGCGCTGCGGGGTGGCGCGGGAGTCGTTTGCAACGGGCGTCTTGGCGGGCGACGGCGATCCGCTGGAGGAAGCCGCGGTGCGTCTGCTGCAGCGGCGTCCGCAGCGGGTGGTGGTGGTTCCCTATCTTTTGTTCGACGGGTACCTCACGCGCACGTTGCCGGAGCGTCTGCGCTCGGTCGACGCCGCGGTCCCCTGGGTGGTGGCCGGACCGCTCGGGGCGGACCCGGTGGTCGCGCGGGTGCTGGCCGAACGGGCGGGGGTTGCGATGGGATATGGCGGACGCCCCATCCCGTCCGGGCGATCCGCGGTCTGAAGGAACGGCGGAAACGGGGACACCTCAGTTGCGTGCCCCGTTTTCTTATGCTATGTTTTATATCGAACGTTCGTTATAAATCCAACTCGGGTTGGGGATGCGGTTCATTGGAATGGAAGCGAGCCGCGTCCGTGGGAAGGGGGCGTTTCATGCCGAAGACGGGCATGCAGGAGGTTCGCCGGGAACAGGTGATTGCGGCCACCGTCCGGTGCATCATGAACAAGGGCCTGTCCAACCTCTCCATGAAGGACATCGCCCGCGAGGCGGGGGTCAGCACCGGGGTGATCTATCACTACTTTGAGAACAAATCGGATCTCCTTCTGCAGGTGCTCAAGACGACCTTTCAGCGATCGCGCGAGGACGCGGTCGGTGCCATCGCGGCCGTCGCGGATCCGATTGAAAAACTGGATCGACACGTGCGCGCCATCCTCCGCACGCCGCGCGACAACCCGCAGTTTTTCTCGGTGTTCCTCTGCTTTCTCGGGGAATCGGTGCACGATCCCGCGGTGCGCGACATCATGAACCGGTTTTTGGGGAACCTCAAGGCGTACATGGCTTCCTATCTTGCCCAGTTGCCGGCGGAGGACGCGGACGCCGCCCGGCGGGACACGCTGCCCACCCTCGTGTACGCCCTCGGGATGGGGCTTGGCGTGATGTGGACCTTGCAGCCCGGGGTGTACGCGGCGGACACCCTGGAAGAGACGGTCGCCGCGCTGTGGACGGATTATTTGAAGAAGGATTAGAGAGACGAGGTTCGTGCAGGGGAGCGGTCGGTTTTGAACGTGGAAATGGAGAGAAAGGGGCGGGTGTGCACCGTCATCCTGAACCGGCCCGAGGTGAGAAACGCGATCGATCGCGACACCGCCCGCGCCCTCGCCGACGCCTTCCGGGCCTTCGAGGCGGACGATGCGTTGGACGTGGCGGTGCTGTGGGGGGCGGGCGGCCACTTCTGCGCAGGGGCGGATCTCAAGGCGCTGGCCGCGGGGAGGGGCAACGACCTGAACGTGGACATGACCCGGGACGGACCGCTCGGACCGACGCGGATGGCGCTGTCCAAGCCGGTCATTGCCGCGGTGTCGGGGTACGCGGTGGCGGGCGGGTTGGAGCTGGCGCTCTGGTGTGATCTGCGCGTGGTGGAGCGCACCGCGGTGTTCGGGGTGTTCTGTCGCCGCTTCGGGGTGCCCCTGATTGACGGAGGCACCCAGCGTCTGCCTCGCCTCATCGGGATGAGCCGTGCGATGGACCTGATTCTCACGGGCCGGCCGGTGGGCGCGAAGGAGGCGTACGACATCGGGCTGGCCAACCGGCTGGTGGAGCCGGGGCAAGCGAGGATGGAGGCGGAGCGGTTGGCGGAGGCGCTCGCGGCGTTCCCGCAGGGGTGTCTTCGGAGTGATCGCCTGGCGGTGTACGCAGGATTGGGCCAGGACCTGGCGGAAGGGATGCGTCGGGAGTTTCAATTCGGGGCTCGGGTGCTCGCCGGCGAGGACGCGCTGGCGGGGGCCGCGCGATTCTGTGACGGCGAGGGACGCCATGGACAGGGCATGGCTGGGACGGGAGGCGGACGGACATGATGGCGGCGGAGCTCATCCGGCGCGGTGCATTGCACTTTCCGAAGCACACGGCGGTTCATTTCAACGGGCTCACGCGGACGTTTGAGGAGGTGTATCAAAGCAGCCGTCGATTGGCCAACGGGCTGATGCGGCTGGGCCTGCGAAAGGGAGATAGGGTGGCCATCCTGTTGGCCAACTCCCTGGAGAGTGTGGAGATTGACTTCGCGCTCTTGCTCTCGGGATTGGTGCGTGTGCCGCTGAACACCCGTCTGTCGGTGGCGGAGCAGCGGCACATGATTCGGGAGACGGAGGCGTCGGCCATCCTGTACTCGGCGCCGTTTTTGGCGCGTGTCGAGGCGTTGCGCGCGCAGGTGCCGGGGGTGCGGGTGTTTGGCCAGTTCGGCGGCGAGGCGCCGGATTGGGCGGTCCATCTCGATACATACCTCAAGACCGTCCCCGACGACGAACCGGGTGTGCGGGTCGGGGCGTCGGATCTGGCGACCATCCAGTACACCTCGGGCACCACGGGGACCCTGAAGGCGGCCGTTCACACCCAGGAGACGTGGGCGGCCATCTGCAACAACATCCTTCTGTCCCTCGACATCCGGGAGGGGGATGTGATGCTGCACGCGGCGCCGTTGACGCACGCGTCGGGCACCCTGGTCCTGCCGCACTGGGTGCGGGGCGCTGCCAACGCGGTGCTCCCGGGTTTTGTCCCCTCGGCGTACCTGGAGGCGGTGGAGGCACTCCGGCCCACGACGCTCAATCTTGTCCCCACCATGATTGTGATGTTGCTCAACACCCCCGGCGTCGAGCGGTACCGTTTCGAATCGGTCCGGAACCTTCTGTACGGCGCCTCGCCCATGCCGCGCCAGGCGTTGGCGCGCGGGCTCGAGCTGTGGGGGCCGAAGTTCATTCAGTACTACGGGCAGACGGAGGCGCCCCTCATCCTCACGGTCTTGTCGCAGGCGGAGCACGTGGCGGATACGGAAACGGGTCAAAGGCGGCTCCTGTCGTGCGGCCGGCCGGCGGCTCACGCCGAGATCCGGATCGTCGGCGAGGACGGCCAGGAACTCAAAACCGGTGAGATTGGCGAAATTGTGGTGCGCACCAACCAGACGATGACCGGCTACTGGAAGGCGCCGGAGCTGACGGCCCAGACCCTGCGCGACGGGTGGATCCACACCCGTGACATGGGGTATTTTGATCCGGACGGCTATCTGTACCTCGTGGACCGCCGGTCCGACATGATCATCACGGGCGGCTTCAACGTGTACCCGCGCGAGGTGGAGGACGTATTGTACCAGCACGAGGCGGTGGCGGAGGCGGCCGTGGTCGGGGTGCCGGACGAAAAGTGGGTGGAGACCATCCGCGCGTTCGTGGTCCTGCGGCCGGGCCGCACGGCGACAGAGGCGGAGCTGGTGGAGTTCTGCAAACAGCGATTGGCCTCGTACAAGAAGCCGACGTCGGTGGTGTTCGTCGACGACCTGCCGAAAAGCGCCGTCGGGAAGGTGGTACGCCGCCTTCTGCGCGAGGGTTGGGGTCAGGTGTCCACCGAATCCGCACAGATGGAGGAGAGACGATGATTCGCGTTCGTTTTGTGAGCATTCCGGTCTCGGATCAGGACCGGGCCCTCGGTTTCTACCGGGACAAGCTGGGGTTCGAGGTGGTGACGGATCAGGCGTTTGGCCCCGGACAGCGATGGATTGAGCTGAAACCTCCGGGTTCGGACACGCTGGTGGTGTTGTTCACCCCGCCGGGGATGGAGGATCGAATCGGGGGATTTCAAAACGTCGCGTTCACCTGCGACGATGTGGAGGCGGCGTATCGCGAGCTGAGCGCACGCGGGGTGGAGTTCGTCCAGCCGGCTAAACGGTCCTCGTGGGGCGGGGTCGAGGCCATCTTCAAAGACCCGGATGGGAACACCTTCGTGTTGGCGGCGCCGGTCAACGAACACCGCGGCTGACGTCCGAACACCGAGCAAGGGGGGAAGGTCGATGCGCATTGCGGCGGCCCGGCTGCGGGAGGCCCAGGAGGTGCTGTTGCGGCACGGGTTTTCCAAACAACACGAGCGGATTTTCTCCATGGATGTCGTCGAGCGGGACCGCGGCGTCCAGTGCATGGTGGGGCTGGATCAGTCGGAGGATCCGCTTCGGTTCGAGGTTCAGGTGCGCTGTCTCGAACGGCCCGTGACACCGGGGAAGAAGGGGACCGACATCGCGCGGGTTCGGGTGATTGACCTGAACGCGGCCCCGGCCTCCATTCGGGCGGCGGCGGAAGCTGCTCTGGCGGAACTGGCTGCGCTGGAGGCGCGCTGACAGTATGCGTTCCGTGCACCGGGGCTCTCGCGACCCGGTGCACGGAAGGCGTCCCGGAAGGTGCGTGGACGGTGGACGTCGCCGGGGGCCCGCCGTGTGGCGGGGGAGGGCCCGCGGCTCGCCGGTCCCCGTTGGGGAGACGCTGGCGGCCCGCCGTACGGCGGGGGATTACGGTTCCGACACCCAACCCCCGATGCGATCCGGGAATTCACCCGTGTACACGCCGTTTTGCGGTCCGCTGTAGGTCGACTGTCCCATCCGGACACGCTCGATGTACGCGCGCACCTGTCGGCGCTGCTGTTCGTTCAGACCCATGAGCAATTTCCGCAGCTCGTCCACCTCGTCCTGGTCCGAGCGAGACTCGTTCGTTCCATTCCGCTGCACCGCTCTGCCTCCCTCTCCTTCACTGGATACCATTAGGTTGCGCCTCGGCGTGCCGGTTATCCAGCGGTGCGGACAGCCGCCCCCGGCGCCGAAAGATTTGGATCATCCCGATGGCGGTGAGGACGAACGCGGCGAGGAATCCACCGGGCAGCACCCAATGCGACCACTCAGGCAGGGAGAGCGTGTGGACGATGGGATCGTCCGCCACCATTCTGCCGGCAATCCAGGTGATGTACGCCGCGGCCAGGTAGAGGATCCACGGCATCCGGTCAAACACCCGGGAGATGAACCGGCTGCCGAAGATGAGAAACGGGATGGTGAACAAAAACCCCGCCAACAGCACGCTGAGCCGCCCGCCGGCCGCGCCCAGCATGGCCATGGCGTTGTCGAGTTCCATGCCGAGGTCGGCGACGACGATGGCCGAGATGGCCTTGCCGAGCTGGTTGCCGGGGATGGACAGGGTCGGCGCCTCCTCGGTCTGCGGCCGGATGTGCTCCAGCACCAACCGCACGGCGATCCACCACAGGAGCACGCCGGCGATGGTCCTGAGCACCGGCAGGCGAATGATGAACGTGCCGACGGCGGTGAACAGGATCAACAGCAGGATGGCGATGGTGCTGCCGAAGGTGATGGCGCGCTTGCGCATGTCTTCCGGCAGCCGGTTCGCCGCCATGGAGATGGCCAGCGCGTTGTCTCCCGACAGGATGATGTTGACCAGTGCGACGTTGAGGACGAGCCAAAACCAATCCAATGAGGACACCTCCCGATTATCAAAAACAAAACGAGCGAGACCCGAGCCCGCCCGGGGTCGACGAATGTCGCCGGGGGGCTGCGAGTCTCGCTCATGGATTAGACAAACCCATGGAAGGCGCCGGGTCCGGACGTGGCCGAACCGTACTGACGGCGCGCTTCGCCGCACTCCTGCGGCAGCTACTCCCTCACAGCGTGCTTGGCACGATGTGGTAAACCTTCCGATGCTCTCGCGTTGTCCCGTATGCAAGATAGACGTTTGGACGGGGTTTGTCAAGCCCTGGGGGATTGCGCGCATGGAGGCGAGCGATTAGGATCAGGATCCAAACACCCGGTGGAAGCGATTGCAGGGAGGGATCCAGGTGCGGGTCGTGCGGTTTCCCGAAAATCCTCTTTTGACGCCGAAGGATGTGCCGCCATCGCGGCCGGACATGCGGGTCATCGGCGCCTTCAACGCGGGGGTCGCCCGGTACGGGGATGAGGTCATTCTGCTCCTGCGCGTCGCGGAACAGGCCGTGGCGACCCCCGAGACGGTCGGTGTACCCATGTATGACCCGGAAGCCGGCGAGACCAAAGTTCGGCAGGTGGCCCGCGGGGACGCGGCGTACGATTTCAGCGATCCGCGGGCGGTCCGGCGCGCCGACACACTGGAGACGGTGTGGCTGACGTCCATGTCCCACCTTCGCGTCGCTCGCAGCCGCGACGGACATCATTTCACCGTCGACGAGCGGCCGCTGGTGCAGCCGGAGACGCCCTATGAGGCGTTTGGGGTCGAGGACCCGCGCGTGGCGCAGATCGGGGACGCGTACTACATCACCTACACCGCCGTGTCGGCGTACGGGGTGGCCGTGGGGTTGGCGGTGACGCGGGATTTTCGGCACGTGGAACGGATGGGGCTCATCTTTCCGCCGGAGAACAAGGACGTGGTGCTGTTCCCGGAGGCCGTCGGGGGAAAATATTACGCGCTGCACCGTCCGGCGCCACGCGGGATGGGGGCGCTCGACATCTGGATGGCCGAGTCGCCCGATCTGCGGCACTGGGGCAATCACCGGTACCTGTTCGGCCGCCGGCCGGGAAGGTGGGACGGAGCGCGCATCGGGGGCGGCGCCGTACCCATTCGGACGGAGGCGGGTTGGCTCGTGCTCTACCATGGCGCGGATGAGCAGAACCGGTACGCGATGGGGGCCGCGTTGCTCGATCTCGCCGATCCCTACCGCGTCATCGCCCGCTCGGAGGAGCCGATTCTCGCCCCGGAGGCGGCGTACGAGCGGGAGGGATTCTTCGGCGGGGTGGTCTTCTCCTGCGGCGCGCTGGTGGAGGGAGACCTCATCCGCATGTACTACGGGGTCGCCGACGAGGCCATCGCCGCGGCCGAGTTTTCGGTGGCCGAGGTGCTTGACTCGCTCACCCGGCGAGGATGAGCGCGTCGGCGAGCCACGCGAGACAAAGGATCAAGGCGCCGGAGGGGATCGGCGTGGTCCGCGGCGCCTGTGGGCCTCCCGTCCGGTGGACGAAGTTGCGTCCATGGATGGTGCCGCTGACCCAGACAAACGCCTGTCCGGCCTGCGCGGGCCACAGCCGCCTCAACAGCGCCGCGAGCCAGCGCAGGACCGAAATGGCCCACAGCAGGCCGGCGAGCAGCCACCAGACCACCTGGCCGAGGGTAATGCCACCGAGTGCGCCGAGAACGGGCCCCCGCGGCCAGACGGCGGTGGTTAGGCCAAGGGAGCGCGAGATGGCCAGCACCGCCTGAAGGACCCAGTTGAGCCCTTCCAGCGCCCAGAGGATGGCCAGCAGCACCGCGAGGACGAGATAGACCCAATCGAGGGCGCGGAGGCGGTCCAGTACGTAGGTGAAGGCCCGGTCCATGGCGTACCCGGCCGGAGTGAACGACTTCCAAAAGGTGTACAGTTCCCACAGCCGCCACAGCTTTCCGATGCGACGAAACACGGTACGCCTCCTTGCGAACGTTCTGTCGGCATCATCCCAGAACCGGTGTGGAAAATGCAACCCGCGGCAATGAACCGCTTCCAGAGGTTTGCATTCTTCGCCGCCGGGGGTAAGATGAGTACGTCAACGAGCGTGGGGAGAATGGATGGAAGACGCCCGGAGCGCGGGATCTCTCGCATCTCTCCGAAACACGCCGCGAGACGGGGGAGGGTGTGCTGTTGAATCGACGAGGCATCGTGTACGCAGTGCTGGCCTACGGCGGGTGGGGCCTGTTGCCGATGTATTGGAAGTTGTTCGCCAGCCTGTCGGCCACCGAGGTGTTGGCGCACCGCATCGTGTGGTCGGCGCTGTTCGTCTGGGCGATGCTCGCCGCGACCGGCCGACTGAAGGCCGGCCTGCGGGTTGCTCAGGATCGCCGCCACCTTCTTTGGATGGGCATCGGGGCCGGACTCATCACCATCAATTGGCTGACCTACATTTACGCGGTCAATTCGGGGCACATCGTGGAGGCCAGTCTCGGGTACTACATCAACCCGCTGGTGAGCGTGCTGCTCGGGATTGTATTTTTGCACGAACGGCTCAACGGCTGGCAGTGGGGGGCCCTGGCGGTGGCGGCCGCCGGTGTGGCGATCTCGGTCTGGGCCTACGGTCGCTTCCCGTGGCTCGCCATCTCGCTGGCGCTGTCGTTCGGCCTGTACGGTCTGGCTAAGAAGAAGGTCTCCGTCGAGGCCATGGAGAGTCTGACATGGGAGACCACCCTTGTGTTGCCACTGGCCTTGCTCTATCTCGCCGGGTTGCACCTGGCGGGGGTGGACGGGGGATGGCACCTGCCGGCCCTGCGCCTGGTCCTGCTCCTGTTGTCCGGCGTCGCCACGGCCCTGCCGCTTTTGTGGTTTGGCATGGCCGCCAAGGCGTTGAACCTGACGACCCTCGGTTTTGTCCAGTACCTGTCGCCGACCATCTCGCTGTTGCTCGGCGTGTTCGTGTACCGGGAGAGCTTCACGGCCCTGGATCTGCTCGCGTTTGCCTGCATCTGGATGGCGCTGGTCCTCTACAGCGTCTCGTCGTTGCGCCACGCGATGCGCCGCGTCGGGGGGATGAGCGCCGCGCAGTGAACAGGTTTCCGTGCCCCGAAACGCCGCGGCACCACATCTTCGCGGCGGCCGACGGCGATGGCGGAGGAGAGGCGTGGCGCCCGGCCGCCGGGTTTCGCCCCGCGCCCCGGGGGGCCCTGTGATAGAATGAGATCGATAGGGTTGAATGGAAAAGGCATACCGATGCATCCGCAGGAGCGTGGGCGCATGTTCATCACGCGGATCCGGCCGCGGGTCTCGGAGACCGACGGGGTGGGGCACATCAACAACACCACCATCCCCGTCTGGTTCGAGGCCGGACGGCACGAGATCTTTCAATTGTTCATGCCGGATCTTTCGTTCAAAGATTGGAATCTTGTGATTGTCCATATGTCCGTGGATTTCGTGAAAGAGACGTTTTACGGGCGCGACGTGGAGATCCGCACCTGGATCCGCCGGATTGGAAACAGCAGTCTGGAGATAGGAGAAGCGCTGTATCAGGATGGGGAGGTGCGGGCGCGGGGCCGGTCGACCTACGTGTACTTCTCCCAGCGAGAGCGGCGGGCGCAGCCCATTCCGCCCGACATCCGGCGGGCGCTGGCGCCGCACGTTCAGGCGGACCCGGATGGATGAGGGTCCCCTCCGGCGCCGCGGGGCCCCGCTTCATCGTCCCGCACCGCGGCGGGACGGGTTGAGTTGCCCGTCGGCGCGGACGACCGACGGAGGCCAGGCATCCTGGCCGAGCAAGAAGGAGGAGGATATGTATGCAGACGCGCGCGGCGGTGTTGACCGCCATGGGGAAACCGGCTCCCTACGCGCAGAGCCGGCCTTTGGAGATCCGAACGGTTTCACTAGACGAGCCCCGGTTCGGGGAGGTGTTGATCCGGATTCGGGCGGCCGGATTGTGCCATTCGGACCTGTCGGTGATCAACGGAAGCCGGCCGCGGCCCGTGCCGATGGTGCTCGGGCACGAGGCGGCGGGCGAGGTGGTCGCCGTCGGCCCGGGAGTCGTCCAGCTTCAGCCTGGGGATCGCGTCGTGTGCTCGTTTGTCCCCAGCTGCGGGCACTGCGGCCCGTGCCGGGAGGGCCGGCCCAATCTGTGTGAAACGGGCGCGGCGGCCAACACGGCGGGGACCCTCCTGTCGGGAGCGCGTCGGCTGCACGGGGAAGATGGCGGCGAGATCCACCATCACCTCGGCGTGTCCGCCTTCGCGGAGTACGCGGTCGTCTCGGAGCATTCGCTGGTGAAGGTGGACGCAGACCTGCCCTTCGAGGAGCTGGCGGTGTTCGGATGCGCGGTGATGACCGGGGTCGGCGCCGTGATCAACACCGCCCGGGTGCCGGCGGGCAGCTCGGTGGCGGTCATCGGGCTCGGCGGCGTCGGGCTCGCCGCCCTCTTGGGGGCGGTGGCGTCGGGCGCGCGGCGAATCGTCGCGGTGGATGTCAATCCCCAGAAGCTGCGCCAGGCTGAGGAACTCGGTGCGACGGACACGTTTGACGCCCGCGACCCGGAGGTGGCCGAGCGGGTGCGCGCGGCCACCGAAGGGGGGGTGGAGTTCGCGATTGAAACGGCGGGCGCGGTCCCGGCGCTGGAGACGGCTTTCCGGGTGACCCGCCGGGGCGGGACGACGGTGACCACGGGCCTGCCGCATCCGGATCACCGGCTGTCGCTGCCGCCGGTGATCCTGACGGCGGAGGAGCGGACGCTGAAGGGCTCGTACGTGGGCAGCTGCGTGCCCTCTCGGGACATCCCGCGCTTCGTCGAGATGTACCGGCGGGGCCGGCTGCCGGTCGACCGGCTCCTCTCTGGGCGGATTGGGCTCGACGAGGTCAACGAGGGCTTCGATCGCCTCGCTCGCGGGGAGGTCAACCGCCTGATCCTCGTCCCCTGAATCCGTGGCCGCGGCCGAATGGATGGTCGAGGCCGGATTGCATCCTCGGTCAGAGCGGATTGCAGCCGCGCTCACGGGCGCATGGACCCGGTGTCCCGCAGACGGACGTGCCAGGACAGGGCCTTCTCGAGGTCATGCGGCGTGTGACCTCCGAAACGCAGGGCGGTTTCAAGGTACTCAAACAGCGCGTCGCGATAGTCCGGATGCGCGCAGTGTTCGATGATGAGTCTCGCGCGCTCCCTCGGCGCCAACCCCCGCAGGTCCGCGAGCCCCTGTTCGGTGATCAACACCTGCACGTCGTGTTCGGTGTGGTCCACATGGGAGACCATCGGGACGATGCTGGAGATGCGCCCGTCTTTCGCGGTGGACTTCGTGACGAAGATGGACAGGTAGGCGTTGCGGGCGAAGTCGCCGGAACCGCCGATGCCGTTCATCATGTGCGTACCCAGCACGTGGGTCGAATTGACGTTGCCGTATATGTCCGCCTCCAGCGCCGTGTTCATGGCGATGACACCGAGCCGCCGGATGATGCCGGGATGGTTCGAGATCTCCTGTGGGCGCAGGATCAGTCGATCCCGATAGGATCCGAGCCGCCCCAGCACGTCCTGCGCCCGTCCGGGCGACAGGGTGACGGCGCAACCGGATGCAAAGCGAAGGCGCCCTTCATCGAGGAGATCGAATGCGGCGTCCTGCAACACCTCGGAGTACATCTGCAGATGGTGAAACGGTGTGCCGAGCAGACCGTGAAGCACGGCGTTGGAGACCGCACCGACGCCCGATTGCAGTGGACGCAGCTCGTTCGTGAGGCGGCCCATCCGCACCTCATGTTCAAGGAAATCAACCAGATGCCCCGCGATGCGCGCCGTCTCCTCATCGGGCGGCGCCAGCGGCGCAAAGTGGTCATCCCGGTCGGTGATCACGATGCCCACGATCTTATCCGGATGGATGGGGATACCGGGCGTTCCAATCCGGTCGCTGACCTCCACCAGGGGAATGGGCTCCCGGTGAGGACGGGGGCCGGGCACATAGATGTCGTGCATGCCCTCCAGCTCCAGGGGCTGGTGTGTGTTCAGTTCCACGATGACCTTGTCGGCCATCATGGCGTACGTCGGCGAGTTCCCGACGGACGTGCTCGGGATGATGGACCCGTCCTCCGCGATGGCGATCGCCTCGAGGATGGCCACATCCAGCGGACCCAACTGACCCTCTCGAATCATTTCCACGGTCAGGCTGAGATGCTGGTCCACGTACATCACGTCACCCCGATTGATGGCGTCCCGCATGCGTCTATCGGATTGAAACGGCATGCGCCGGGCCACGAGTCCTGCCTCCACGAGCGTCCGGTCCACCTCTTCCGCGACGGATGCGCCAGTCCACAGGTTGATGCGCATCGGTTCGCCGGTCCGCCGAACTCGCTCGACGAGTGCGGCGGGAACCACCTTGGCGTCCCCCGCCCGGGTGAATCCACTGATGCCGATGGTCATACCGTCCCGAATGTGCCGGGCGGCCTCGTCCGCGGAGAGGATTCGTTCCCGCAACCGCGCATTTCGAATTCGTTCATCCCACATGTCAAAACCTCCTCTGCACACCGTTACTGTACAACGGCGGCCCCTTGGCATACATGACTCGGATGTCGCATTCCCGGCGGTTCAAACGGAGGATATCCCGTCTCTCAACCGACCGTTTGAATGGTATGATGGATCTGACAGACTTGGGAGAGGGGGGCGTGGAGTGACCAAGCACGGATTGGATGTGCAGTTGGAAATCTACGCGAGAGGGATGGCGCTCGATCACGGGACGTACGAATGGCCCATCACGGCCGACGAGTGGGCGGCACGGGCGCGGGAGCGCCTGCCGGACGGACCGTGGTGGTACCTGGAGGGGGGCGCCGGGCTGGAGTCGACCATGCGCGCCAATCGAGAGGCGTTTGACCGTTGGCGCATCCGCACCAGGCTCCTGCGCGATGTGGAGAATCGGGACCTCGGCGTGACGCTGTTCGGAAGGGCTTTGCCGGCGCCATTTCTGCTCGGGCCGGTCGGCGTGCAATCCATCCTTCATCCCGACGCGGAACTGGCGTCGGCCCGGGCCGCCGCAGCCTTTGGGGTGCCCTTTGTCCTCAGCACCGTCTCATCCGTTCCCTTGGAGCAGGTGGCCATCGCCATGGGCGAGGCGCCGCGCTGGTTCCAACTGTATCCGGGCCGGGATCCGGAAATCATCACCAGCCTGATCCAGCGGGCGGAACGAGCCGGCTACGGCGCTCTGGTGGTGACGGTCGACACCACCATGCTGGGCTGGCGGGCGCACGACCTGAAGAACGCCTATCTCCCGTTCCTTCAGGGCCAGGGACTCGCCAACTACCTCACCGATCCGGTCTTTCGAAGCCGGCTGTCCAGGGCGCCGGAGGAGGACATGGCCGCCGCCATTCAGCACTTTTTGGCGGTGTACGTCAACCCGGGCTTCACGTGGGAGGACCTCGAGCGCATCCGGGCCCAGACACGCCTGCCGCTTCTCGTCAAGGGCATCACGCATCCGGAGGACGTGCGGCATGCCTTCCACCTCGGCGCAGACGCGGTGATTGTGTCCAATCACGGCGGCCGGCAGGTCGACGGCGGCGTGGCGGCGCTGGATGCGCTGGTGGAAGTCCGGGAGGCGCTCGGCCCCGATGTCACACTCCTGATGGACAGCGGGGTGCGGTGCGCCGCCGACGTGGTCAAAGCGCTCGCCCTAGGGGCGAGGGCGGTGTTGTTCGGTCGGCCCTACGTGTACGCCCTGGCGGTCGGCGGCGAGCAGGGCGTCCGCCGATTTATCCAGCACAGCCTGGCCGAGCTGGATCTCCAGATGGCTTTGGCGGGGCTTCGGTGTGTCGGCGAGATCGACCGGTCCTGCGTGATGGCGGCCAGGTGAGCCTCTTGAAATTTACAAGAGACGAGGAAGTTGTTAGGATATAGGGGGCGGCATCGCCCAAGTTGGCTTTCGGGAGGGAAGTTCGGTGGCCAAAAAGGTCCTGTTGATTGCGGGAGACGCGGTCGAGGCGTTGGAGATCTACTACCCGTATTATCGCCTGCTCGAAGAGGGCGTTGAGGTGGACATCGCTGCGCCGTCGGCGAAGAAGCTGAACACGGTCGTGCACGATTTCACCGGGTGGGACACGTACACGGAGAAGCCGGGATACCTGATTGAGGCCAACCTGGCGTTCGCGGACGTGAAGCCAGAGGCGTACGACGGATTGATCATCCCGGGCGGGAGGGCCCCGGAGTACATCCGGCTGGACGAGAACGTCCCGCGGATTGTGCGTCACTTTTTCGAGGCGGGCAAGCCGGTGGGGGCCATCTGCCACGCCGCGCAGGTGCTGGAGGTCGTGCGCGATGTCCTGGTGGGCCGGGAGATGACGGCCTACATCGCATGCCGGCCCTCGGTCGAGGGGATGGGCGCCAAGTACATCACCCAGACGCTGCATGTCGACGGGAACCTGGTGTCGGGGCACGCCTGGCCGGATTTGCCCGGGTTCATGCGCGAGTTTCTCAAACTGCTCAACCGGTGACCTCTGGTCACACCGAAAAAGACGCCCGCCCTCCCTGGGGCGGGCGTTCGGCGTCGCGGGGTGCGGCGGTCCAGTGGGCCGCCGCGTTTGTCTTTCGCGGTCAATTTTGAGAAGGTGCCTGCGTCTTGGCGAAGGCCTCCTCGGGGCTCATGTTGTTGAAGACGACGTTGACCAGCGCCGGGATGTTCATGTCCAGGATGCGGAAGCTGGCCATGATCAGGTTGCTGATGAATGGCGGGCTCACCTCGATGAACTCCACGTCCACGCTGGTGCGCGTGTAGATGGCGCCGTCGCGCGGGTCCATCTCCAGGTTTCCGATGAGAAGCGCGTAGTTGATGCGATTGAGCAATTCGGCGACGGCCGCCTGTTTGTCGGGCGGCGCACTCACCGGCGCCTTGGCCGCGCACACGAGGAACTTGCGGTCCTCGTACACGGTGACCACGCCCTCCATCACGCCGCGCTCCGTTTGCAGGCCGAGCCGTACGCCCCGGCCGCCGTCGAGTTCGACATAGGGCCAGTCGGACGCTTTCAGTGCCGCGGTGAGCTGATTCAACAGGGTTGACATGGGGTCATCGCCTCCAGGCCGTGCATTCGGAAATTCAGAATCCGTCACGGCGGCACCGGGCCGGGACATGGCGGGATTCCACTTCACTATACCATGGAATCCGGTTGCCGGGCGCAGGGAAAGCCCCACGCATACGAAATCTCACACGATTTGAGGGGGGTTGCACGGGGCAGGCCCTGCCCGCGCCCGGCCGCCGGCTCCGGCGCGGGGCGGCCTCATCCGCGATCGCGTTTGGCCAACTTCTCCCGCCCGGATTTGGTCAGCTCGCGTTTGCGCAGTCGAATGTGGTGCGGGGTCACCTCGCAGAGTTCGTCGTCCTCGATATAGGTGATGGCCTCTTCGAGGGTGAGGATGCGCGGCGCCTTCAGGCGCACCGTCTCCTCCTTCGTGGACGAACGGACATTGGTGACGTGTTTCGCCTTGACGATGTTGACCGTCAGGTCGTTCTCCCGGTTGTGTTCACCGACAATCATGCCCTCGTACACCTCGGTGCCGGGCGTGACGAAGAGGACCCCCCGGTCCTCCAGGTTCTGAATGGCGTACGCCGTCGCCGTCCCGGTCTCGCTGGCGATGAGCACGCCCTGTCGGCGGGTCACCACGTCGCCGCGCCACGGGCCGTAGTGGTGGAATCGGTGGTGCATCGTCCCGTAGCCGCGCGTCATGGTGAGAAAATCGCCGCGAAATCCGATGAGGCCGCGGGAGGGGACCAAAAACTCGAGCCGGGTCGTCTCTCCCGAGGCGCTCGGTTCCAACTTCAGCATCTCGCCCTTGCGCAGGCCGAGGGCCTCAATCACCGCGCCCATGGTGTCGGACGGGACGTCCATCACCAGGTGTTCCACCGGTTCCTCGAGATCGCCCTCGTCGTTTCGGCGGACGATCACGCGGGGTTTTGACACCTGCAGTTCATACCCCTCGCGGCGCATCGTCTCAATCAGGATGGACAGGTGCAACTCGCCGCGGCTGGAGACCAGCCAGGCGTCGGCGTCGTCCGTGTCCTCGACGCGCAGGGACACATCCGACTCCAGCTCGGCGAGCAGTCGTTCGTGGAGCTTGCGCGAGGTGACGAATTGGCCGTCGCGCCCCGCGAACGGGCTGTCGTTGACCATGAAGGTCATCTGCAGCGTCGGTTCGTCGATGGAAAGCAGCGGCAACGGGTCAATCTGATCCGGATCGCACACCGTCTCGCCGACGGTGATCCCTTCGACGCCCGCCACCGCGATGATGTCGCCGGCGTTCGCCGAATCCACCTCCACCCGCTTGAGTCCGGAGAACGCGAACAATTTCGCGGCCCGGGTGCGCTGGACGCCGCCATCGCGTTTGACGACCGCGATGGGCTGACCGGCCCGGATTCGTCCGCGCGCAATCCGGCCGATGCCGATGCGCCCGAGAAATTCGTTGTAGTCGAGCATGGTCACCTGCAGCTGCAGCGGCCCTTCCGGGTCCCCGGCGGGTGCGGGGATGTGCGAGAGGATGGCCTCGAACAGGGGCCGCATATCCCGACCGGGATCGGCCGGATCCGTCGATGCCGTGCCGCGCAGGGCGGAGGTGTAGATCACCGGAAAGTCGCACTGGGCCTCCGTGGCGCCGAGATCGATGAACAAATCCAGGACCTCGTCGACCACCTCGGCCGGGCGGGCGTTCTCCCGGTCCATCTTGTTGATCACGACGAGCGGCGTGAGCCCGGCCTCCAACGCTTTGGCGAGGACGAACCGGGTCTGCGGCATCACGCCCTCGAACGCATCGACCACCAGGAGGACCCCGTCGACCATCTTGACAATCCGTTCCACCTCGCCCGAGAAATCGGCGTGTCCAGGTGTATCGACGATGTTAATTCGGTTGGATCCGTACGGGATGGACGTGGTCTTGGCGAGGATGGTGATCCCGCGCTCCCGCTCGATGTCGTTGTAATCCAGCGCACGCTCCTCGACGCGCTCGTTGCTCCGGAAAAGCCCGGACTGGCGGAGCAGTTGGTCGACCAGGCTGGTCTTGCCGTGATCGACGTGCGCGACGATGGCGACGTTGCGCAGGGACTTCTGTGGTGCGTCCATGACGGCCTCCTCGTGGTTCCCTCTGAGATGTCGCGGTGTGACGGGCCTGGAAACACAAAAACAGGCCAACCTTTACGGTCGGCCCGGGAACGCACGCGGTGTGCGCTCAGTCCTCTTCATCCTCGTCGTCCAGGTCGTCCATGTACTCGTTGTAGGCGTCGACCACCTTCTGCCATTCCTCATCGGACTCGATGTCTTCCAGCACCATGTCCTCGCCGTCTTCACCGGCGATGCGGAAGATGACGCCCTCCTCGAGGTCGTCGTCGATGGGCAGCAGGATGGCGTAGTCCTGTTCGTCGACGGTGATCACGTCGCCAAGGATGAAGCGGTGTTCCTGGCCATCCTCGTCTTCGAGCACAATCACTTCATCTTCCAATTCGTGCTCATGTTCATGCTCGTGGTTGTGATCATGATCTGCCATAGCCGAACCTTCTTTCCCCCATCTCGGGAAGCATACCCACCGAACATACCATGTGCGCGGCAATCATGTCAAATGCTGCTGGGCCCGTCTCATCCGTCCCGTTCGGCATCCCCGATGCCGGTGCAGGCGGACCCTCACCCGCCCTCCTGCACGTCGGCGACGCGCTCGAGCACCGCGCGGGCCAACCGCTGGGTGAGCGCCTGCAGGAGGTCGTTGACCGCCTGCTGCGCGCGTTGGAACTCCGCCACTTCCGGTATCTTCTCCAACCGCTCGAGCAGGGATTCGGTCTCACGCAGCAGATGCACATAGTGCATGGGGGGCACCTGACGCGCCTGGAACTCGGCCACCTGTTCCTGCAGATCCTTGAGTTCGCGGATCATCCGCGAGGCCTCCGGGTGCGCCTTCATTCGGGCCTCGGCCTCTTGGTACTGAGCGATTTCGGGCGCCTGCATGATCAGGTCGGCGAGTTCCTCGGTCTGCGCCCACAGTTCATTGCGATCCAGCATCACGATCTCCCGGAGCCGTGATGCAGGTGGTGATGGTGTTCGTTGAGGTGCTTGTACGGTTCGGACGGCTGATTTTCAATGCGATCCCCGATGATGGCGAGCGCGATGGCGACGATGGCCAAAATCGCCAACAGGGTGTACGAGTGCAGCAAAAGCCCGACGAGGACCAGGAGAAAGGCCAGGGTGAACAACAGATATCGCACGTTGCGGGTACGATTGATCATCGGTGCAACTCCTTTTCGCGAACAGGGTCCAGATGCCTCCGAGCACCCACTCGGCGGATGGGATGGATATCCCGTTGCCATTATATCACACGATTCGCCGGTTTCGGCCGGACACCCGATTTCGCTTGACCGTACGCTGAATGAATTTTAAGCTAAAGAGGGAGTCGAGACGGCGAAGGGGGGCGCGGAGGGTGCACGGGTTGCTCGGAATGGCCGTGGCGGCCGTGGGGGTCATCTGGATGTTGATGACGTGCGCGTCCGAGACGAAGGAGAATTTCGATCGGGCCCTGGCGAAGGAATCGGAACAGGCGGACGCATGACGTGGGCAGCAGGGGCAACCCTGCTGTTTGTCCGTTTTTGGCCACGAGGGTCGTCCATGTGTGGGAGCCGGCCGGGATGCCGGCCGGGAGGAGGCGTTCGCTGTGCGTTGGCAAGATCCGCGTTACGCCTTTCCAAAGGCGAAACAGTACGCGTTTTTATATGAGAACGCGCATCTGATCCTGTTCTGCTGGGATCGGGACGATGCCCGGTTTTTGTTTCTGATCAAGGAACAGCGGGAGGACGGCCTCATCCTCGACTATCCGGGCGAGACGTTCACACAGCGTGTGCTCGATGCGGTGCAGCCAATATTTTTTGTTCAGGTGCAGGAGGAGGGGCGGGAGGCCCGGCCCTATGTGCTCGGCAGTTATTTCATGGTCGGCAAGCGGGCGTTCGGGGCCTATTACCCGCAGGACGATGCCGGCGACACCGATGTGGTGCTGTTTCGCATCGACGGCGAGGTGCCCGACCTGCATCTCGAGGTGCCGGAGCCGGAGGAGTATCAGGAGGCGGTGCGCGCCTTCACGGAACAGCATCGGGACTTTGTGGAGGTGCTGGGCGCGAACCGCTGAGCGGTGCGCGCCCCGGGTCACTCCCGGTTCACAGGTTCGCCAGGAGCAGTTCGGAGAACTCGGCGGCCTCGTCCTCGTTCCGGATGTCGAAGGCCTGCATCAGGTAGGGGACGTTGGCCGCGTCCTCATCATTCAAAATGGCGGTGCGTCCATTTTGAATCGAGACCACCAGGCGCTTTCCGTAAAAGTGAGCCGTGCTGATGATGGCGACGTCGTACCGGCCGTGTTCACCGGCGTACCCCAGGTACCGGGTGCTGGTCTGCTCTGTCTCGTCGTACAGGAAAAATCCTTCCGCCATGCGTTTGACTCCTTCCGTGCGCCGCCTCTACAACCGCGGTCAAAAGATGCCGCGATGGCGCGGACTGGGGGAGTCGCACGACTCCGCCAACAGGGCGTTCAACTCCTGACTGGCCCTGTAGAACAGTTCGCGATCACGCTTCTCCAAAGCCTCGTCGATGGTGCGGCGCAATTCGACCTTGCGGGCGTCCCGCTGGATGACCTCTTCCAGAACCTGCGTCACCTCGCGCGGGAGCGGGAGGTCGGGCAGATTGATGAACAGGTACAGCGTCTCCTGCTTGTTCATGTACTGTCTGAGCTGCTCCAGAATTTCATTGGGTTGGCTGATCTTGAGCATGGTGCCGCCCGACGGGATCCGGGCGATCATGCCGTGCCGCCCGATGATGAGCAGCGGGACATTCTCCAGCACGATGTGCGTCATTTCAATCTGTTGATGGCGCGACGCCAGAAAATCCACGATGGCGTCCGCCCCGGCAGGGAGGATTTTGGTTTTCAGCAGCAACAGCTCTTCTCGTGCAACCATGTCCATCCCTCCTCATGAGCCATGGCGCCCTGGCGACCGTGATGCCGCTGACGGGATTGTTTCACTGTATGCAGCGCGCGCCGAACGCGGCGCGGCCGATCAACGCCCGCGTGGTCATCGTATTGTTCTTATATTTTATCAGAAGTTGCCGGTGGGGAGAAGATGTCGGCTTCAAGACGGCGCGTGCCCTCCCTTCGGGCGGGCGTACGGGTTGGACGCGGGGCACGGTCTGCCAGTCACCGCCACTGTCAGTCGCCACGACTGTCCGTCGCCGCCTATGATAAAATTGCGACACGTGGCCTTGTCCGGCTTCACCGGCAACCGGTGACGTGATACGATGGTGCGGAGAAGCGATGTGGAAGGGTGTGAGCTGTGTGCCGAAAGGTCTGATTGTCCTGGACGTTCAGGAGGATTTCCTGCGCAACACACTGGATTACATAGCCCCCTTGTGCCAACGGTACATCAACCAGCACGCGGACGAGTACGCCGCCATCGTCCTCACGCGCTGGGTGTACGACGAACTCGAGGGGCGCAACACGCTTTTGCTGTCGCACCCACAGGCGCACGTCGTCGAAAAGCGGTCCTACTCCGGCTACACGGAGGATGTGAGAAAGATCCTCGAAGAGGCGGGTGTCGACGAGGTGCACATCGCCGGGGTGGACTCGGAGGGCGCCGTGCTCGCCACCATGTTTTCCCTGGTGGACGCGGGGTATCATGTCAAGATCTTGGAGCGGCTGGTGACGGGATACCACGGGCGCAACTGGGAAGCGATGATGATCGCCCGCCACATTCTTGGCAGCGAGAATGTCCTGAACATCGGGGGCGACCGGGTCTGGGTTTGATTCGGATCTGAACCCGAATTTCTTGGGCGGCATCCCGAGGAGATGGGACTGGACGTCTCCAGGGGCGGATGCCCGTGGGTGGGACCGGTTCCGGTTGCCGCGCGGCCCAACGATTGCTGGCGGGACGCCGCCTCTCCGGCGCGCATACTACGCGTGGGGAGGCGGTGCCATGGAGGACTGGGTGTACTTCGCCGGGTTGTACGATTCCAAGTTCGAGGCATACTGTGCCGTCATGTGGATCGAGGCCGACGAGCGCATCCGCGGGGCCGTGACACCGGGTGAGGTGCAGGTGTACCAGACGCGCCGCGGAAAGTACGGTGTGCGATTTCGGCGCGCCCGGGTCGTTTGAGGTTCGCGCGAGGGCGGAGAAAAGGGGTTCGGCCGTGTGCCGGACCCCATTTCGCGTGTGCCCTGTCCCTCATTGATACACTTCGTTGATGCCCTCCTGCACCTTGGCATCTTCCTTCGAACTGTGCCGCGCCTCGTCCGCCTTCCATTCGGCGCTTTCCTCCTCGGACGGACCCGCATCGTGCCGCTCACCGGATCGCGCGTCGCGGGAACGCGCGGTGTGGTGCTCGTCCGATCCCCCCTTGGCATGGTGGACCTCCTCGGAGTCGCGATGGGGCCTCCGGGATCCCTCCCGACGTCGGCCCATCTCCTCCAGCTTCATGGGGGAGCGCGCCTTCGTCTCTCGGGGTGTTTCCTTGGCCTCGTCTCCCTGGATGGCCTCCGCCGTCGCCTGTGCCAGCTGGACCAACGGACACCAGCCGGTGACGGCCTCTGCAACTTTCATCGCACCGATGCCGGCCAGGGCGTACCGGGACAGAGACCGTTTGCGTCCGCCGGCGGCGCTCGCCAACAGGATCAGGCCGCCCGTGAGGCGAATGTATCGATCGAGCAGGGTGAGGTTCGGTTTGATCTGCACCTGGACTTGCCTCCTTGTCCGAAACTGCCCTGTATTGTTCCCACGCACCGGGGGAGTATGTTTGACCTTGACTATCCTTGACCTTTGTCACGGTTTGCGCCATACTGAAGGAGGACATTCTGTGGAAGGACACCTCGGAACACCGAGGGAACAGGGGGGTTCAGCACCGTGAGTCTGGTACCGGTTGTCATCGAACAGACGAGCCGCGGGGAGCGGGCGTACGACATCTATTCGCGGCTGTTGAAAGACCGCATCATCTTTCTCGGCAGTCCGATTGATTCGGACGTGGCCAACGCGGTGGTCGCGCAGCTTTTGTTTCTCGCCGCGGAGGACCCGGAGAAAGACATTCAGATGTACATCAACAGCCCCGGGGGCTCCGTGTCGGCGGGGCTGGCCATCTACGACACGATGCAACACATCAAACCGGACGTGTCGACCATCTGCGTCGGATTGGCCGCCAGCATGGGCGCCGTGCTCCTCGCCGCCGGGGCGAAGGGCAAGCGCTACGCCCTGCCCAACTCCGAGGTCATGATCCACCAGCCGCTCGGCGGGGCGCGCGGGCAGGCCACGGACATCGCCATCCACGCGGAGCACATCATCAAGACGCGCCAACGGCTCAACCGGATCCTCTCCGAGCGCACCGGGCAGCCGCTCGAGCGGGTGGAGCGCGACACGGACCGCGACTTCTTCATGTCCGCCGAAGAGGCGAAGGAGTACGGACTGATTGACCAGGTCATCACACCACGCGCCTGACGAACCGTCGGTGTGCCGGTTGCTCAGACGGGGCGCGGTGCTCTCCTTCGGCGCGTACATGGCGATGGCGCTGTATGGAGAGGGCGGGTACTACACGCAATCCGTCCGCATCGCGGGTGCGGACGGGGACTTTTACACCGCGTCCCGGTTTTCGCTGTTCGCCCGGACGATGGCCAGGGTGGCGCTGCGCGTCTGGTCGGATTTCGGCCGGCCCGCCGACTGGCAGGTGGTCGAGTGGGGGCCGGGCCAGGGAGAGCTCGCCCGGGGCATCGCGAAGGCGCTGGACGAAACGCTTCCCCCGGGCGTCCGGGTCCGGTACGTGCTGATGGAGGTCTCGCCGCGATTGGCGGATCAACAGCGGATGACCCTCGGTGACAGCGTCGGCCGGGTCTCGTTTCACTGGGGCCATCCCGATCCGGCGCTGCCGAGCTTCGTCATCGGAAACGAGGTGCTCGACGCGCTTCCGGTGGAACGGGTCCGTCGGACGAGGGGCGGCTGGGAGCAGGCCGTGGTCCGCTGGGGCGAGGCCGGCCCGGTGCTCGAGTGGCGTGCGGCCGAGCCGGACATCGCGTCTCTGGCGGACCGCTTCCTGCCACTTTCTCCTGGCGCCGCGGGCGAGGTGTGCCCCGGTATGGACGATTTTTTCAAACAGGTGGCCGCCAGCGGCCGTCCGCTGCGCGGGGTGTTCGTGGATTACGGGATCCGCGCCAGGGACCTGGCGGAAGGGCTGCGCCCGGAGGGGACGGTGCGCGGCTACCGCGCGCATCGCGTGGTCGATCCGCTGGGCGCACCCGGCCGCTGCGACATCACGGCCGATGTGCACTGGGATGCCGCGATGCGTGCGGCGGAGGCGGCGGGCCTGTCGGTCGTCCGCCTGACCGACCAGGGGGCGTTTTTGCTCGAGCAGGGCATTCTCGAGGTCCTGCAGGCCGAGACGCCGGCGGTGGACGAGCCGGGCCGCCAACGCCTCGTCGGCCAATTCAAACAGCTGGTCCTGCCGGGCGGGATGGGTGAACGGTTCCAGGTCCTCGAGGTGCAATCGGCATCGGAAAAGTGAGGCGATGGCGCGGTGTTGAGGCGGTTGGCCATCGGATGTCTGGTGGCCGGGCTCATCTTTCTGGCCCTTGGCATCTGGTATGTCTACGGTGGCGCGCGCGGCTGAGGATGTTCACCGGAATGGGCGGACGGCGGGGAGGGGATGCGCGCCCGGGCCGGCTGACGAACGCCTCGGGAAGGACTCGCGCGACGCTTGAGGTCAATTGTGACATACTAATTTCATGGATAGCGGCGGTTGAGTATAGAACATATCCCGTTCTTTGTGTATGATATGGAGCAAGGAAAGCGTTTCGATTCTCCTCACTCCATGGACTCACAGAGAAGGGGCGTTGCGCGGTATGGCGATTCGAATGGCCATCAACGGCTTCGGCCGCATCGGGAGAATGGTGTACCGGCGGGCGGTGGAGACCGGCGGGATCAACATCGTGGCGGTCAACGGAACGGCCGACGCCGAGACGTTGGCGCATCTGCTGAAATATGACTCGGTTCACGGGCGCTGGGACCGGACGGTGGAGGTGACGCCGGACGGGTGGCGCGTGGACGGCATGGAGACGCGGGTCTTCTCGACGCGCGACCCGTCCGGGTTGCCGTGGGGAGAGCTCGGGATTGACGTGGTCATCGAGGCCACCGGCAAGTTCCGGACGCGGGAGACGGCGGGGGTGCACCTGGCGCGGGGCGCGCGCAAGGTGATCATCACGGCGCCGGCGAAGTCGGCGGCGGACGCGGATGCCACCATCGTGATGGGGGTCAATCACGAGATGTACGATCCCCGCCGCCACCACATCCTCTCGGGAGCGTCGTGCACCACCAACTGCCTCGGTCCGGTGGTCAAGGTGTTGCACGAGGCGTTCGGCATCCGGCACGGCCTGGTGACGACGGTGCACAGCTACACCAACGACCAGAAGAACCTGGACAATCCGCACAAGGATCTGCGGCGGGCGCGCGCCTGCGGACAGTCCATCATCCCGACCAGCACCGGGGCCGCGAAAGCCATCGGCCTGGTGTTGCCCGAGCTGGCCGGGAAGCTCAACGGGATCGCGCTGCGCGTGCCGACTCCGAATGTGTCCATCGTCGATCTCGTGGCCGAACTGGGACGTCCGGTGACGGCGGAGGAGGTCAACCAGACGCTTGCGTTCGCGGCCGCCACCGAGCTGGCGCCCTTCCTCGGCTACACGGAGGAACCGCTGGTGTCGGTGGATTTCAACGGGGATTCCCGCTCCGCGATTGTCGACGGCGCCTCGACGATGGTCGTCGAGGGGACGACGGTCAAGGTGTTGGCGTGGTACGACAACGAGTGGGGCTATTCCTGCCGCATGGTCGATCTCGCCCGGCTGGCCGCGGGCGCCCTCGCGGTGCCGGAGCCGGATTCGGTCCTCACGCATCGCTGAAAGCACGCGGGCCCGCGCGCCCGGCCGCCGAAGGATCTTTGCTCGGCGCCGGGGCATCCATCGCACCTGAAGCGGTGGGAGGGCGCCCTCGGCTGCCCCCGACGCGTGGGGGCAGCCTCAACAGTTCAGCCCGTGCATGGCACGGGCTTTTTTGTCTTCCGCAGCCCTTCTGCTACTCTATACGATGAAGTGGGCGCCCGGTCGGAGGGACCGGGCTCGCCAAGGGAGGAGGTGGCCGCGGTGGAGGTGTATCTCGACAACGCGGCGACGACGCCGCTTTTGCCGGAGGCCGAAGCGGCCATTCGGGAGATGATCCCGCTGTACGGCAACCCTTCGTCATTGCATCGCAAGGGCGTCGAAGCGGAGCGCCGGCTGGAGACGGCCCGCCGGCAGGTGCTCGGCGCCCTCGGCGTGCGCGAGGGGCGCATCGTGTTCACCGGCGGAGGGACGGAGGCGAACAACCTCGCCATTTTCGGGACCCTGAAACGGCACGGTGGGCGCGGACGCCACATCGTGACGACGCGGATTGAGCATCCGTCGGTGCTGGAGCCGTTTCGCGCGTTGGAGCGCGCGGGGTGGCGGGTGACGTATGTGGCGCCCGACCGTGACGGGTGGGTGCCGGCCGAACGCGTCCTGGAAGCGGTCGCGGACGACACGGTGCTCGTCAGCGTCATGCATGTCAACAACGAGACCGGGGCCATTCTGCCGGTGCAGGAGATTGGACGGCATCTGCGCCAACGTCCGAAGGTGATCTTTCACGTGGACGGCATCCAGGCGTTCGGCAAGATCCCCGACTGCCTGCGGCAGGCCGGCGCGGACCTGTACACGGTCTCGGGCCATAAGATCGGCGCGCCCAAAGGGGTGGGGGCGCTGTACATCCGCCCCGGCCTGGAGATTGAACCGGTTCTTCACGGCGGAGGCCAAGAGGGCGGACTGCGGTCGGGTACGGAGAACACCATCGGGATTGCCGCGCTGGGTGCGGCCGCCGAGCACGCCGCCGCGCGCGCGAAAGAACGCTATGAGCGGGTGTCGGCCTGGTGCGAGCAATTCATCGCGCGACTCGGTCAGATCCCGGGGTGCCAGGTGCACCGCCCGCGGGAGGCATCGCCATACATCGTCAGCGCGTCTTTCCCCGGGCTGCGGGGCGAGGTGTTGGTGCACGCGCTCGAGTCGGAAGGGGTGTTTGTGTCCACCGGATCGGCCTGTTCGAGCCGGGGCGGGCACGCCAAAGCGTCCCACGTGCTCGAGGCGATGGGCCTGACCCCGGCGGAGGTGACCGGGGCGCTGCGCTTTTCGTTCGGGTGGCACACGGAGGAGGCGGCGGTGGAGCGCGCCGCCCAGGTCATCGAGCAGCAGGTGAAATGGCTGTACGACGCGGTCGGGACGGGGGGGCGACGCTGATGCAACACGTGGTCGTGCGCTATGGTGAGATGAGCCTCAAGGGAAAGAACCGGGCGGAGTTCGAGCGGTTGCTTTTGAAAAACATCCGGGCGGCGCTGCGGCCGTGGCCGGGGGCTCGCGCGGAGCGCGTCCCGGGGCGGGTGATGGTCACCCTGGAGGACGAGCCCTTGGAGATGGTGCTCGACAGGTTGCGGAAGGTCTTCGGCATCGTCTCCCTGAGCCCGGTCGAGGTGGTTCCGCTCCAGCTCGACGCGTTTCAATCGGCCGCCGTCCGCATCCTGGAGGCGGCGGCGACGCCGGCCGGGCGAGCGCCGACCTTCAAAGTCGAGGTCAAGCGGACGAACAAGCGGTTTCCGCTCAACTCTCCCCAGGTGGCCGACGAGGTGGGCGGGGCCTGCCTGCGCGCCCTGCCGCGGTGGCGGGTGGATGTTCACCATCCGGATGTGACGGTGTGGATCCACATCCGCGACGAGGAGGCGCACGTGTACGGGCACATCGTGCCCGGGGTCGGCGGGATGCCGGCGCACTCCGCGGGCCGGGCGGGGTTGCTGTTGTCCGGCGGGATCGACAGTCCGGTGGCGGGGTGGCTCGGTATGAAGCGCGGCGTCACCCTGGAGGCCATCCACTTTCACAGCTTTCCGTTCACCAGTGAACGGGCATTGGAGAAGGTGGAGACGCTCGCCCAGATCCTGGCCGGATGGGGCGGCCGGGTGACGCTGCACACGGTGCACTTCACGGATGTGCAGACGGCGATTCGAAAACACTGTCCGGCGCCACTGTACATCACCATCATGCGGCGGATGATGCTGCGCATCGCCGAGCGAATTGCCGAGCAACGGGGATTGCTGGCCCTGTTGACGGGGGAGAGCCTGGGTCAGGTGGCCAGCCAGACCCTGGAGAGCATGCGGACCATCAACGCGGTGACGAATCTGCCCATCCTGCGGCCGCTCGTGGGAATGGACAAGGTGGAGATCATCCGGATGGCCCGCGAGATCGGCACGTACGAGACGTCCATCCTACCGTACGAGGATTGCTGCACCCTGTTTGTGCCGCCCAATCCCCGGACGAAACCGCGGCTGGACGAGGCGGAGGCGGCCGAAGCACAACTGGATGTGAAACGGCTGGTGGACGAGGCGGTCGCCCGGACGACGATGAAGACCTTTCACGCGGAGGACGGCATTGCCGATTGAGCGCGCCCTTCGTCGCGCAAGCTACTCCTGCGCGCGGAATGTCCGCTGGCAAGGAGGGGTCTGGATGGGGGGACTGCGCGCCGCGTACAGGACCGTCAAGTGGATGCTCACGCTGTACGGCCTGTGGCAGGCGGTGCTGCGGAGCCGATGGCTGACGTTGACGCTGGCGCTCTGGCGCCTGCTCGGCGGGCGGCCGCGCCGGGCGGCGGATCGCGTGGCGGTGATCACCTTCGCGGATGGGGGGGAGCCGGCCGTCTACCGCCGCCAGGGCCTGCGCGCCATCCGTTCACGTTGGCGATCCGGTGCCCGTTGACCAAACCCGCTCTCTCGGAGAGCGGGTTTTTTCTGTTTCATGGGCGTCCCGGCCGGCCGCGTGCATGGGCGTGTTTCATGGGCGTCCCGGCCAGCCCCCGGTATGGGCGTGTCCGGCGGTGCGCGCCGGCGTGCGGGTTTTTTGCGCCAGAATGTATATCCCCTCTCTTCAGGGGGAAAAACTAGAGTTAGTTTCCGCAACCCAAAGGTCAACGGGCGCAATGGCAGGAGGACAGCGACATGAAGCAGACAGTGCGGACGATGAGACAGGACGCCTGGACGTCTGAAGACGATGCCATTCTGGCGGAGGTTGTGCTCAAGCACATCCGCGAGGGCAGCACCCAGCTGGCCGGGTTCAACGAGGCCAGCCGAAAGCTCGGACGCACCGCGGCGGCGTGCGGGTTCCGCTGGAACGCGTGCGTGCGCAAACAATACCGGGGCCAGATTGAACTGGCCAAACAGGATCGAAAGGAACGCAAATCGGCGAAGATCCAGGCGCAGCTGGAGGGCGGGGATTACGACCATCCGACGGCGACCCTGATGAGCTGGGCCCAGGTGCTCCGGTTCCTGCGCCAGGAGAAGAACACGGCGCAACACTGGGCGTCCCGGTGGCGGGCGGCGCAACGCGAGTGCAATGAGTGGAAGAAGAAATACGAGACGCTCGAGCGCACCCACCGCGACGTCGTGAACGAGTTGGAGCGGCTGCGCCGGGATCACCAGGTGGTCGTGGAGGATTACCGGGCCTTGGTCGAGATTTTCGAGCGGGCCCGAAAGGCGGCGTTTCTCGACGGTGAGGACGTCAGCGGCGGGTTCGTCTACCGGATTGATGAATACGGCAACCTGGAACGCGTCGCTTCCGAGACGCCGGTGGAGCGGGCGGAGTAGGCGGCGCGGAACTTTTGTGCGGCGGCCGGCGGGGCAACGCTTCAGGCACCCGGTCCCGGTAAGGTGTGGAGCACTGGGCCGGGCACGCTCTGCGGGGCGGTTATGCTCTGGGTTATGCCCTGCGGGCCGGCCGTACTCTGTGGGCCGGGACACCCGGCCGTGGCGGATGCCGGAGGCGTCATCAGGCCTCCGGCAACCAGATGTACGGGTTTTGCCCGTGATCCCGCTCGGGATTGTACTTGACCGGCCGGAATCCGAGCTTCGTGAAAAATTCATGCGCCCCGCACCGCACGTTGGTCTTGATGGGCAGGCCGAACGACTGGGCGTGTTGCACCAGCGCACGCCCGTATCCCTTTCCCTTGTATCCGGGTAGGACCTCGAGTTTCCACAATTCCAGGTGATCGCGCGGCGGGTTGAAATACCGGTCAAAGCGGGCGCGGATGGGATACAGGCTCATGCGCGCCACCAGCCGGCCATCCTCGTACACCCCGTAGAACGGAGAATCGGCGTCATTCTCAATCATGTTGGCCTGCAGGTCCTCGTACATGGACAGCTCCTCCAGGCCGTACTCGCGAAAGCGGCGGAATTCCTCCAGGGTCTTGAAGTTGATCTTCAGGCGTTCCACCACGGTGTCCATCCCCATCCCTCCTCTCCCCCGGATCGACAGTCGAAACGGGCCTGGGCCAACTCCCGGCGGTCCGTACGGTTTGGCGTGTCCGCCCCTTCATGGTACCACAATTCTGACTTGTATGGCCGCGGGGGTTCCGTGTCAATCTATGCGGGGTGACGCAGGATGGAGAAACGGAAGGCTCCGGCGCGCTGGCGCACCCTGGCGGCGGCATCCCTGGCTGTGTGCGGGTTGACCAGCGGCTGTTACGACCGCCAGGAACTCGAGCAACAGGCTTTCGTGACCACGCTCGGGATTGACAAGGCGCCGGACGGACTGATTGACTGCACATTTCGCATCGCGCTGCCCGAGAACCCGGCGTCGGGGGGCGGCAAGGGGGGAGACACCCCGCTGGCCGGAACGGGGCCGGTGACGTTTCGCGCGCACAACATCGTCGAGGCCTTAACCATCGCCAATTCGAGCGTCGAGCGGACCATCTCCCTGACCCACCTGGGGCAGGTGATCTTCGGGGAGGATCTGGCCCGCGAGGGATTGTCGGACGAGTTGCAGGCGATGACGCGGTTTCGCGAGTTTCGGCCCAGCCTGTACCTGGGGGTGGCGCGAGGGAAGGCGCACGACATCATCGCCGCGGACAAGCCGGTGCTCGAACACTCCCCGACGCGCATGCCCGACAGCATCGCGGACGTGGGGGAGCGCACGGGTCTGTTTCCGGTGGTGTCCCTACACGATTTCATCACCGTCTCCTCGGAGCACCACATGGCCTCGATGATGCCGACGCTCTCGGTCAATGACAGTGTGAAACCGAACACCCAAGGGCAGCAGGGCGGCCAGGGACAGGGCGGGGGCGGCGGAGGGGCCAATTCGGGCGCGGGATCGGATGCGGGGGACAAACCGCTCTCGTTCACCTCAGGCCAGGTGGCCCGCAGCGGAGGAAACCCGGTGGAGTGGATGGGGGCGGCCCTGTTCAAAGAGGGCAGGTTGGTCGGTACCATCGACGGCCGGCAGTCGATGCTCCTGTCCGTCCTGCAGGGACACATCAAACGGACGCAGATGACGGTTCCGGATCCCCTGACCAAGGGACAGTACCTGAGCCTCGCGCTCAAGACCGAGCGGACCCCGGTGTACACCGTCCGCCTGGGGGAGCCGATGCAGATCGGCGTGCTGGTGCCGATTGAGGCGGACGTGGTGTCGATGAAGGGGTCGGCGAACTATTCCCTGCCACAGACGCGGCTGAAGGTCGAGCAGACGCTCAACCGGGAGCTGTCGGAACAGTTCACGTCCGTGCTCTCACTGTTGCTCAACCGCTACCAGTGCGACGTGGTGCCGGTGGCGCTGCACGCCCGGCACCTGTTCCCCACGCACGAGGCCTACGTCAATTATCCGTGGGAGGACCGGCTCAAGGATGCCCAGGTCCACGTGTCGGTGCAGCTCCACGTCCGCCGTTTCGGGGTTCAGCTCGCCCCCGCCGGCGACCAGGATCAGAACCAGTCCCAGTCCCAATCGACGGGCAGGGTCTGACCGCCCTCCGGCGCCGCAGGCAAGTTGGGCCCGCCCGGGACAGGGGTTCCTGCATTGGAGTTCGGCTGCGGCGCATCCGGGACAGGGATTCCTCGATTCCATTTCGGTTCCGGTGCGCCCGCCGCGTCGCTTCGCGCCGGCGTCCGCCCATCCTTCACGGGGGAGGACGTGTCCGGTTCGGGCGGGTCGGCGTTCTTTCGCTCGGACCCCATGGCGCGCAGGAGCGCGTCGAGCCCGCTCGACTGCAGGGTTTTGATCAGGGACGGGACAACGGCGCCGAGAAAGGCCGAGAACCACGGACTGTCGATCCCCTTGATCCAATCCTCCCCTCCGAAGACACCCTCGGCCGGCAACAGGGTTCGAATCTGTTTCGAGACGGCGATGGCGCTGCGCAGGAACGCCTCCGGCGAAAGACCGAATTGGCGCGCCTCCCGTTCGACGGCGCGGCGCACCTCGGGGGTCCACCAACGATGGCGTCCGCCCGTGCCGGAACCCCTGCGGCGGCTGCGGAGCGATCCGTCGCGCGTTTGCCGCAGCGACGGTGAACGCCGCCTTCGGGCGGAGGTTGTGGTGCGGTTGCGGGTGGCGGTCACAGGGGCGCCTCCTCTCCGGGACACCTCGGCGCGCATCTCGCGGACGGCCGGCGCCTCATCGGCGGACGGCGAACGCGGCGGGCCGGCGGCGGGGCGCGTCCGCCGCCGGCCCTGGAGGTGGATGCCGGTGCTCTCCATGCATCGGATGACGGATTGGCGGGATTCGGGCGGGCGTTCACCCGCCTTACGGCGGATTGGGCGCGAGGAGATGGAAAACCGCCCAGGCCCTTGCCGCGGATTTGCGGCGCGGGGGGCCGGATCAGGTGATCAGGCCGCCGTTGGGGCTGATCACCTGGCCGGTCATGTAGGAGGCGCTCGGCGAGGCGAGAAACAGGACGGCGTGCGCGACGTCCTCCGGGCGGCCCAGCCGCCCGACGGGGGTTTCCTCGGCGAGGGCGCGCCGCTCGTCCGGGTTCAGATGACCGAGCATGTCGGTTTCGATGGCGCCGGGCGCCACGGCGTTGACGGTGACGCCGGAGGCGGCCACCTCTTTGGCCAACGCCTTGGTGAAGGCGAGAATCCCGCCTTTGGTGGCGGAATAGGCGACCTCGCAGGACCCTCCCGCAATCCCCCAGATGGACGAGATGTTGATGATGCGGCCGTAGCCCGCCGAGAGCATGTGCGGGAGGACCGCCTTGGTGCACAGGAACGGCGCGGTCAGGTTGCTCGCCACCAGCTCGTTCCACTCTTCCAACGTGGTGTCGAGCAACAGATTCGCCCGGGCGATCCCGGCGTTGTTGACCAGGATCCGCGGGATGCCGAAGTGCAGGGCGGACTCGACGAGTTGCAGGACCTGCTTCGGCTCCCGCACGTCCGCCTGCACGGGATACGCCCGGCTCCCCATCGCGCGGATCTCCGCCGCCACCGCTTCGGCGGCGTCCCGCGAGTGCCGGTAATTGATCACCACGTGGGCGCCCGCGCGCGCCAGGGCGAGGGCGATGGACCGCCCGATGCCCCGTGACGCTCCGGTGACAATCGCCAGTTGGCCGAACAGCGGGCGGGTGGTGGAGTGTGGGAACGGATCGGACACCGTGCTCACCTGCCTTCTCAGGGCGCCTGGCGCAGGGCGCCCGAGGCGCATGGGGTGCGCCGCGACGGCGCCCCCTGGATACAGAGCATGATTGTAACACAAGCCCGGATGGCCACCAACGGGCGCCGAACAAACCGATTTTTGCAAACCCTCTCGGTTCTTGATACGCTAAATGAGAGTCCAGCGAGAGGAGGCGGGCGGGGTGATTCGGAAGCTGTTGATCGCGAACCGCGGCGAGATTGCGCGGCGCATCGCGCGGACCTGCCGTCGGCTCGGGGTGCGGACGGTCGCGGTGTATTCGGACGCGGACGCCGGGGCGCCCCACGTGCGGGAAGCGGATGAGGCGGTTCGCATCGGTCCGGCCCCGGTGGCGCAGAGTTATCTGAACATCGAGGCCATCCTCGAGGCGGCCCGGCAAACCGGGGCGGACGCCGTCCATCCCGGATACGGGTTTCTCAGTGAGCATGCGGGATTCGCCCGCGCCTGCCAGGACGCCGGCCTGATCTTCGTCGGACCATCCCCCGACGCCATCCATGCGATGGGCAGCAAGATTGAGGCGAGGCGGCGGATGGTGTCGGCCGGGGTGCCAGTGGTCCCGGGCACGGAGGCGGGGCTTCGGGACGTGGAGGAGGCGCTTTCGGCGGCGGAGCGGATTGGGTATCCGGTGATGGTCAAGGCGTCGGCCGGCGGCGGGGGGATCGGCATGCAGGTGGTGGATGGACCGGAGGCGTTGCGGCAGGCGTTTGCGGCCAACGCCAAACGAGCGGCCTCCTACTTCGGCGACGGGACGCTCTTTCTGGAAAAGCGCGTCTTCCCCGCCCGGCACATCGAGATCCAGGTGCTGTTCGACGGACACGGCCACGGCGTGTACCTGTGGGAGCGCGAGTGTTCCATTCAACGCCGGCACCAGAAGGTGGTGGAGGAGGCGCCGTCACCGTTCGCGGACGACGATCTCCGCAGGCGGATGGGAGAGGCGGCGCTGGCGGCGGCGAGCGCCATCGGGTACGTGAACGCGGGCACGGTCGAATTTCTGGTCGATGAGGCGCGCCGGTTTTACTTTCTCGAGATGAACACCAGGCTTCAGGTGGAGCATCCGGTGACCGAGATGATCACCGGACTGGACCTGGTCGAATGGCAGCTTCGCATCGCCGGCGGGGAAGCGCTTTCGTTCGGCCAGGCGGACGTGCGCCGGGACGGGCACGCCATCGAGTGCCGGGTGTACGCGGAGGATCCGGTGCGGATGCTGCCCTCGCCGGGGACCATCACGCGCCTGGAGTTGCCTTCCGGGGACGGCGTGCGCAATGATGTCGGCGTGGCGGCGGGATCCACCGTCAGCCCCTATTACGACGCGATGATCGGCAAACTCATCGTGCACGGCGCGGATCGCGGGGAGGCCATCGCGCGGTTGCGCGCAGCGTTGGACGCGTATGTGGTGGAGGGAATCCGGACAAACGTGCCCTTGTTGCGACGCATCGCCGCTGCGCAAGCGTTTTCAGAGGGGCGGACGACGACCGATTTCATCGACCGTCTGCTGCAGGAAGACACACAGCGAGAAAAACGACAGGAAGGATGAGCGGGATGGCGGAGATCCGTTCGGCGATGGCGGGGGTCGTGATGCAGGTGTTGGTCAGCCCGGGAGACCGGGTGGATGCGGGACAGGATGTGGTGATTCTTGAGTCCATGAAGATGCAGATCCCCGTCTCGGCGGAGGAGGCCGGCACCGTGTCGCGCGTGGCGGTTCAGGAGGGCCAGTTCGTGGACGAAGGCGAACTCTTGGTCGAGATGGACGGCTGACGGCGAAGGGGGAGACGAAGATGATTCTGCCGGACGCGGTCGTGTTGTGCGAGGTGGGGCCTCGGGACGGGTTGCAGAACGAGGCGCGGGCGGTGCCGACCCAGGTGAAGGTGGAGCTGATCAATCGTCTCTCGCAGGCGGGATTTCGGTCCATCGAGGTGACCAGTTTTGTGCACCCGCGGTGGATCCCGCAGTTGGCGGACGCGGACGAGGTGATGCGCCGCATCGAACGGCGCCCGGGGGTGGTGTACAGCGCCCTGGTGCCCAACGAGCGGGGATTGGAGCGCGCCCTGAGGGCCGGAGCGGGGGGCGTGAACGTCTTTCTCTCGGCGAGCGAGACGCACAACCGCAAGAACATCAACAAGTCCATCTCCGAGACGTACCCGGTCCTGGAGCCCGTCGTGCGCACGGCGAAGGCGGAGGGACTGCCGGTGCGCGGGTACGTCTCCACCGCCTTCGGATGCCCCTACGAGGGCAGAGTGCCGGTGGAACAGGTCGTCCAGGTGGCCCGGCGTCTGGTGGAGATGGGCGTGGACGAGGTGTCCATCGGCGACACCATCGGCGTCGCGGTGCCGATGGAGGTCACCGCTCTCGTGGAGGCGCTGGCGGCGGTGGTGCCGCTGGAGCGGATCGCGC
The DNA here is from genome assembly GCF_023511815.1 of Alicyclobacillus sp. Classification (GTDB taxonomy): domain Bacteria; phylum Bacillota; class Bacilli; order Alicyclobacillales; family Alicyclobacillaceae; genus Alicyclobacillus_H. The sequence continues at coordinate 63,559 of NZ_JAIMAV010000001.1, forward strand.
TGCATTTTCACGACACCCGCGGGACCGCCGTGGCCAACATCGCCGCGGGCCTGCGGGCGGGGGTGCGCCGCTTCGACGCCTCCATCGGCGGGCTCGGCGGGTGCCCGTATGCGCCAGGGGCCACGGGCAACGTGGCGACGGAGGACGTTCTGTATCTCCTGCACAGGTCCGGGGTGGACACCGGGATCGACGAAGAGCGCGTCGGCGAGACGGCCGACTGGTTGGAGCGGGCGTTGGGCCGGCCGCTTTCCAGCCACGCGAGCGCCATCCGGCGCGGCCGGTGCGGGGATGGCGCGGCGGGTGCGGAGAATGAGGGGGGCGAAGGCCGGTGAGCGAACCGGTGTTGTTGCGGGAGGAAGATGGGGGCGTCGTCACGCTGACGCTGAACCGGCCGGAGGCGGCGAACGCATTGTCCTGTGCCCTGGTGGCGGCCTTGGACGATGCGCTGGATGCACTGCGTTTCGATCCGCAGGTGCGCGCCGTCATCCTGACGGGCGCGGGCGGGCGGGTGTTCTGCGCCGGTGCGGACCTGAAGGAACGGCGCGGGATGGACGAGGGCCAGGTGCGCCGGGCGGTCGACGGCATCCGCAGCGCGGTGGAACGGGTGGCGGCGCTGCCGGTGCCGGTCATCGCGGCGCTCGAGGGCGCCGCGTTCGGCGGCGGGTTGGAGCTCGCGCTGGCGTGCGACCTGAGGATTGCCGCGAAGGGGGCGCGGATGGGGCTGACCGAGACGAGCCTCGCCATCATCCCGGGGGCGGGCGGCACACAGCGCCTGCCGCGGCTCATCGGCGCCGCCCGGGCGAAGGAGCTCATCTACACCGCGCGGCGGATTTCGGCGGACGAGGCGCTGGCCATGGGGCTCGTCAATCGCGTGGTGCCGGACGGGCAGGCTTTGGCGGAGGCCCGGGCGTTGGCCGCCGAGATCGCCGTGAACGGGCCGGTGGCGGTGCGCCAGGCCAAGTTCGCCATCGACCAGGGGTTGAACACCGATCTCACGACCGGATTGGCGCTGGAGCGCGAGGCGTACGAGCGGGTCATCCCGACGGAGGACCGGTTGGAGGGGTTGGCGGCGTTCGCGGAAAAGCGGCGTCCCAAGTACAAGGGGCGTTAGGGACGAGGAGGATGTGCATGGCGGAGGAGACGCTGTACGAATCGCTGACGTCGCGCGAGGAGCGCGCCCGGGCCGGCGGGCCGCCGCGACACCACGAGAAGAATCGGGCGGCGGGCAAGCTGTTCGTGCGGGAGCGGCTGCGGCTTCTGTTGGATGACGGCCTGGAGGCGGAGGACGGCCTGCTGGCCAACTGCCTGGCGGAGGACCTGCCGGCCGACGGCGTGGTGACAGGCCTCGGCCGCATTCACGGCCGGCCGGTGGCGGTGATGGCCAACGACAGCACCGTGAAGGCGGGGAGCTGGGGATGGCGGACGGTCGAAAAGATCATCCGCATTCAGGAGACGGCGGAGAAACTGCGCATCCCGTTGGTCTATCTGGTGGATTCGGCGGGCGCGCGCATCACGGACCAGATTGAGATGTTCCCGGGCCGGCGCGGCGCCGGGCGAATTTTCTACAACCAGGTGCGCCTGTCGGGTATGGTGCCGCAGGTGTGCGTGTTGTTCGGGCCCTCGGCGGCGGGGGGTGCGTACATCCCCGCGTTCTGCGACGTGGTGATCATGGTGGAGGGCAACGCCAGCATGTACCTGGGGTCGCCGCGGATGGCGGAGATGGTGATTGGGGAGAAGGTGTCGTTGGAGGAGATGGGCGGCGCGCGCATGCACTGCAGCGTCAGCGGCTGCGGGGACGTGTTGGCGCGCGACGAATATGAGGCCATCGCCTCGGCGCGCAGCTACCTGTCCTACCTGCCCTCGCACTGGGAGGAGTCCCCGCCGGCCGCGGCCCCGTGTGACCCAAAGCCTTTCGACCGGCCGCTGTCCGCCGTCATCCCGGAAAATCAGAACGCGCCGTTCAACATGTTCGAGGTCATCGACCGCCTGATTGACGCCGGGAGCTGGTATGAGATCAAGCGCCTGTTCGCCCCCGAGATCATCACGGGATTCGGGCGCGTGTACGGTCAGGTGGTGGGCATCGTCGCCAATCAGCCGCGTGTCAAGGGCGGGGTCCTGTTCGTGGATTCGGCCGACAAGGCGGCGCGGTTCATCACCCTGTGCGACGCGTTCAACATCCCGCTCGTCTTTCTGGCCGATGTGCCGGGGTTCATGATCGGCACGAAGGTGGAGCGCGCCGGCATCATCCGGCACGGGGCCAAACTGATTGCCGCCGTGTCCGAGGCGCGGGTGCCGAAGGTGAGCGTCATTGTCCGCAAGGCCTACGGCGCCGGGCTGTACGCCATGGCCGGGCCGGCTTTTGAATCGGACTGCACCCTCGCGTTCCCCACGGCGCAGATTGCGGTCATGGGGCCGGAGGCGGCGGTCAACGCGGTGTACAGCAACAAGATCCAGGAGCTGCCGGAAGCGATGCGTCAGCAGTTTGTCGAGGAAAAACGGGCGGAGTACCGGCAGGACATCGACATCTACCGGCTCGCCTCTGAGCTGGTGGTCGACGGGGTCATCCATCCCGACCGCATGCGCACCGAGATCGCGACGCGTCTCTCTCTGTACCGGACGAAACACCTGGAGTTTGGCCGCCGGCGCCATCCGGTGTATCCTGTATAAGGTGATCGGGGCGTGGCCCCGGTGGACAGAGAGGGAGTGGACCCTTGCCCGGGTGGATGGAACCGGCGGCATCGGTCCCTCGACCGAACCAGCGGGCGTATTGACGCTGTCGAGGAGGGACAGGGTGCCATGGAATGGATCAGGCGGCGACAGTCGAGCGGAAACCGGTTGACGGATCTGCATCAGGAAATGTTTCACGCGGTCCGGGACCTGTACGATGGGCAGGATCCCAGGGATCTCGCCACGTACCGCCGCCGCGCCGGCGAGGTTTTGTCGGGGTATCCGGCGGCGTTGAGAGCGCGCGTGGTGACGGCGCTGGAGGCGTACATGCGGGCCCTCGGGGCGAATGAGGCGGCCCTGGCGCAGTTGGAGCGGCTGCGCGATCCGAACAGCCTGGTGGTGGTGACCGGGCAGCAGGCGGGGCTGTTCACGGGGCCGATGTACACGGCGTACAAGGCGATGAGCGCCATCGGTCTGGCGCGCCGGTTGGAGGAGGCCACCGGGCGGCCGGTGGTGCCGGTGTTCTGGGTGGCCGCGGAGGATCACGACTGGGCCGAGGTCAACCACGCGCATGTCGTGGACGGGGCGGATGAGATTCGGCGCGTGCAGCTGGCCACGCGCGTCCCCGAACGGCAGATGGTGCATCACGCGCGGCCGCGCCCGGACGAGGTGGAGCGGGTGCTCGAGGAGGTGTACTCCTGGTTGCCCGACGCCCCCGACAAGGCCCGGGTCCTCGCCCAGGTGCGGGAGGCGCACCTCCCGGAGGGGACGATGGCCGATTGGTTCGTGAGGCTGCTGTGGCAACTGGTGGAACCGTTCGGCATTGTGGCCATCAACCCCTGCCTGCCGGCGTTGCGGGAGGTCGCCGCCTCCGTCTGGCTGCGGACCATCGAGGCGCGCGATGAGGTTCGCCAGGCGCTCGATGCGGCCTATGACGCGGTCACGGCGCTTGGCCTGGAACCGGCGGTCATCCGGGACCCCCGCAACACGACGCTGTTCTACGTGGATGACGAGGGGCGCCGATTCGTGCTGGAGGATGCCGGCGACGGCACGCTGGAGGCGCGCGGGCTCGGACGCTCCCAGCCGGTGGCGGCGTGGATGCGGCTGGCGGAAGACCGGCCGACGGCGTTCAGTTCAAACGTCCTGCTGCGCCCCGTGGTGCAGGACACCCTGCTGCCGGTTTTGGCGTATGTGGGAGGGCCGGCGGAGATCGCCTATCACGCGCTGGCGCGGGGGGTGTTTCACGCGCACGGCCGGCGCGTGCCGCCGTTGGTCCTGCGGGACCGGGTTCAGGTGTACCCACCCTCCGTGGTGCGCAACATGCAGAAGTGGCGGGTGCCGGAGGACATTCGGGACCGCGCGGTGGATCTGGTATCACCGGCGCTGGAGGGCCTCGGGGTGGAACGGGTGACGGCGGCCGTCGCGGGCTTCGCCGAGGAGAGCCAACGCCGGTGGCGGCGGTTCGCCGAGGCGCTCGGCGATCTCGGACCGCAGGTGGCCGACATCGCCCGGCGTCAGTTGGAGCGTGAGCTGGCGGGCATCGCGCGCACGGAGCGCAAGGCGCGCCGCTTGTTTGAGCAACGCCACGAGGCGCAGATCCGGCAACTGCGGCATATCGAACGCTGGCTGTGGACGGACGGGCACGCGCAGGAGCGACGGCTGTGTCCGCTGAACGTATGGACGCGGTTCGGCATGCGCTGGATGGCGGACCTGCCGTTCTGGGGTGATCCGGAGGCGGCGGGTGCGGTGTACCACGTGTCCCTGTGACGAGGGATGACGGCCCACGCGGGGCCATCGAATGGGTGTCAAGGTCGGAGGGCCGCCCGGCGGAAGTTTCCGCCGGGTGGTCTTTTTTGATCTGCGGCGCAGGTGGCCGTGGGCGGCCGGAGAGTTTTTGAAAAATCGTTTGGATGGCAGCAGGAATTTGGACGGCGGGGGCGAAAACCATAGCTCAGTGGTGAGTGGTGGGGGAAAGTGGGGCAAAGTGGACCGCTGGGGTGAGGTGGTGAGGGCCGCGTGTTCATGGGCGAGTACCAGCACACGCTCGACGAGAAGGGGCGTGTGACGCTGCCTGTGAAGTTTCGCGACGGTCTCGGATCGTCGTTCGTGATGACGCGCGGTCTGGACACCTGTCTGTTCGTATACCCCATGTCCGAGTGGGAGACGTTAGAGGCGAAATTGAAGCGCCTGCCCATGACGCGGGCGGACGCGCGCGCGTTTGTGCGGTTCTTCTTCTCCGGGGCGACGGTGTGTGAACCGGACCGGCAGGGACGGGTGCTGATTCCCGCCGGTCTGCGGGAATACGCGAAATTGGAGCGCGATGTCATCGTTCTCGGCGTGTCGAACCGTGTTGAAATTTGGAGCCAGGGCCTCTGGTCGGCGTATGCGGAAGAGGCGGCCCAGTCCTTCGGCGAGATCGCGGAAAAACTGGTGGACCTCGACCTGTGAGCCATCGGCGCACGGCCAGAGGAGGAGATGAACGGATTGTCGTTTGTGCATGTCAGCGTGCTCTTGGAAGAGACGGTGGATCTGATGGCGCCTCGCGACGGAGGGCGGTATGTCGACTGCACCCTCGGGGGTGGCGGACACGCGCAGCGGATGTTGGAACGCAGCGCTCCGTCCGGGCGCTTGCTCGGGTTGGACCAGGACGAGGCGGCCCTTGGCGCGGCCGCGGCGCGCCTGGCCTCCTTCGGTGACCGCGTGGTGCTGATGCGGGAGAACTTTCGCCGGGTGGCGCGGTGTGTGGCGGAGGCGGGGTTTCACCCGGTGGACGGGATTGTGTTCGATCTCGGGGTGTCCTCACCCCAGTTTGACGTCGGCGAGCGGGGATTCAGCTATCGGCACGACGCCCCGCTCGACATGCGGATGGACCGCCGCCAGGTGAGAACGGCCGCCGATGTGGTCAACGAGGCGAGTGAGGAGGAACTCAGCCGCATTTTTTGGGAGTACGGCGAGGAGAAGTTCAGCCGCCGCATCGCGCGCGAGATTGTCCGCCGGCGCGCGGTGGAGGGCATCACGACGACCGGACAACTGGCGGATCTGATCCGGGACGCCATCCCGGCCCCGGCGCGGCGCACCGGGCCGCACCCCGCCAGGCGGGTGTTCCAGGCGCTTCGCATCGCGGTCAACGATGAGCTCGGCGCCCTGGAGGAAGGGCTTGAGGGCGCGTTTTCGGTGCTGGCCCCGGGCGGACGATTGGCGGTCATCACCTTTCATTCGCTCGAGGACCGGATTGTCAAACGGCGCTTTGCGGCCTGGTGCCAGGGCTGTGTGTGTCCGCCGGATTTCCCGGTGTGCACCTGCGGCCGGACGGCGCAGGCGCGGCTGGTGACGAAACGAGCGGTGACGCCGAGCGCGCGGGAGACGGAGGCCAATCCGCGCGCCCGGTCGGCGAAGTTGCGCGTGTTGGAACGTTTGTGAACGAAGGAGGTCGGCACCATGCAGGCAGTGAAGTGGACGGCCGCGGAGGACGCGCGGGCACGACGGCATCAGGCGCCTTCACCTCGGCAGCGGGCGGAAGAGTGGCAGCGGGCGGCCGCAAGGCCGTGGACGCATTGGGATAAAATCTCGACTCTGGGGTGCATCGCGCTTTCCGCCGCCGTCATCTGGTGGGTGGCCAGCCAGGGTGCCGCCGTACGGCAGATGAGCAACCGGATTGACCGCCTCCAGACGCAGATTCAACGCGCCACGGCGGAGAACGCGTCTCTCTCGGCTCAGGTGGACGAGCTGAGCAAACCGGATCGGATCCTGGGCATCGCAATCAACCAGTTGCATATGCGCCACGCCAGCCCTGTGCAGATTGTCTCCGGTGCGGGGACGCACGGACAGGGGGACGAGCCGGGTGCCAGCGCGAAACCCTGAATCCCCGCGCGGCAGCCGCCGCCACCGGCGGCGCGTCATCTGGATGCAGGCGCTGTCGGTCCTCGCGGTCAGCGGTGTCGCCATCCGGATCCTGTACGTGCAGGGCGCGTTCGGCCCGCGGTTGTTGGCCAACGCGGCCGAGGTGCAGCGGGCGACGCAGACGGTGATCGCGCAACGGGGAGAGCTTCTCGACCGCAACGGGCATCGGCTGGCGTACGACGTCCCGGCATTCTACCTCGACATCCGCACCGGCGCCTTCACCGACCTGTCTCAGCTGGCCGGGCAGCTGGCGCCGATCCTCGGTGAGCCGCAGGACCAGGTGCAGAAAATTCTCGGGCGCAGCAACCGGTGGGTACGCTGGCCAAAGCCCGTTCTGCAGACCGTTCGGGATCAGATCCAGCAGACCTTCGGCACATCGCACCCGCAGGATTTCACCTTTACGCCCACCCAGGAGCGGTTTTATCCGTACGGGGATTTCGCGTCCAACACCCTCGGGTTCGTCAATCACGACGGGGTCGGAACGGCCGGGCTGGAGGCCCAGTACAACGACGTCCTCTCCGGGGAAAACGGCGAAATCACCTATGAGAAGGACAACTGGGGCTTTCCGCTTCAGACGACCATCGAGGAGACCAAGGCTCCAAAACCCGGGCAGAACGTCGAGCTGACCCTGGATCAGACCATCCAGGGGTTCGTCGAGAGCAAGATGAACGAGCTGGTGGACAAATACCACCCGGAGCACGCGGCCATTGTCGTGACGGATCCGAACACCGGCGAGATCCTCGGCATCTCGTCAAGGCCGTCGTACAACCCGAACGACTACGCCTCCGCCGACCCCAGGGCGTTGTCGGACAACTGGGCCGTGAACGACGCGTTCGAGCCGGGGTCCACCTTCAAGGCCATCACGCTGACGGCGGGATTGGCGACGCACACCATCACCCTGGACGACACGTTCACGTCCGGCCACATCACCGTCGCCGGCCACCGCATCGGCGATTGGAACGGCAAGGGATGGGGGACCATCACCTTCCGCCAGGCCCTCGAGTACTCGAGCAATGTCGGGTTCGCCACCGTGGCGCTCAAACTGGGGTGGGACAACCTGCTGCATTACATGCAGGCCTTCGGATTTTTGAACAAGACCGGCGTGGATCTGCCGGCGGAGGCCGGGTCCATCATCTTCCCGCCGTCCTCGCGTCACCAGGTGCAGCTGGCCACCTCCGGCTTCGGCCAGGGGATTGCCGTCACGCCGATGCAGCAGATTGCCGCGTATGGCGCCATCGCGAACGGAGGCAGGCTCCTTCAACCCCATCTGGCCAAGGCGATTGTCGATCCCGACACCGGCCAAGTGGTCAAGACGTTCCAACCGAAGGTCCTGAACCCGCAGGTGGCTCCGCCGGACGTCCTGAGGCAGGTCAGCGACACGCTGGTCCTGGACATCACCGAGGGGATTGACGGCACCGGCCGCATCCCGGGCTATGACGTGGCGGGCAAGACCGGGACCGCGAACGTGGCCGATCCGAAGACGGGCAAATATTACAGCGACCGTCTGATTGTGTCGTTCATCGGCTACGCGCCGGCGAGCCACCCGCGGTTTGAGGTGTTCGTCACCCTGTATTGGCCGAAGACGTCCCTCGACAACACCTGGGGGAGCACCATCGCCACGCCTGCCGCGCGCGACCTTCTGCAGGAGTGTCTGGAGTATGCGCACGTCCCGCCGGATCACCCGGAACAGGTGAAGGCCACCGCGACGACGGCGCAGGCGCAACGCTATGTCGAGACACCAAATCTGTCCGGCCAGTCCCGTAAAGCCGCCGAGCAGGCGCTGGCCAAGGCGGGGCTTACGGGCCAGTTCTTCGGAAACGGGCAGACGGTGGTCCGCCAGTGGCCACAGGCTGGCATCGAGGTTCCGGCGGGGGACAAGGTCTATGTCAACCTCGGCGGAGGCCCCGGCGGCCAGGCGCTGATGCCGGATCTGACCGGCGCGTCCATGCGCGACGCGGGGAACATCCTCGCCGCGCTGGGCGCCGAACTGGTGCCCAAGGGGTACGGCTACGCTGTGTCGCAGTCCATCCCGCCGGGAAGCCCCGTGCCGGCAGGAGCGAAGGTCACCGTCACCTTCCAACCGCCGCCCGATCCCATCGCCGCGGCCGCGGCCGCCGCGAACGCCGCCTCGGGGAGCACCGCGAACAGCGCCGCGTCCGGGAGCACGGCCAAGGGCCCGGGCGGCACCGCGTCGGGGACCGGGGCGTCCTCGGGTGGGCCGACAAGCCCGTAACCGGCCCGCAGACAACGCCTTCACCAGCCCGTTTCGCCGCCATCTCCCATCCTCCGGATGCCCGCGGGCGACCGCCCGCGGGCATCCCGTCTTCTAGTCCACGGATTGTCCGCATAGGAATGATGCAGACAAGTTGGGCAGGAGGCGACGGCTGTGCGAGTGACGCGGGGCATGATGCGGCGCCGCTTCTTCATCCTGATGCTGAGCCTGGTCACCGCCATCGGCGCGCTGGTGGGCCGGCTCGCGTACATTCAGGCGATCCAGTCGCCCTGGTTGCAGCAGAAGGCCTACGACCTGTGGCGGCGGGACATCCCGCTGGAGGGCAAGCGGGGCGACATCCTGGACCGCAACGGCAAGGTATTGACGTACACCGCGACGGCGCCCACGGTCATCGCCGTTCCCAGGCAGGTGAAGGACAAGGACGCGGCCGCCCGGAAGCTGGCGTCCATTCTCGGAATGCCGGAGCAGAAGGTGCGCGACCTGCTCGGCCGCAGGCAGCTGTTGGTGTACCTCGCGCCGGGGGATCGCCGCATCACGGAGCAGCAGGCGGACCAGATCCGGGCGCTCGCCATCCCCGGCGTGTACATCAGCGAGAAGGGCAAGCGGGTGTATCCGTTTGGCACCCTCGCGGCACAGGTGCTCGGCATCACCGGGGCGGACAACCAGGGCATCACCGGAATTGAAAAAGAGTATGACAGCGTGCTGCAGGGCCGGCGCGGGTCCATCACCCTGTTCGCCCAGGCCAACGGCGAGCGCATGCCGGACACCGGGGAGCAGTACGTGCCGCCGACGGACGGCCAGGACGTGCAGCTGACCATCGACGTGGGCATTCAGCAGTTTGTCGAGCGCGAAATGGAGCAGGCAGTCGCCGAGTACCAGCCGGACCGGGCGACGGCCATCGTCGAGGATCCGAAGACCGGGGAGATCCTCGCCATGGCGAACTATCCGAGTTTCGATCCGAACCACTGGCAGGACTTCCCGCCCAACACCTACAACCAGAACCTGGCCATCTGGCAGACGTTCGAGCCGGGCTCCACCTTCAAGGTGGTCACCCTCTCCGCCGCTCTGCAGGAGGGCAAGGTCAACCTCAACGACCGCTTTTACGATCCCGGCTACTACGAGGTCGCCGGGCATCGCATCCGCTGCTGGAAGGCGGGCGGACACGGGTCGGAGTCGTTTCTCAACGTGGTCGAGAACTCCTGCAACCCGGGGTTCATCGCGCTCGGCGAGCGCCTCGGCAAGGAAACCCTGTTCTCGTACATCCGCCGGTTCGGGTTCGGTTCGAAGACGGGCATCGACCTGCCGGGGGAGGGCAACGGCATCCTGTTCAAGCTGAACCAGGTGGGGCCGCTGGAATTGGCGACGACCGCGTTCGGACAGGGCGTGTCGGTGACCCCCATCCAGCAGGTGATGGCCGTCGGCGCGGTGGCCAACGGAGGGCTTCTGATGCAACCCCACGTGGTCAAGGCCATCCTCGATCATGACTCGGGCGAGGTCGTCAAGACCATCGGGCCGACGGTGGTGCGGCGGGTGATCTCGGAACAGACGGCTTCGCAGGTCCGCCAGGCGCTCGAGAGCGTTGTCGCCAACGGCAGCGGGACCAACGCATATGTGGAGGGCTACCGGGTCGCCGGCAAGACGGGGACCGCGCAGGTGGCGAAAAACGGCCATTACGAGGCCGGCCACTACATCGTGTCGTTCATCGGGATGGCGCCCGCGGATGACCCGCGGCTGGTGGCGTACATCGCGATCGACAATCCGCATCCGAAGGACCGGCCGGTGTTCGGCGGCCAGATTGCGGCGCCGATTGTCGGTCGCATCCTGGCCGACAGTCTGGCGTATCTCGGTGTGCCGAAGAGCGATGACGGATTGGCGAAAAAGCCGAAGTGGAACGACACCCCGATGGTGGAGGTGCCGAACTTCGTCGGCATGACGATGGACCAGGCGCGCCGCGCCGCGCTGACCAGCGGCGCCCAGCTGCGCACGGAGGTGCACGGCAGCGGCAACTACGTGATCTGGCAGTCGCCGCAAGCAGGGCAGAAGGTGCCCGACGGATCGACCATTCGGCTGTACCTGGGAGATGTCAAACCATCCGGTTGATTGACAACGGCGAACCAAAGCCATAGATTGGGCTTTGACAGGCGGAAGGAGGCGCGCGGTTGCAACTCGAGACGTTGATTCGCCCGTTGTTGAAACGGACGTGGATTCACAGGGCGGCGGTGGACATCACCGCCGTGACGGCGGACTCGCGCAGGGTGACGCCGGGGGCGCTGTTCATCGCCATCCGCGGCCACACGGTGGACGGACACGACTTCGCGGCGGAGGCGGTGGAACGGGGCGCCCGCGCGCTGTTGGTGGAGCGCCCGCTGCCGCTGGAGGTGCCGCAGGTGGTGGTGCCGGACACGCGCCTGGCGTCGGCCATCGTCGCGGACGTGTTCTTTGGACACCCGTCTCGGCGACTGCAGATGATCGGCGTGACGGGCACGAGCGGCAAGACGACGGTGACCCACCTGATTGAGCACATCCTCAACCGGGCCGGATACACGACCGGTCTGTACGGGACGGTCGGCAAGCGAATCGCGGGCGTCACCGAGGAGGTCGTCAACACCACGCCGGAGGCGGTGGAGCTGCAGGAGGTCCTGCACGAGATGGTCACTCGGGGCTGCCGCTACGGCATCATGGAGGTCTCGTCCCACGCACTCGAACTCAGGCGGGTGGCGGGAACGCGCTACCACGTGGCGGTGTTCACCAACCTCTCGCAGGACCACCTGGATTTTCACGGGACGATGGAAGCGTACCGCGCCGCCAAGGGGAAACTGTTCTCACGGCTGGGCAACACCTATGGGGACGATCCCGTCAGCCAGCCGTACGCCGTGCTGAACGCGGACGACCCGGCGAGCGCGTACATGGCGGAGCAGACCGTCGTGGAGTGCATCACGTACGGGGTGGACCGGCCGGCGGACGTCCGGGCCGTGGACGTGCAGGTGCGCCCGGACGGAGCGCGGTTTCGTGTGCAATCGTTCGCCGGGGAGGCCCTGGTGCGGATGGGCCTGACGGGGCGGTTCAACGTGTACAACGCCCTGGCGGCCCTCACGGTGGCGTTGATTGAGGGCATCCCGCTGGCCGACGCGGCGGCGGCCCTGGCGGACGCGCCGGGTGTGCCCGGGCGGTTGGAGCGCGTCGGGCAAGGGTTCCCGGTGACCGTGCTGGTGGACTACGCGCATAAGCCGGACAGCCTCGAGAAGGCGCTGGGCACCATCCGGGAGTTCTCCCCCGGCCGGCTGTGGTGCGTCGTTGGTTGCGGCGGGGACCGGGACCGGGGCAAGCGGCCGATGATGGCGCGCATCGCGGTGGATGGCGCCGACGAGGTGATCTTCACCAGCGACAATCCGCGCACGGAGGATCCGGAGCGCATCCTCGACGAGATGGTCGCCGGCGTTCAGGGACGGCCCGGCTGGCGGCGGATCTCGGATCGGGAGCGGGCCATCCGGACGGCCATCGCCGAGGCGAGTCCGGGCGATGTCGTCCTCATCGCCGGCAAGGGCCACGAGACGTACCAGATCATCGGCCGGGAGAAGATTCACTTTGATGATCGCGAGATTGCCCGCGCGGCACTGGCGGCGCGCTTTGGCGATACAACCGCGCGCGGGGAGGGCTGACCGATGGATCTGCAGGCGCTCCTGTTGACCGCCGCGGCGGCGCTGGCCATCTCGGTGCTTTTGGGACCCATCTGCATCCCGATTCTGCACCGGCTCAAGTTCGGCCAGCGCATTCGCGAAGAGGGCCCGAAGCATCACCAGACCAAGGCGGGGACGCCGACCATGGGCGGCGTGATGATCCTCGGCGCGGTGCTGTTGACGACGATGAAGTTCGCCGTCAACAGCGTGGAGATGGCGCTGTTGCTGCTGGCCATGGTCGCGTTCGGGGCCATCGGATTCATCGACGATTTCATCAAGGTCGTCAAGAAGCGCAACCTGGGGCTCACCCCGCGGCAGAAGCTCGGGTTGCAGGTGCTCGCCACCGCCGCGGTGTTCGGGGTACTGTGGTGGCACTGGGAGGGGACGGGTCAACCGTTCCAGGTGGCCGTCCCGTTCACGGATCTGGCCATTCCGCTCGGCGCCGCGTACGGGATCTTTTTGCTCCTGCTGTTTTTGGCGACGACCAACGCGGTGAATCTGACGGACGGGTTGGACGGGCTTCTGTCCGGCACGGCCGCCATGGTCTTTGCCGCCTATGCCCTGTACGCCCTGTGGCACACGGAGTACGATGTGTCGCTGTTCTGCGCGGCGATGTTCGGCGCCCTGCTCGGATTTCTGGTGTTCAACCGGCATCCGGCGAAGGTGTTCATGGGCGACACCGGGTCGCTGGGCATCGGCGGGGCGCTGGCGATGGTTGCGGTCCTGACGCACAGCGAGCTCGGGCTGATTCTGATGGGCCTGGTGTTCGTCGTCGAGACGCTCTCGGTGATCATCCAGGTGTTCTCGTTCCAGGTGTTCGGCCGCCGGGTGTTTCGCATGAGCCCGCTGCACCACCACTTCGAACTGGCCGGATGGTCGGAGTGGGAAGTGGTGCTCGGTTTCTGGCTGGCCTCGTTTTTGTGCGCCTTCGGCGGCCTGGCGCTGCTGACGCGTTGACAGCACGTGAGGGGGACGGAAGATGGAACTTGCGGGAAAACGGGTGTTGGTGGTGGGATTGGCGCGCAGCGGCGAGGCCGTGGCGCGCCTTTTGTTGCGGCACGGATGCCGTGTGACGGTGAACGACGGGCGAGAGGAGAAACCCGAGGAGCCACAGGCTTCGGCGCTGCGGGCGCTGGGCGCGCCGGTGGTCTTCGGGGGCCACCCGCTCCAGCTGCTCGATGACAGGCCCGATTTCATCGTGAAGAACCCGGGCATTCCGTACCAGATCCCGTTGTTGCAGGAGGCCGCCCGGCGAGGGATTCCCATCTACACCGAGATTGAGGTGGCATCGTGGTTGACCCGGGCGCCGCTGGTGGCGATCACCGGATCGAACGGCAAGACGACGACCACCACGTTGGTCGGAGAGATGCTCGCACAGGCGGGTCTGACGCCGGTGGTGGCCGGCAACATCGGACGGGTGTTCGCCGGGGTCGTCGAGACGGTTGCGCCGGATCAACCGGTGGTGCTCGAGGTGTCGAGCTTTCAGCTGGCCGGTGTGGAGACGTTTCGGCCCCGGGTCGGCGCGCTCCTCAATCTGTTCCCCGCCCACCTGGACTATCACGGGTCCTTCGAGGCGTACGCGGACGCGAAGTGGCGGCTGTTTCGCAACATGGCGGGCGATGACGTCGCCGTTCTCAACATGGACCAGCAGCTGCTGCGCGAGCGGGCCAAGACGCTCCGCTGCAAGGTCGCCTGGTTCAGCCGCCGGGAGCCGGTGCCGGAGGGGGCGTGCCTCGAGGATGGACAGGTGGTGCTGTACCGGGAGGGTCAGCGCCTTCCCGTGCTGCCGGTGGACGCCATCGCGCTGCCCGGCGAGCACAACCTGGAGAACGCCCTGGCGGCCTGCGCCATCGCCGTCGCGGCGGGCGGGACGCCGCAGGCGTGCGCCCAGGTGCTGATGCGCTTTCGCGGTGTCGAGCACCGGCTCGAGTTCGTCCGCGACGTCGGCGGGGTGGCCTATTACAACGACTCGAAATCCACCAATCCGACGGCGGCGCTGCAGGCCCTCCGGGCGTTCGAGGGCGGCATCGTGTGGATCGCCGGGGGGCTGGACCGGGGGGATGACTTCTCTCCGTTGGTGCCGGAGGTGCAGCGCCGGGTGAAGGCGGCGGTGGTCCTCGGGCAGACGGCCCAGAAGCTGGCCACCGTCTGCCGAGCGGCGGGGGTGCGGCGGGTGGAGCCGGTGCAGACCCTGGACGAGGCGGTCTCAGCCGCAAGGCGCCTGGCGGAACCGGGCGACGTGGTGCTTCTGTCCCCGTCGTGCGCCAGTTGGGACATGTTCACGTCCTTTGAGGAGCGCGGGCGTATCTTCAAAGAAGCCGTGCATAGATTATAACGAGTTGTCCATCGAACGGACGGGCAGGGCCTCACCGGCCTTCGCCCGTCCGACGGGGGCGACCGGCTTCGTTGGGGAGGTGTCCGCGCTTGCAGCGAACCTGGACAAAGCTCGACTGGGTCATGGTGGCCGTCACCCTCGCGCTCCTCGGCATCGGCCTCGTCATGGTGCACAGCGCCAGCTCCGTGATCTCCGCGCAGAAATTCCACGACGCGTACTTTTACGCCAAGCGCCAGCTCCTGTGGGCCGGCCTGGGCCTGTGCTTCATGTTCCTCCTGTCCAACCACGACTATCACCAACTGCGCCGCTTTGCCCCGCACATCGCCATCGCCAGTTTTGTGTTTCTCGCCGTCGTGCTCATCCCGGGGATCGGCCAGATCCGCGGCGGGTCGCGGGCGTGGCTCGGCATCGGCACCTTTGGCATTCAGCCGTCGGAGTTCGCGAAGTTGGGGCTGATCATCTTTCTGGCGCATCATCTGGCGGACGCGCGGGATCGCATGCAGAGCCTGTGGCGCGGCTTTCTTCCGCCACTTTTGCTTGCGTTCACGGCCGTCGGGCTGATCATGCTGGAGCCGGACCTGGGGCAGAGCGTCGTCATCATGGGGACGACCGTCATCCTCCTGTTCGCCGCCGGCGCGCGCGTCGCGCATCTGGCCGGACTCGTGGGCGTTGGGCTGATTGGCTTCGCGGGATTGGTGGCCGCGGCCCCGTACCGCGTCAACCGCATTCTGGCGTTTCTCGATCCGTGGCAGGACCCGTTGGGCAACGGCTATCAGGTCATTCAGTCGCTGTACGCCCTGGGTTCGGGGGGCCTCGTCGGACTGGGCCTCGGCAACAGCCATCAGAAGTTCCTCTACCTCCCGGAACCCCAGACGGACTTCGTCTTCGCCATCCTCGGCGAGGAGCTGGGATTCATCGGGTGCGCCGCCGTGCTGGCGCTGTTCGCGGTGTTGGTGTGGCGCGGGTTTCGCACCGCGATGTTCGCGCCCGACGATTTCGGGGCGCTGTTGGCCGCGGGCATCACCGGGATGATCGCCGTGCAGGTGCTGATCAACGTCGGCGTCGTCACCGGGTCCATCCCGGCCACCGGGATCACCCTGCCGTTCATCAGTTTCGGCGGCTCCTCCCTGACCCTCATGCTGACCGGCGTCGGCATTCTGCTCAACATCTCCCGCCAGACCGCGTACCGGGTCGCCTGACAGGCGTTCGCTCTGCTATCATGAGGGGCGAATGAACACGGCGAGGTGAGGATATGCGCGTGGTCTTGACGGGCGGCGGGACGGGCGGACACATCTACCCGGCCATCGCCCTGTGGCGGCGCATGGTCAAAGAACTCGGCGCTCTCGAGGTGCTGTACATCGGATCGGAACGGGGGCTCGAGCGGGACATCGTAACCCGCGAAGGGCTCCCGTTTACCGCCATTCCGGCCGCCGGCTTGAAGCGGTCGCTGAGCCCGGCCGCGCTCAGGACGTTCGTCACCACCCTGCGCGGATATCGGAGGGCGCGGCGGATTCTTCGCCGGTTTCGGCCGGACGTGGTGGTCGGCACGGGCGGATACGTCACGCTGCCGGTGGTGTTCGCCGCCAGCCGCGCCGGGATTCCGGCCGTGGTGTGGGAGGGCAACGCGCGCCCCGGGCTGACCAACCAGCTGTGCGCCAGGCGGGCGCACGCCGTGGCGGTGTCGTTTCCGGACAGCGAGCGGTGGTTTCCGCGCGCGAGGCGGGTGGTCGTCACCGGCAATCCGCGCGCCAGCGAGGTCCTCGATGTCAGCGACGAACGGGTGCAATCCGCCCGCCGGGAGTACCGCCTCGACCCGGCCCGGCGGCTGGTGGTGTGTTTCGCCGGCAGCCGGGGGGCGGAGACGGTCAACCGGGTGATCACCGGGCTCATCCCGCGATTCGCACAGCGACCGACCTGGCAACTCCTTTACGTCACCGGCGGCGCCCACTATGACGAGGTGTCCGAGGAGATTCGGAGATCGCACGAGGCGGTGCCCGACAACGTGCGGGTGGTGCCATTCATTCACGACATGCCGCCGGTGCTGCGCCAGGCATCCGTCGTCATCACCCGGGCCGGAAGCGCCACCCTCGCGGAGATCTGCGCGCTGGGACTCGCCTCCATCCTCATTCCGTCTCCGTACGTCACCGCCAATCACCAGGAGGAGAACGCCATGCGGTTGGCGGAGCGCGGGGCGGCGCTGGTGATCCGCGAGCGCGAGCTGACGCCGGATGGACTGTGGGCGGCGCTCGGGCGCGTCCTCGATGGCGGGGAGGGCGTGCGCATGCGCGACGCGGCGCGGGCGATGGCGACCCCGCGCGCGGTGGAGGATCTGTTTCAATTGGTGATGGACGCCGCCCGGCACCGCTGACGGTGGGGCGCGCGGCGAAGTTCCCGGACCGGATGCGGGGCGCGGATGCGATGATCTTTGGGGCGAGGGCGGGCCGCCCCCGTCGCGCGCGGATTTGGACATGCCCGCTTCCCATGCACCCCCGGGCGGGGGGCTCCATAAGATGCCGTACGGACCTGGGGTGGGCTGGGGCCCCCCGGGCACGGGCCAACGGAGGGATGGCAATGCCTGCACCGATGACACCTGTGGACGTCAGACCGTTCGGCCTGACCGATGTGAGATGGAACGAACCGATGGCGCCGTACACCACCTGGCGCATCGGCGGGCCGGCCGATGTGATGGTCGTCCCGCACAACCTGGAGGAGTTACGGGGGGCCATGCGGTTCGCGAAAGCGCACGGCCTGCCGTGGACGGTCATCGGCCGCGGTTCCAACGTGCTGGTGCAAGACGGGGGCATCCGCGGCATGGTGATCTGGATGCACGACCAGTTCGCCGAGGTACGGGTGGAGGACGGGCTGCTGCGAGCGCAGGCCGGGCGGTCCTTCGTGTCCGCCGCGCACATCGCCATCCGGCACAACCTGTCGGGACTCGAGTTCGCCACGGGCATCCCCGGTTCGGTGGGCGGCGCGGTGATGATGAACGCCGGCGCGCACGGCGGCGAGGTGAAGGATGTTTTGGCCTGGGCGGACGTGATGGATGAGGACGGCCGCCTGACCCGGCTGTCCAACCGCGACCTTCAATTCTCGTACCGCTACAGCTGTTTGAAGGACGCGCCGAAGGTGGTCGTGGAGGCGGCGTTCGCGCTCTCGCCCGGAGACGGGCAGGAGATGGTGCGGCGCGTTCGCCAGTGGTCCCTGCGCCGCTCGAGCACGCAGCCGCTGTCCCTCCCGAGCTGCGGGTCCGTGTTCCGCAACCCTCCCGGCACGCACGCCGCGCGTTTGATTGAGGCGGCCGGCCTGAAGGGATTGCGCCGCGGGATGGCCCAGATCAGCGAGAAGCACGCCAATTTCATCGTCAACCTCGGCGGCGCACGCGCCGAGGATGTGCTGTGGTTGATCCGCCACGCCCAGGAAACCGTCCAGAAGCAATTCCATGTGACATTGGAGACTGAGGTGAGGATCCTGGGGGATACCGCCTCAGGGAGGTGATGGGTGTGGAGGCCTTCGAGATTCACGGCGGAAAATCGCTCCACGGCGAGACAGCGGTGTACGGAGCGAAGAACGCGGTGCTTCCGATCCTGGCCGCGACGGTGATGGTGGAGGATACCTGCGTGCTCGAAGGCGTGCCGGAGCTCGAGGACGTCCGCGTCATGGTGGAGATCCTGACCACGCTCGGCGCGCGGGTCACCCGCGCGGGCGACCGGATTGAGGTGGACGCCGCGCCGATTCGAAAGACGGACGTGCCCCCCGAGTTGATGCGCCGGATGCGCTCCTCGGTGTTTCTGATGGGGCCGTTGCTCGGCCGCTTCGGGGAGGTGCGGGTGTCGAAGCCGGGCGGATGCGTGATCGGCCAGCGCCCGATTGACTTTCACCTGCGCGGCATGCGCGCCTTGGGCGCGACCATTGACGAAAAGCACGGCTTCATCCGCTGCACCGCAAACCGCCTGTACGGCACGCAGATCACCCTCGATTTTCCGAGCGTGGGCGCGACGGAGAACCTGATCATGGCGGCGGTGCTGGCGGACGGGGTGACCGTGATTGAAAACGCGGCCCGCGAACCGGAGATTGTCGATCTCGCCCGCTTCCTGAACCGCTGCGGCGCGCAGGTCGAGGGGGCGGGCGAGAGCCGGGTGGTGGTCACCGGCGTCCACCGTCTGCACGGGACGTCGCATCGCGTGATCCCGGACCGCATCGTCGCCGGAACCATGCTCATCGCGGCGGTGGCGACGCGCGGGCGGGTGACGGTCACCGGTGCGGAACCGCAGCATCTGGGCGCCCTCATCGGCAAGCTCCGGGAAATGGGTGCCCGCGTCGAACTCGACCATGATATAATCACCGTTGAATGTTCCCGGACCCCGCAGGCGGTGGACATCCGGACGGCGCCGTACCCCGGTTTTCCGACCGATCTGCAGGCGCCGATGATGGCGTTGCTGACCACGGCCGAGGGGACCAGCGTCATCCGGGAGAGCGTGTTTGAGGCGCGCTACAAGCATGTCAACGAGCTGATGCGCATGGGCGCGGACATCTCCGTCGACCTGCGGACCGCGGTGGTGCGCGGGGTGCCCCGGCTGTCGGGGGCCCTGGTGGAAGCGACCGACCTGCGCGGCGGGGCGGCGCTGATTGTCGCAGGGTTGGCGGCGGAGGGCTTCACCCGTGTGGAGGGGTTGCATCACATCGACAGAGGCTATCAACAGATAGACGTTTATCTGCGAGATCTGGGAGCCGACGTCATCCGCGTGTGAGGGCCGGTGTCATCCGGCCGCTTTCGGTGGTCTGAGGCGGTGGGGGTGCCCGCCGCCTTCTTGCACCCCTGACGCGCCGCGTGGATGCCGGTGGCCGGGGGAGGGACAAGCCTTGCAGACGGCTCGGCGGAACAGGGAAGGTACGGCGCCGAAACGACGGGCGGGCCGTCTGTTGGTCCTCGGGTTCTTTGTGTTCGTCGCCGCGGTGGTGTTCCTGGAGTCGCCGCTGACGCGGATCCGCTCCGTCGCGGTCGATGGCAACCGGATGACGCCCGCGGCGTCCATTCTGTCCGCCAGCGGGCTCGCGCCCGGCATGAGCGTGTGGAAGGTGAACGGCCGGGCGGTGGAGAATGCTATTGTGAAGGCACTGCCATTGATAGAGTCCGTCGATGTGCGCACCGATTATCTCGGCGGACGGGTGACGCTCTCGGTTCACGAAAAGCATGTGGTGGCGGTGTTGGCCGCCGGCGGCCGGTTCTACGACCTCCTGCAGGACGGCATGGTGTTTCGCGTATCCCCCGAGACGTCCGGATTCGTTCATCCCATCGTCACGGCGGACGGCGTGACCTCCGCCGCCCCCGGTCAGGTGCCGGCCAATCCGTACATTCCCGCGCTCTGCAGGGCGCTCTCCACGGGCGTCGCGCCGACCGGGCTGTCGGAGATCCACCTGGATCGCTACGGCACCGCCTCGGTCTATCTGGCGAACGGATTTGTCGCGCAATGTCCGGCCGACGAGCTCGGCACCCGCCTGAACGCCGTGGAGCAGGCCATCGCCTACTTTCAGAGCCGGGGGTACGCGCCCGGATTGATTGACATGACCGGGGACCCGCCGTACCGGTACACGCCGTTCCCCGCCGGGGAAGGGTCGGGAAAGGAGCATGCACCGTGATCGCAACGCGGACGAAATTGACGTTGTCGCTGACCGTGGTGGCGATGGTGCTGGGGTTCATGATCTCCGTGCAGTACAAGCAACAGGCGTCCGCTCGGCTTGCGCCGGCGACGATGGCGCGCGACACGGATGAGCAGAAGATGATGGCGCAGCTGGATGCCCTCAAGAAGGCGAACGCGGACGCGCAAAAGGAGTTGGCGGACCTGACGTCGAAGTTGTCCGTCTACGAGAAGCAGTCCGCGGGCTCCGACGGGTCTCTGAAGCAGATGCAACAGATGCTCCAGGACGAGAGAATCCTCGCCGGCCTGACGGCGGTGGAGGGCCCGGGGGTCAGCGTGACCCTGATGGACGGCGTCGCCAAGGGGGGCGACGTCAGCCAGTACCTGACCCACGACTGGGACATCCGCAGTGTGATCAACGAGCTGTTCACCGCGGGAGCGGAGGCGGTGGCCATCAACGGGTACCGGGTGGTGGCCACCTCGGGCGTTTTCTGCACGGGGCCGGTGGTGCGCGTCAACGACCACCGGATCGGCGCGCCGTTTGTGATCCAGGCCATTGGCGATCCGCAGACGCTCAAGTCCGCTCTGACCCAGCAGGGAGGGGTGCTCGACCTCTTGCGCCAGCGCGGCGTCAACGTCTCCGATCCGCAGATTCAGCAGGTCATCAAAATGCCGCCATTCACCGCGGGGCCGACGGCCGGCGGTCAGAGTTCGGATGACGGGGAGGGATGAGGTGTGCAGAAGCGGGGGTTCATCTGGTCGTTGACCGGCATCGGCCTGCTCGTCGGCTTCATGCTGACGGTGCAGATCTCATCCCGTCCCCAGGGCGCGTCGGCACCTGTCTCGAGTTACGTCGATCTGCGCACGGAGATCCAGGCGCAGATGCAGGAGAATCGGATTCTCACCGACGAGATCGCCAGACAGCGGGCGCAGCTGGTGCAGTACGAGGCCGCCCAGGGCAGACAGTCCGACCTGCTCAAGGCGCTCCAACAGGACAAGCAGAACATCGATCGCGAGGCTGGACTGACCCCGGTCAGCGGCCCCGGCGTGACCATCACCATTCGGTTTGACCCGAATCTGCCGTATTTCGATAAGACGGCGGGCCTGTTCGACGAGATCGCCGATCAGGAGATCGGCCTCATCGTCAATCAGCTGTTCGCCAACGGTGCGAACGCCATCGCCATCAACGGCCAGCGGCTGGTGACGACCTCGTCCATCCGCCTCGTCACCTCCATCGGCGGCACCTCGACGTTGCAGGTCAACACCGTCCCCATCGTGCCGCCCTACGTGATCACCGCCGTCGGAGACGTCGACCGCATGATGGCGGTGCTGACCCTCAACAACGTGCAGGCGGAACTGGCGACGATGCAGGAGGACTGCGTGATCACCCCGCACCGGGATAAGAACGGCGTCACGGTGCCCGGCTATGTGGGGCGGCTGCCCGGAACGTGGGCGAAGGAGGTGAGCGGGTCGTGATCTGGTTGCCTGTCATCGGGCTGATACTCGGCGTGGGCATCGGCTTCGCGGTCAATGTCACCATCCCCGTCGCCTACTCCAGCTATCTGTCCATCGCCATTCTCGCCGCCCTCGACACCGTCTTCGGGGGGATTCGTGCGAGCCTTGAGAAGACGTTCGACGGGGCGGTCTTTCTGTCGGGTTTCTTTTTCAACACCCTGGTCGCGGCGTTGCTCGCCTACATCGGCGTTCAGCTGGGCGTCGATCTGTACCTGGCGGCCGTGGTGGCCTTCGGCGTTCGCCTGTTCCAGAACATCGCCGTGATCCGGCGCATCGCGTTCAACCGCATGCACACGCGCCGGACGAGATCCGCGCGGGATTCGGGAAATTCCACGGACGCGAGTTGACCGCCCAGGCCGCACGGGCCGGGATGCCGCCCAAGGAGCCCGGGCCGCCCGGTGCGCCCGGGCCGGGATGCGGCGGGATGCGCCCGGCGGTTCGGGGCGCGAAGAGGCGGATTGCATTTCCTGTGAAATTGTTCGCCGCGAAAAGAGGAATGAGCCCCTGCCTGTGGAAATAACAAGCGAGACTGTGCGCGAAGGGTGTGCAGGCAGGCATCAGGGAGGTGCCACGGTTTGGCCAAAGGTGAGTACATTGTCAGCCTCGACATCGGAACGTCCAAGGTCCGCGCCATCATCGGCGAACCGGCTGGCAACGGGATCAACGTCATCGGCGTCGGTTCCGCGACGGCGCAGGGCATGCGCCACGGAGCCATCGTGGATATAGAACTGACGGTGCAGTCCATTCGAGAAGCGGTGGAACACGCGGAACGAATGGTCGGCATTCACATCTCGTCCGCGTACGTCGGCATTGCGGGGAACCACATTCAGTTGGAGAACAGCCACGGAGTGGTGGCGGTCTCGTCCCCGGATCGCGAGATTGGGGAAGAGGACGTCGAGCGCGTGTTGCAGCAGGCGCGGGTGGTCGCGCTCCCGCCGGAGCGGGAGATCATCGACGTGGTCGCCAAGGAATACGTGGTCGACGGCCTGCGGGGAATCGTGGATCCGCGCGGGATGCTGGGCGTGCGCCTGGAGGTGGACGCGTATCTCATCACCGGCAGCCGAACGGCCATCCACAACGTGGTGCGGTGCGTGGAAAAGGCGGGGATTGAGGTCGCCAACCTCGTGCTGATGCCGCTGGCGGCTTCCAGCGTGGCCCTGTCGGCCGACGAGAAGAAACTGGGCGTGGCCCTGGTGGACGTCGGAGCGGGTGCGACGTCCGTGTCGGTGTTTCAAAACTCGACCCTCCTCGGCACGAGCATCATCCCCATCGGCGGAGATTACGTGACGCACGATATCGCCATCGGATTGCGCACGCAGACGTCCGTGGCGGAGAAGGTCAAGCTCCGGCACGGCTGCGCCTCCCTGGATCAGGCGTCGGAAAACGAGAAGTTCAAGGTCCCGCGCATCGGGAACAACCAGGAGACCGAGTACACCCAATACGACCTGGCGACCATCATCGAGCCGCGGGTGCAGGAGATCTTCTCGATGGTGCGAAAAGAAGTGGAGAAGATGGGATTCCTGCACGAATTGCCGAGCGGCTACGTGTTGCACGGCGGTGTGATGTCGATGCAGGGGGCCGCCGACGTGGCGGCGGACGAACTGCGCGCCCCGGTGCGCGTGGCGGTGCCCGAGTTCCTCGGGGTGCGCGACCCGTCCTTTGTCAACGGGGTCGGGATCCTGACCTACGTGTTGCGCACCCACGGCCGGACGAATCTGGCGGAGCCGGTGGCGGCGCCGCGGCAGCCGGTTCGGACCGGCGGCGGCGTGTTCACGCGCCTGAAGGATTGGATCCGCGATTTCATCTGATGGGCAAACGGTGGGAGGGCGGGCTGGTTGGCTCCCCTCTTCGGAAGCGGCGTTGAGGCCGTCCGCTGCGAGAACGCAGAGGCGTGAGGAGGAACGGGGAATGCTGGAATTCGATGTGGATTACGAACCGCTGGCGAGGATCAAGGTGATCGGCGTCGGAGGCGGAGGTTGCAACGCCGTCAACCGGATGATTGAGTCCGGGATTGAAGGGGTGGAGTTCATCGTCGTCAACACGGACGCGCAGGCGCTTCAGCTGTCGAAGGCTCCGACGCGGCTGCAGATCGGCGAGAAGTTGACGCGCGGCCTGGGGGCCGGGGCGAACCCCGAGATTGGGAAGAAGGCTGCGGAAGAGAGCCGCGAGGTGCTGGTTAACGCCCTGCAGGGCGCGGACATGGTGTTCGTCACCGCCGGGATGGGCGGCGGCACCGGGACCGGCGCGGCTCCGGTGATTGCCGAGATCGCCAAGGAGCTCGGGGCGCTGACCGTCGGCGTCGTGACCAAGCCGTTCCGGTTCGAGCAGAAACGGCGGATGCAGCAGGCGGAGGTGGGCGTCGCCAACCTCAAGGAGAAGGTGGACACGCTCATCGTGATCCCGAATGACCGTCTGCTCGAGATTGTGGATCGCAACACGCCGATGCTCGAGGCGTTCCGCGAGGCCGACAACGTGTTGCGTCAGGGGGTTTCGGGGATCTCGGATCTCATCGCCGTGCCGGGGCTCATCAACGTCGACTTCGCCGACGTCAAGGCCATCATGGCCGAGCGCGGTTCGGCCCTGATGGGCATCGGGGTGGCGACGGGCGAGAACCGGGCGACGGAGGCGGCGAAGAAGGCCATCAGCAGTCCGCTGTTGGAGACCTCCATCGACGGCGCGATGGGCGTGTTGATGCACATCGCGGGCGGGGCCAACCTCAGCCTGTGGGAGGTCAACGAGGCGGCCGACATCGTCTCCATGGCGGCCGATCCGGAGGTCAACATGATCTTCGGCGCGCACATCAACCCGGAGTTGGGCGACGAGATTGTGGTCACCGTCATCGCCACCGGCTTTGAAAATCAACCCAAGCCCGCGAGCCAGCCGGCCGCAGGCAACGCGCAGACGAACACCGCACCGCAGCCGCCGCGCTCCCGGGTGTTGGTCACGGACGAAATCGCGGCGACGCAGAACTACCTCGAGATTCCGGCCTACCAGCGGCGCCTGCGCGACCGCCTCAATCGGGATCGAGGATGACCGAATCCATCCACCGGAATGGGCCGCCCGCATGGGCGGCCCTTTGATTCTCCCGGCGCATCCGCGGCCCATGCCCCACACCGCGGGCCGCGTCCCCGCCTTCGCCACGCTTCGCGCGGATTCTACAAAACTTCCCTCGATTCGCGCGCAAGTTCCGACAGGTTTCGTAATAGTCATGTACTATACTGAGGCAAACACCGCTTCGGAGGGATGACATGCCGGTCGTCTATCTGGACGTGGTCTGGCTTGTCAACTTCGCGATGGACTTTTCCATCCTCTGGACCACGGGGTGGATCGCGAAGCGCCGGATGAAGCTCGGGCGGGTGTTCATCGGCGCCGCCGTCGGCGCGACGTACGCCTTGCTGGTGTTTGCCCCCCACCTGACCACGCTCACCACGTGGTACGGCAAGGCGGCGGCGTCGCTGGCGATGGTGGCGGTGACGTATCCCCCGAAGTCCTGGTGGCAGCTGGCGCGGGACGCGGTGACGTTCTACTTCGTCGCGTTCGTCTTCGCCGGCGCCGCTCTTGCGCTTCATTTCGCGGTCCCCGGGGTCAGTCTGGCCAACGGTACGGTGATCCGAGCCCACGGGATGGCGTTTCTCACCAGCGCCGGAACGCTGACGCTGATGGTCGCCGTTCCGCTGGCGGCCGGAGTCCTTCGGCACGCCCTCCGAAGAGGACGCACGCTGCGGACGCAGGCGGACCACCTGTACACGGTGACCCTCTGCGTCGATGGACGGGAGGTGCAGTGCACCGCATTGTTGGACACGGGCAACCAGCTGCGCGATCCGCTGTCCCGCCTGCCCGTCTGCCTCGTCGAGGCGGAAGTGATGCAGCGCCTGCTCCCGGGGGCGCTGTGGGAGGCGCGGAAAGACGCGCCGGACTGGGTGACCGCCATGGGACGGGTCCCCCCGGAGGCTGCGTCCGTCCTGTCCCGCGTTTCGCTGATTCCGTTTCGCGGCGCGGGCGGGCAACAGCGGGTCACCATCGGCGTGCGGCCGGACCGGGTGTCCATCCGGATGCCGGATGGGCGCGTCCGGCCGGCCGGCCGGTGCGTGCTGGCGGTCCATGATGAACCTCTGGCCGGCGAGGGCCGGTTTCAGGCGATTCTGCACACCGAAGTGATCACGGGAGATGACAGGGTTGAAGATGATGTGGACGCCTCCAACGTGGATCCTGAAGCTGCGCATCCGGCTGCAACTGTGGTGGATCCGGATTCGCGTTCGCCTGGGTGGCGCTGAAGAGGTCTACTACGTCGGAGGGAGTGAGGCGCTCCCACCTCCGCTGTCGAAGGAAGAGGAAGAGGAACTCCTGCGCAAACTGCCCAGCGGCGATCCCGCCGTGCGGTCGATGCTGATTGAGCGCAACCTGCGGTTGGTGGTCTACATCGCGCGCAAGTTCGAGAACGCGAGTCTGCACATCGAGGACCTGGTCTCCATCGGGACCATCGGATTGATCAAGGCGGTCAACACGTTCGATCCGAACAAGAAAATCAAGCTGGCCACCTACGCGTCCCGCTGCATCGAGAACGAGATCCTGATGTTCCTGAGACGAAACAACAAGCTGCGGTCCGAGGTATCGTTCGACGAGCCGCTGAACGTGGACTGGGACGGAAATGAGCTGCTCTTGTCCGATGTGCTCGGCACGGACTCGGACACCATCTACAAAAACCTCGAGGAGGAGGTCGATCGCGCGCTTCTGTACGACGCCCTCGACAAGCTGTCGGAGCGCGAGCGCAAGATCATGGAACTGCGGTTCGGGCTCGGGCACGGAGAGGAGATGACCCAGAAGGACGTGGCCGACCTGCTCGGCATCTCGCAATCGTACATCTCCCGTCTGGAGAAGCGGATCATCAAGCGGCTGCGCCGGGAGTTTCACCGCATGATGTAGCGGGCCTCCGGGGCGTGCGCCCGCTCTGGGCGGCGGAGGCGAACACGCCCCGGAGGTCCGCATGCCACGCGATTCCCTCGGAGATACTGAACTTGGTATTTCCGCCATCGCTGACGTGCGTTTCCGATGGCACCGTGGTTCAGTCATCCAGGGGGGGAACGCGAGTTGAAGCGAAACAAAGTCGAGATCTGCGGTGTGAACACCTCCCAGCTGCCGGTCCTCACGAACGCCGAGATGCGAGAACTGTTCGCCAAGCTCCGGGAGGGTGACCTGACGGCTCGGGAAAAATTGGTCAACGGAAATCTTCGGCTCGTGCTGTCGGTCATCCAGCGCTTCAACAATCGCGGTGAGTATGTCGACGACCTGTTTCAGGTCGGTTGCATCGGACTCATGAAGGCCATCGACAATTTTGATCTCGGTCAGAACGTCCGGTTCTCCACCTACGCGGTCCCCATGATCATCGGGGAGATCCGCCGCTATCTGCGCGACAACAACCCCATCCGCGTCAGCCGGTCGTTGCGCGACATCGCCTACAAGGCGCTGCAGGTCCGCGACCAGCTGACCAATCAGAATCTGCGCGAACCGACGGTGCAGGAGATCTCCAACGCGCTTGATCTCCCGAAGGAAGAGGTGGTCTTCGCCCTCGACGCCATCCAGGACCCGGTGTCTCTGTTCGAGCCGATCTATCACGACGGAGGCGACCCGATCTACGTGATGGATCAGATTCACGATGAAAAAAACATGGACAAGTCGTGGGTCGAGGAGATCGCCATCCGGGAGGCCATGGGCAAACTCAGCGAACGGGAGAAAAAAATCCTGTCCATGCGGTTTTTCGAAGGAAAGACGCAGATGGAGGTGGCCGAGGAGATTGGCATCTCGCAGGCGCAGGTGTCCCGTCTGGAGAAGGCGGCCATCCACCGCATGCAAAAGCATATCCAGGCCTGAGCGGCCGGTTTTGGGCTCCGAACGCGAGCCGTTCAAGATCCCCCTTCGGCAGACATATACATAAGCCCAGATGCGGCCGAAAGGCGGGATGCTCGTGCGAATCTCGGACCTGCAGGCGAAGGACGTCGTCAATGTCGGGGACGGCAAGCGGCTCGGCACCATCGGAGATCTCGAGATCGATCCGGACAGCGGGCTCATCCACGCGATCATCATCCCCGGGCAGGCCCGGTTTTTTGGCATGGTCGGGGGCGGTCCGGATTACGTGGTTCCCTGGAACCAGATTGTCAAAATTGGATCGGACGTGATCCTGGTGGACCTGCGGCCCGCCCGGGATGCCGGATACTATCTTCCGCCCAAGAGCGGCAAGCAGGGAACCGGCGGTTATTGAGCGAATCCTGAATGCGGCGGATGGTGCCGCCGGGAGGGATGCGCATGTACACACGCTGGACAGGTTCCATATCGGACCCCGTGTTCATCGAGCCCGATTGGCCGAGTGATGCGGCGCGGGGCCTGTTTTCATTTCGCGTGGGCGGCGTCAGTTTGCCGCCCTTCCACGCGTTGAACGTGGGGCTGCGGGTGGCGGACGAGCCGCAGCGCGTGATCCAGAATCGCGCGGTGTGCGCGGCGAGGTTGGGCGGCGAGGTGGACGACTTCGTGATCGGCCAGCAGGTTCACGGCGCCAGCGTCGCCGTGGTGACCCGGGACGACCGCGGCCGCGGCGCTCGCGATGCCGACACCGCGATTCCGGGCGTCGATGCTCTGGTGACCGATTGCCCGGGGTTGACGCTGGCGGTCATGGCCGCGGATTGCGTGCCGGTCCTCTTCCACGACCCGGTTCGCCGCGTGGTGGGGGCGGCCCACTCCGGTTGGAAGGGAACGGTGGCGCACGTGGTCCGGCGGGTGCTCGAGGTCATGGGCGAGGCGTACGGGACGCGGGCGGCGGATGTCGATGTGTGGATCGGGCCCTCCATCCGCCGCTGCTGCTACGAGGTGGACGATCCGGTGGCCGACCAGGTCCGTGCGGCATTCCCCCGCCCGCCCATCTGGCCGCGGTTTGGCCGGCCCGGCAAGTACTGGCTGAGTCTGCAGAGCGCCATTCGGTCGGATCTCCTGGCGGCCGGGGTGCGGGCCGAGCACATTCACGACACCGGTGTGTGCACGCACTGCCATCCCGCGATGCTGTTCTCCCACCGCGCGGACCGGGGCCGCACCGGCAGGCAGATGGGCGCGGTGCGGCTGGTGCAGGATTTTTCCCGTTCGGGTGGAACATGAACAATGACCCCGTTGGCCGGGCGGCCAGTTCGGCCTGCCCGGCGCCGGGTGTCAATGACCTCCCGGAAGGTGAGCTGGTGGACACGACAGCAGGATTTCAGGCGCGCGCCGACGCGGTGCGCCGTACGATTGAGGAGGCGTGCATGAGAAGCGGCCGTTCCCCGGCCGAGGTCCGGCTGGTGGGGGTGACCAAGACGGTCGGGGCGGACGCCATCCCGGCCCTGCTGGATGCCGGGGTGCGGGATTTCGGTGAGAATCGCTGGCAGCACGCCCGCGACCTCCTGCAGTCGCCGCGGGCGAACGAGGCGACCTGGCATTTCATCGGCCATCTGCAGACGAACAAGGTCAAGTACGTCGTCCGCCATTTCGATTGGCTCCACTCCCTGGATTCGCCCGAGTTGGCCCAGGCGCTGAGCCGGCAGGCGGTGCAGTGGGATCGGTCCTTGAACGTGCTGATCCAGGTGAACGTGTCCGGGGAACAGACCAAATCCGGTGTTCCGCCGTGCGAGGTGATCCCACTGCTCCGGGCGGTCGTCGGTTTGCCCGGCATCGCGGTGCGCGGTCTGATGACGATGGCGCCGAAGGTGAATCATCCCGAGGAGGCGAGGCCCATCTTTCGGCAGTTGCGCACGCTTCTGCAGGAGGCGCGGGGTGACCTTGGCCTGCCAGATCTGACGGAGCTGTCGATGGGGATGTCGGAGGATTTTGCGGTCGCCGTCGAGGAGGGGGCGACGCTGGTCCGCGTCGGGCGAATGCTGATGGGGACGTGAGTGGGGAGGAACCCAATGGAATTGTACGCCGGGTTGTTGAACTTCATCCAGGCCCTGTTGTCTCTGTACGGCTATGTGCTCATTGCCACGGCCGTCATCTCGTGGATCCCGGATTTGGCGGAGACGCAGCTGGGGCAGTGGCTCTCTCGGCTGACGGAACCGTACCTGCGTCCGTTTCGACGGTGGATCCCGCCGCTGCAGGTGGGCGGCGTCGCGTTTGATCTGTCCTTTCTGGTGGCCGTCGTGGTGTATTTCTTCGTGGAACAGGGAGTGATGTACGTGCTTGACGCGGTGGTGCGCACGCTGTGACCGAGGCGTCCGAGGGATGGGTGCGTCCGGAGGAGCGGCCGTTTCTGCGCCGCGCCAGGGATTGGGTGGAACAGGTGGTCGCCCGCCAC
This sequence comes from Alicyclobacillus sp., assembly GCF_023511815.1. GTDB lineage: Bacteria > Bacillota > Bacilli > Alicyclobacillales > Alicyclobacillaceae > Alicyclobacillus_H. The sequence continues at coordinate 93,830 of NZ_JAIMAV010000001.1, forward strand.
TCGTGGCGCCTGACGGATTTTCTCACGCCGCGTGAGCAGTACCTGTTGAACGCCCTGGTCCGCCACGAGGGGCTGGTGGTTGCCTTCTGGGGCGGCGGGGAGGGCGCCGAACGCTGCAGGGCGCTGGTGATGCCGGACGACTGGTATCCGCAACCGGAGGATTTCGAGGTGACGCTCCTCGAGGTGCGGGCGGAGGGTTCCGACGCGCTTCACCACGGGAGCCTGCTGGGTTCGCTGTTGGCCACCGGGATTGACCGGCGGAAGGTGGGCGATCTCGCCGTCGATGGGACGTCTGCCACGGTGGCCCTCTGCGCTGATGTGGCGCCGTTCGTGCAGGGGACGTGGCGCCGGGCGGGCCGCGTTCCCATCGCGGTGGAGGTCCTTGCCGAGGGTGGGCGCCTGACACCGCCGCGCTACGCGGCCTCCACGGTGAACGTCGCGTCGTTGCGGGCGGACGCCATCATCGCCCAGGTGTGCCGCTGGCCCCGGTCGCGCGCCCAGGAAGCGGTGGCGGGCGGCCGTGTGCAGCTCAACTTCGCCCCGCTGACGCGGGCGGACCAGTCGCTTTTCGCGGGGGATCTCCTGTCCGTCCGGGGATTTGGCCGAATCCGCATCGGGGATGTGGCGGGCGAGACGCGAAGCGGCCGCGTGCGGCTGGAGGTGGGCGTCCTGCGCGCGGACGCCTGATGTCGGCCGCCTCGGCGGCTGGATCCATCCGGGATGCGGGATCGACCGCATCGCGGTGGGCCGGAGGATCCATGCACGGGACGCGCCGCTTGCAGGAGTTGAGGCCGCGGCGTCGAATTCCTCTGAGGACGTTTTGTCGATCTTTGTGGTTCCTTGCCATGGGTTGTCGAAGGGTTGTCAATGACGGAGGTGTGACCAGATGCCGCTGTCCCCGTTGGACATTCACAACAAGGAGTTCAGCCGTGCGTTTCGCGGTTACGATGAGGACGAGGTGGACGATTTTCTGGAGCGTGTGATCCAGGATTATGAGGCGCTCATCCGGCAGAACAAAGAACTGGAGGAGCGCATCGCGCAGTTGGAGGAGAAGCTGCGCCATTTCACCAACATCGAGGAGAGCCTGAGCAAGTCCATCATCGTGGCGCAGGAGACCGCGGAGGAGGTCAAGGCCAACGCCCGCAAGGAGGCGCAGCTGATCCTGAAGGAGGCGGAGAAAAACGCCGATCGGATCATCAGCGAGGCGCTCAACAAGTCCCGCAAGATTGCCCAGGAGGTCGAGGAGGTCCAGCGGCACGCGGCGGTCTTTCGGGCCCGGTTCCGTTCCTTGATTCAGGCGCAACTGGAGATGCTGGATTCCGGGGACTGGGAGCGGTTCGAGCAGGAGGTCGGGCGCGACGTCGTCATCTCCGACATGGTCCGCGCCGAGGGATGAATGCGCGCGGGGCCCTCGCGCGGCGAGGATGGCGAAGGGCCCCGTCAGATCAATTTGGCGGCCATGTACATGCCGATGCCGACCAGCAGCGCCAAAAAGAAGTAAGGCGTCCAGCGGAAGTCGAAATGAAACCAGTACTTGGCGAGAAAACTCGCCGCCACCTCAATCCCGCCGATCCACATCAGCATCAGCGAGATCATCTGCAGTCTGTATCTGCGCACGAGCGTCTCTCCATTCACACCTGTGTCCTCCATGATACACCTGTTGCAAACTGCAAATGGTGACATTCTTTTGAACGCGCCTGGAAAACATCGGTGCGCATTCCGCCGCTGGATTTGTCCCACCTTAACCGGCAGGAGGCGAGACCGAATGGCGGAGGCCCAATCGCGCGAACCAAGCCCCATCGCCGACGATGTGAAGCGCCTCGCCGGCTACCTGGAGCGGGTTAACTTCGCCGCCTATGCGGATCTGCTGCAGCGCCCCTGGCGTCTGGCGTGGCTCAACTGGTTGGGCGGTGTATTCCGGGGGTTGGGCATCGGCATCGGGTTCACCATCGTCGCCGGGGTGGTGTTGATGGTCCTCGACGCCCTGACGATGCTCAATCTGCCGGTGGTCGGCAAGTATATCGCGGAGCTGGTGCGGATTGTTCAGGCGGAATTGCACCAGCCGACCTATTAGCGGGGAGGGACCGATTCCATGGCACGGTGGGAGGCCCAGCGCCAAAGGTTGGCCCGTGAGCGCCAAGAGGTGATGAAACGGCTCGAGCGCAGCGGGGAGTACGGATTGGACGATCCGATGAACGATGAACTCGGCGAGCTGTCGGGGTACGACAACCATCCGGCCGACATCGGAAGCGAACTGTTCGAGCGCGGCAAGGATCTGGCGTTGCGGGATCTGGATCACGTGCGTTTGCAGGAGATTGACCGCGCGCTCCAAGCGATGGAGAACGGCACGTACGGCACCTGCGCGCGGTGCGGACGAAGCATCCCGACGGAGCGGCTCGAAGCCAATCCGCTCGCCACGCTGTGCCTGGACTGCAAGCGGGAGGACGAACGGCAGCATCCCATGCGCGAGCGGCCCATCGAGGAGGTCTTTTTGTATCCCGGGTTTGGGCGGACCTTCACGGACGACACCAGCAACGTGGTGTTTGACGGGGAGGACGCCTGGGAGGCGGTGGCGCGGTACAACCAGCGGCCGGGCTACGGACGCGATTACGAGGGGTACGGGAATGTGTCGTTGGACGACAACGAGGGGGTCGTGGAGCAGACCGACCGGATCTCCAACGAGGAATACGAGTCGCAGCTGCCCTGATTCACCCGTCCACGGACCGCGGAGGGCGCCCGGATTGTGGTAGACTGGGCGGTGATGGCGTACGCCAATCCTGTGCGGGGACGGAAGGGGATCCGACGGTTGCTGTACATCGTGGCGCTCTTGGTGTTGGTGTTGGATCAGGTCATCAAGACAGTGGTGAAGACGCACATGGCGCTGGGGCAGACCATTCCGCTTTGGCCCGGCGTCCTGGACCTTCAGTTCATCCGCAACCCGGGAGCCGCCTGGGGGATGCTGGGGAATGCGCGGTGGTTTCTGGTTGCGGTCGCCGTTCTGGTCAGCGCCGTGGTCATCTGGATATCGAGGCGCTACCGGCTGTCCGCGTGGAACACGGTGGCGCTCGGCCTGGTGCTCGGCGGCGCGCTCGGGAACCTTTGGGATCGGGTGGCCACCGGCACGGTGGTCGACTACGTGTACGTGGAGGCCATCCACTTCCCGGTTTTCAACCTGGCGGACAGCGCGGTGTGCGTGGGCGTCGCGATGCTGCTTCTCGGTTCCATGCGGCAGGAATCGAACCGGCGGGATGCGGGCGGCGTGGGATCCGGTGACATCGCCGGGGACGGACGGCGCCCCGGGGAGGAACCCAGGTCATGACGGTGTTGGAACGGTTGCGCGTCGAGGCGGAGGACGCGGGCGAGCGGCTCGACCGCTGGGTGGCCGACGCACTCCAGGATCTCGGGTACGACGTGTCGCGCAGTCAGGTGCAGGCCTGGTTGGACGAGGGCCGCATCCAGGCGGGGCGGGTGCGGATAAAGGCGAGCGACCGTGTCGAGGCGGGGGAGACGTATGTCGTCGAGATCCCGCAACCCGAACCCATCCGCCTCGAGGGTGAGTCGATTCCCGTCGATGTCGTCCACGAGGACGAGGATGTGGTGGTCGTCGACAAGCCGCGGGGCATGGTCGTGCACCCGGGGGCGGGGCATTGGCGCGGGACGCTGGTCCATGCGCTGATTGGCCGCGGCACGCCGCTGTCCGCCCTCGGGGGCGATTTTCGGCCCGGGGTGGTGCACCGGATTGACAAGGATACCTCGGGTCTTCTGGTGCTGGCCAAAACAGACCGGGCGTACCACGGTCTTGCGGAACAGCTGCGCGCGCACACGATGGAGCGGGTGTACCTGGCCATCGCCCACGGGCGGTTGACCCACGACCGCGGGCGGATCGACGCACCCGTCGGGCGCGATCCAAAAAACCGGCAGCGGATGGCGGTCACAGAAGGGGGAAAACCCGCCGTCACCCACTTCGAGGTGGTGGAGCGATTCGACGCGCACACGTATCTGCGCCTGCGCCTCGAGACCGGCCGCACGCACCAGATCCGCGTGCACCTGGCGTATATCGGGCACCCGTTGGCGGGCGACCCGGTGTACGGCCCCCGCCACACCCTGCCTATCGACGGACAGGCCCTGCACGCGCACACGCTCGGATTTGCGCACCCCGCCACGGGTCGGTGGTTGTCCTTTCAGTCGCCGCTGCCGGACGACATGGAGCGGCTGCTGCGGGGATTGCGCGGCGGCCTGTACTGACACGCGCGAGGCGGGCGGAGGAAATGGCCGGCGGAGGGTTGACGCCGCGCCCGGATGTTGTTACAGTGGATTCAAATTGATAGAGCGTCCTTTAATCCAATCCCGTGAGGTTGGAAAGGAGCCGGTCCAAACGCCAGCGCGCGCCGTCCCGAAGGGGCGGCGGCCTGGAGGCGCGCGATTGCACGCGGCCGTCTTCCATCCTCGCGGGTGGAGGCGGCCGCTTTTGATATGGGGAAGGAGGGCCACCATGCACACCCGCGCGCAGGTCAAGGCGCAGATCATGGACACCAGCGCGATGCGCCGCTCCATCACGCGCATGGCGCACGAGATCTTGGAGCGAAACAAAGGCTTGGACGGGGTGGTGCTCGTCGGCATCCGCACGCGCGGAGAGGTGCTGGCAGAGCGCATCGCCGACCGGATGCGCGAAATTGAAGGGGTGCGGCCCCCGGTGTTCGCGCTCGATCCTCGTCCGTACCGGGACGATCTCGGGGCCGGCCAGGGCGCGCGCACACCGGTGGCGGGGCTGGAGATCCACGACCGGATTGTCGTGCTCGTCGACGACGTGCTGTACACCGGGCGAACCGTTCGCGCCGCGCTCGACGCCCTGATGTGCACCGGGCGCGCGCGCCTGGTGCAGCTGGCGGCCCTGATTGACCGGGGGCATCGCGAATTGCCCATTCGCGCCGACTTCGTCGGAAAAAACGTTCCGACCTCCCGGGAGGAATCGATTCAGGTTCACCTGGTGGAAGTCGACCAAGAGGACGGTGTGTGGATTGTTGACCGGAGCGAGTGAGACCGGCCGCCGAGGCGGGGTGCGGCACCTGGTGACGACCGACGGTCTGACGAGGGAGGACGTGTTCCGGTGGATGCGCCTGGCGCAGACGCTGCGCACCCTGCCGCGCGGCGTGTTGGCCCAGCGGTTGGCCGGACGGGTGATTGCCACCCTGTTCTACGAACCGTCCACCCGGACGCGGCTGTCCTTCGAGTCGGCGGCGTTGAAACTGGGCGCGCATGTGGTGGGAGCGGAGAACGCGGTGGAGAACTCGTCCGCGAAAAAGGGCGAGACGCTGGCGGATGTGTTCCGGATCGTCGGCGCGTACGCGGACGCCATCGTCGTGCGCCATCACGAGCCGTACACGATGGTGGAGGCCGCGTCGGTGGCCCCGGTGCCGATCATCAATGCGGGCGCCGGTTGGGGCGAGCACCCGACGCAGGCGATGCTCGACGTGTACACCATCTGGCGGGAGCTCGGGCGCGTCGAAGGGTTGCACGTGGCGGTCATGGGGGATCTGAAATACGGCAGGACGGTGCACTCCCTGCTCAACGTCCTCCGGCTGTTCCCGGGCATCCGCGTGACGCTATTGCATCCGCCAAGCCTCGGGTTGCCCGAGACGATGGCGCAGCGACTCAAGGCGGAGGGCCTTCAGCTGCAGGAGGGCGGTCCCTTGGCGGATGTCCTGCCGCGGGTCGACGTCCTCTACCAAACGCGGATTCAACGCGAGCGCCTGACCAGCCAGGATGAGCTGGACGGCGCGTCGCAGTACCGCATCGGACCTGTGGAGCTGGCGCTTCTCCCGGCGCACGCCCGCATCCTGCATCCGCTGCCGCGGGTGGACGAGATTGACCCGGCGGTGGACGACGATCCGCGGGCGGCGTACTTTCGCCAGGCGGAGAACGGCCTGTACATGCGGATGGCGATTCTCGATGACCTGTTGGGAGGCGACGGCCGGTGAAGCGGCGGATTGACGGCGGACGGCTCTTGGATCTGACGGACGGAAGCCTGACGGCGGTGTCGGTGTTGATGGACGACGAGACGGGCCTTGTGCTGGCCATCGGGACGGACCTGCCGTCCGCCGACGAACACATCCAGCTCGACGGAGAGGTCCTCCTGCCCGGCTTCGTCGACCTTCACGTGCATCTGCGCGAGCCGGGTTTCGAGGCGAAGGAGACCATCGCCACCGGCGCGCGGGCGGCCGCGGCCGGGGGATTTACGCAGATTGCCTGCATGCCGAACACCAGGCCGCCCATCGACACCCCCGAGGCGGTGCGGTGGGTCCGCGGGCGCGCCGAGGAGGCCGGGCACTGCCGCGTTTGGCCCATCGCCTGCATCACCTCCGGGCAGCGCGGAGAGGACCTGACCGATTTCGCGGCCCTCAAGGCGGCGGGCGCAATCGCCCTGTCGGATGACGGGCGCGGCGTGCAACACGGTGGAAGGATGCTTCGGGCGATGGAGGAAGCCGCGCGCGTCGGGCTGCCGGTGGCCATCCACGCCGAGGACGAGACCCTCTCCGGCAACGGGGTGTTTGATCACGGCGCAGCACTGCGGCTGTGCGTCCCGGAGCAGCCGGGGGAGGCGGAGTCGGCGATGATCGCCCGCGACCTGCTGCTCGCCGAGCGCACCGGCGCGCATCTGCACGTGTGCCACGTCAGCACCGAGTCGGCGGTGGCGCTCATCCGGTGGGCGAAGGCGCGCGGCGTCCGGGTGACGGCGGAGGTGACGCCGCACCACCTGCTGCTGTCGGATGAGGCGATTGACCGGGCCGATCCGCTGTACAAGGTCAACCCGCCGCTGCGCGGCGAGCGGGATCGGCTCGCCTGTCTGGCGGGGTTTCTCGACGGGACGCTGGACGTGGTGGCGACCGACCACGCCCCGCACACCGTCGAGGAGAAGCGCCGCCCGCTGCTCGAGGCACCGTTCGGACTGGTCGGCATCGAGATTGTGTTTCCGCTCCTGTACACCCATCTGGTCCGGACCGGCCGGATGAGCCTCTCCGAGCTGGTCAAGCGGATGTCGACGCGCCCGGCGCAGGCGTTCGGACTGCCGGGGGGCGTGCTGCGGCCGGGCGGGCCGGCCGACCTGACGGCCGTCAACCTGGATGAGGAGCGGGAGATTGACCCGGAGGCATTCTACTCCAAGGGACGCAACACACCATTTCGCGGTTGGCGCGCGGCCGGGTTTTCCGTCCTGACCGTCTGCGGCGGACGCGTGGTGCATCGCATCGAGAGGAGGGAGGCGCGGTGATGGCCGGTCAGAAACGGAAGACGGCGCGCCTCGTGCTGGAGAATGGCGAGGTGTTCACCGGGATCAGCTTTGGCGCGGAGGGCGAGTCGGTCGGGGAAGTGGTGTTCAACACCGGGATGACCGGCTACCAGGAGGTGTTGACCGACCCGTCGTACTGCGGACAGATTGTCACCATGACCTATCCGCTCATCGGGAACTACGGCGTCAACGTGGACGACGTGGAGTCGCGCCAGCCGCACGTGCGCGGGTTTGTGGTGCGGGAGTTCAGCGAGATCGACAGCCACTTTCAGAGCATCGGCACGCTGGAGACCTACCTGGCGCGAAACGGGATCCCCGGCATCGCCGGGATTGACACGCGCCGCCTGACCAAGATGATCCGCGTGCACGGCACGCTCCGCGGGGTGCTGACGACCGAGGACACGCCTGTGGAGGCGCTGATGGAGCGCCTTCAGGCGCCCTGGATGCGGGACCAGATCCTGCGCGTGACCACCCCCACGGTGTACCGCTGTCCCGGTGAGGGCAGGCGGGTGGTCGCGATGGACTTCGGGATGAAATCGGGCGTCATCCGGTCGCTTCTCGCGCGCGGGTGCGATGTGATTGTCGTGCCCGCCACGACGACGGCGGAGGAGGTCCTCGCCTGGCGGCCGCACGGGGTGATGCTCTCCAACGGCCCGGGCGATCCGGAGGACGCGCCCTACGCCATCGAGACCATCCGGCAGTTGCTCGGCCGGGTGCCGGTGTTCGGCATCTGCCTCGGTCTGCAGCTCATCGCCCTGGCGTGCGGAGCGCGGACGGTGAAGATGCGCTTCGGCCACCGGGGTGTCAATCACCCGGTCAAGGACCTGCGCACCGGGCGGATCGCCATCACCTCGCAGAACCACGGATACATGGTGGACCCCGAGTCGCTTTCGGGCACCGACCTGGAGCTGACGCACATCAATCAGAACGACGGGACGGTGGAGGGGCTCTACCATCGCCGGTTCCCCGCCTTCTGCGTGCAGTACCACCCGGAGGCGCGGCCGGGTCCGGACGATTCGGACGGATTGTTTGACGAGTTCATGCAGCTGATGGACGCGGTCCAGGAAGGAAGGTGGATCCCTCGTGCCGAAGCGGACTGACCTGCGCAAGATCATGGTCATCGGGAGCGGTCCCATCACCATCGGGCAGGCGGCGGAATTTGACTACGCGGGCACCCAGGCCTGCCAGGCGTTGAAGGAAGAGGGCTACGAGGTGGTGCTGGTCAACTCCAATCCGGCCACCATCATGACCGACCCGGAGATGGCCGACCGGGTGTACATCGAACCGCTCACCCCCGAGTTCGTCGCCCAGATCATCCGCAAGGAGCGGCCCGACGGGCTGGTGCCGACCCTCGGCGGGCAGACCGGGTTGAACATGGCGGTGCAGCTGGCGGAGATGGGCGTTCTGGAGGCGGAGGGGGTGGAGTTGCTCGGCACGCAGCTGGATTCCATCCGCGAGGCGGAGGACCGCGAGCGTTTCCGCGCGTTGATGAACCGCCTGGGAGAACCGGTGCCGGAGAGCGCCATCGTCACATCGATGGAGGAGGCTCGCCAGTTCGCCCGCGAGATTGGCTTCCCCATCATCATCCGGCCGGCCTACACCCTGGGCGGCACGGGCGGCGGCATCGCGTCCGATTGGCGGGAGTACGAGGAGATTGTCGAGCTCGGGCTCACGCTCTCCCCCATCCACCAGGTGCTTGTCGAGCGGAGCATCGCGGGATACAAGGAGCTGGAGTACGAGGTCATCCGGGACGGGGCGGACAACTGCATCATCGTCTGCAACATGGAGAACATCGATCCGGTGGGCATCCACACCGGGGACAGCATCGTCGTGGCCCCGAGCCAGACGTTGTCCGACCAGGACCACCAGATGCTGCGCTCCGCCAGCCTGCGCATCATCCGGGCGCTCAACATCCAGGGCGGATGCAACATTCAATTCGCGCTGGATCCGCACAGCCGCCGCTACTACGTGATTGAGGTCAACCCGCGCGTCAGCCGCTCCAGCGCCCTGGCGTCGAAGGCGACGGGCTATCCCATCGCCCGGGTGGCCACCAAAATCGCGGTCGGCTACCGGCTGGACGAGATCATCAATCCGGTGACGCAGCAGACCTACGCCGCCTTCGAACCGGCCCTCGACTACGTGGTGACGAAGATCCCGCGCTGGCCGTTCGACAAGTTCCAGAGCGCCAATCGCCGGCTGGGCACGCAGATGAAGGCGACCGGCGAGGTGATGGCCATCGGCCGCACCTTCGAGGAGTCGCTGATGAAGGCCATCCGTTCGCTGGAGATCGGGTTGGACTCGCTGTGGATGCCGGGCGTCGGGGAGATTTCGGATTCGGAGTTGGAGCGGCGCCTGGCGGAGCCGGACGACGAGCGGTTGTGGCTGTTGGCGGAGGCCATCCGCCGCGGGGTGCCGCGCGAGGTGCTGTACGACCTGACCCGGATTGACCGCTGGTTTCTCGCCAAACTGGAGCGGTTGGTGGCGGCGGAACGGGCGCTCAAGGACCTCGCGGGCCGCGGGATCGACGGATTGCGGGCGGCTCCCGAAGTGCTTCGGCGCGTCAAGCGCATGGGGTATCCGGACAGCGTGATCGCCCGGCTGACGGGGGTGCCGGTGGAACAGGTGCGCAAACTCTGCCGCGAGCTGAACCTGCGTCCGGTGTACAAGATGGTCGACACGTGCGCGGGTGAGTTCGAGGCGGCCACGCCGTACTACTACAGCACGTACGAGGAAGAGGACGAGGTCGCCGAGAGCCCGCGGAAAAAACTCGTCGTGCTCGGGTCTGGCCCCATCCGCATCGGGCAGGGCATCGAGTTCGACTACGGATCGGTGCACGCGGTGTGGGCCATCCGGCGCGCGGGGTACGACGCGGTCATCGTCAACAACAACCCGGAGACGGTGTCCACCGACTTCAACACCTCCGACCGGCTGTACTTCGAACCGCTGTACATCGACGACGTGCTGAACGTGATTGAGCGCGAACGGCCGGATGGAGTGATTGTCCAATTCGGCGGCCAGACCGCCATCAACCTTGCGGAACCCCTCGCCCGGGCGGGCGTGCGCATCGTGGGCACGTCCCTCGAGGACATCGACCGGGCCGAGGACCGCGAGAAATTCGACGCCCTCCTCGCGGAACTGGGCATCCCGCGCCCGGCCGGCGTGACGGTGACGTCGGCCGAGGAGGCCCTGGCCTGTGCCGGACGCCTGGGCTATCCGGTGCTGGTGCGCCCGTCCTACGTTCTCGGCGGGCGGGCGATGCAGATCATCTACAACGACGAGGAACTCCAGGTGTACATGCGGGACGCGGTCCAGGCGTCGCAGAGCCACCCGGTGCTCATCGATCGCTACATCCAGGGGACCGAGGTGGAGGTCGACGCGGTCAGCGACGGGCAGACCGTGATCATCCCGGGCATCATGGAGCACATTGAGCGGGCGGGCGTCCACTCGGGCGACTCCATCGCGGTGTATCCGCCGCAATCGCTGAGCGCGGCGGTCAAACAAACCCTGGTGGATTACACGGTGCGGATTGCGCGCGGGCTGTCGGTCAAAGGGCTGGTCAACATCCAGTTCGTGATTCAGGGGGATCAGGTGTACGTCCTGGAGGTCAACCCGCGCTCTTCGCGGACCGTCCCGTTCCTGTCGAAGGTGACGGGCGTGCCGATGGTGGATCTGGCGATGCACGCGGTGCTCGGCGGATCGCTTTCCGAGTTCGGCTACGATACCGGATTGGTGCCCGAGCAACCGCTGGTCTCCGTCAAGGTGCCGGTGTTCTCCTTCGCCAAGCTGCGGCGTGTGGACATCACCCTGGGGCCGGAGATGAAATCCACCGGCGAGGTGATGTCGAGCGAGCGGACCCTGGCCAAGGCGCTCTACAAAGGGCTCCTCGCCGCCGGCATGGCGGTCCCGGCCCACGGGACGGTGCTCGCCACCATCTCCGACAAGGACAAGGAGGAGGCGTGGCCGATTCTGCAGGGGTTCGCCAACCTGGGCTACCGCATCGCCGCCACCGAGGGGACGGCGCGCTTCCTGCGTCAAAAGGGTTTGCCGGTGCGGGTGGTCAACAAGCTGGCACAGGGCACGCCGAACCTGGCGGACGACATCCGCGAAGGCAAGATCCAACTGGTGATCAACACGCTGACGAAGGGACTCAAGCCGGAGCGGGATGGCTTCCGGATTCGCCGCACCGCGGTGGAACACGGGGTGCCCTGCCTCACCTCGCTGGACACGGCCCGGTCCATGCTGGAGGTGCTCTCGACCATCCGGTTTGCCACCCTTCCGCTGCCGAGTCCGGCGGCGGGGCAGGCCTCCGACACACAGCCGGCGGGGCCGGTGCCGCGGGTGGAGGTGGGCCGGTGAGCACCGACGGGTCTTTGGCCCTCCGCGATCCGCGCTATGACGCCGTCCGGCGGGCGACCTACGTGGCGCTCGATGTCCCCACGTGGTTGCAGGCGGAGGCGTTGGTTGAGCGGTTCGGTGCGGCGGTCGACGGGTACAAGGTGGGGCTCGAGCTGTACTTCGGCGACGGCCCCGCCGCGCTCTCGGGGTTGCGCCGGCTGGGAAAACGGGTGTTTCTCGACGTGAAACTCCACGACATCCCCAACACCGTCGCGGGGGCGCTGGCGGCCATCGCACGGTACGGGGTGGAGATGGTCAATGTACACGCATCGGGTGGACCGGCGATGCTGACTGCGGCGCGCGAGGCGCTCGACGCGGCGGCGGCCGAATCCGATGGGCCGCGGCCGCTTCTGGTGGCGGTGACCGTTCTCACCAGCCTCGGGGCGGCGGATCTGGAGCGGCTGGGATGGGGGCGGGGGGCCTCCGACGCCCAGGCGCTGGTGGCGCGCTGGGCGGCGTTGGCGGCGTCCTGCGGGCTCGACGGCGTGGTCGCCTCCGCGCTGGAGGTCGCGCAACTGCGGCGTCAGAGCCCGCCCGGTTTCGAGATCGTCGTCCCGGGAACCCGTCCGTCGGGTGCGCCTCGCCATGATCAGGTGCGCAGTCTCACGCCGGGCGAGGCCATGGCGGCCGGCGCGACCCGCTTGGTGTTGGGGCGGGCGGTCACGCGGGCGAAGGATCCGCTCCTGGCGCTGGAGCGAATTTGGGAGGAGATGGAATCCGTCGCGCCTCCGGCGGCTTCGGGGATGCCGAAGGATGATGGTTGAAAGACCGGTGAAACAGGGCGCCCCGCGCGTTGACGCGGGGCGCCCTGTTGTTCGCCGGGCCGCCGGGTCCGGCCGGTATGTACAAGCCCGCATCGGGCCGTCAGGCGATGGTCGGGCCGGGCACCTGGTTCCAGGTCTCCTTGGTCCGTTTGACGGCGCCGCCCACCAGAACGGTGCCGTCGCTGTCGATCTTGTACTCGTACAGCGCCAGCGGTTCGGGTGCGGGCGATGTGTCGGACGGCACACCGTAGATGTTGTACACGCTGTCATGACAGGGGCAGCGGAACCAGTACTGCCCGTTGCCGTACTTGGGTGCGACCGATTGGCCGTTCTCCTCCGACCCGTCGACGTGGCAACCCAGATGCGTGCAGACGTGCGACATGATCATCAACCGGTTCTGGTACTTGATGACGTAGACATCGTTGGGTTTGTCCTGTGAATTCCACGCGTCGTCGATGTGTTCCGTGAACTTCACGTGTTTCGGCAATTTGTCGTCGAAATCGGACACCTTCCAGGTCGTCCTGGAGAAGTTGGCGCTGCCGCTGCGGTGCAGCGGGTCGAACGCGCTGACGATCATCGGCGCCGCCACCAGGGTCCCCATGAAGGCGCCGGTGCCGCCGAGGACATACGTGAGAAACTGGCGCCGGGTGAGACCGCGCGATTCCTCCATGCTCAGGTGCGGTTCGGTGCCGGGCTGCAGCGGTGCACCCTGCTTGTGCTCCATACGCCTGCCTCCTTGCCTGCTGTGACATCATCCCGCCACGACCAAAATCGATAAGGACACCAGTTTCATCTTACCATGTGTCCGCCCGGGCTTCCCACCAAATTGCGGACCTTTTGTGGAGATTTCGCGAAAAGACGGACGCCCGCCCGGCCGCCGGCCGGAGGCGGGTCGCCCGTCACGGTCTCAGACCCAACCGCGCCAGCGCATCGCCTCGGCGAACGGTTTGATGCCCACCATGTACGCGGCCAGGCGTGTGGACACGTGATACCGTTCCGCGGTGCGCAGAATGTTGTGGACCGACTGGACCATCATCGATTCGAGGCGCCGGTTGACCTCCTCCTCGGTCCAGTACCAGCCCTGGCTGTTCTGCACCCACTCGAAGTAGGACACCGTCACGCCGCCGGCGTTGGCCAGGACGTCCGGCACGATGAGGACATTCCGGCCGGCCAGGATCTCATCGGCCTGCGGCGTCGTCGGCCCGTTGGCCGCCTCGACGATGATGGAAGCCTGAATGTCGTTCGCGTTGTCGGCGGTGATCTGGTTTTCGAGCGCCGCCGGGACCAGGATGTCGCAGGGTTGGACCAAAAACTCCTCGTTCGACATCACCTTGGAGAACTTGGTCGTGACCATCCCGAACGAATCCCGCTGTTCCAAGAGGGACGGAATGTCGAGCCCGTCCGGATTGTACAGGCCGCCGCCCGCGTCGCTGATGCCGACGACCTTCACACCCATCTCGTGCAGGATGGCCGCGACGTTGCTGCCGACATTGCCGAAGCCCTGGATCAGCACCCGCAGGTCCTGCAGCGAGCGCTTGCGCGCGGCGGCCGCCTCGCGCATGGCGACGCAGACGCCGAGCGCCGTCGCCTTCTCCCGGCCCTGCGAACCCCCGAGCACCAGCGGCTTGCCGGTGATGAACCCGGGGGAGTCGTATTCGCGGATGCGCGAATACTCGTCGTACATCCAGGCCATGATCTGAGGATTCGTGTAGACGTCGGGCGCCGGGATGTCCTTGGTCGGGCCGACAATCTGGCTGACCGCGCGCACGTAGCCGCGGGCCAGGCGTTCCTGTTCCTGCACCGACATCGTCCTCGGGTCGCACACGATGCCGCCCTTGGCGCCGCCGTAGGGCAGATTGAAGATGCCGCACTTGATGCTCATCCAGATGGACAGCGCCTTGACCTCGTCGAGGGTGACGTTGGGATGAAAGCGGATGCCGCCTTTGGTCGGGCCGATGGCGTCGTTGTGCTGGGCCCGGTAACCGGTGAACACCTCGACGTGCCCGTCGTCCATGCGCACCGGAATGCGCACGGTCAGGACGCGAATGGGCTCCTTGAGCAGTTCGTAGACGGTCTCAGAATAACCGAGGCGGTTCAGGGCGTTTCGCACCGCCTCCTGCGTGTTGGTCAGCACGTTCTCGTCGGCCGCCGGCATGCTGGCACCTGCCGCCAGCCGCTTGCTGACTTTCATGGACATGACAGTACGCTCCTCTCCATGGACCCCGGGCCATACGGGGACACGGGTCGCTCGGTTTCATCATAAATCAGTCCGGGCAGGATGGAAAGTGTGGAACCGTCGGGGCAAAGGGGGGATGGCGGTGTTGTTGGACGATTCACGGGCGGCGCGGGGCCCAAGGCCGCGGTGGCGGTGGCTTGCGTCGAGCCAGGTGGTGCATCTGGTGGTAGCGGCGGCGGTGGTCGTCGCCGTGTTCGCGTGGACGCCCGCCGTCTTCTCGGGCGACACCGATACGGCCAGAAACTATCTGAACACCATCGTCTCGTCCCTGTCGACCATTCTGGCGCTGTGCATCTCCATCATCCTGGTGGCCATTCAGCTGACGGCGAGCAACTACACGCATCGGGTGCTGGATTTTTTCATGCGCCTGCCGTACAATGTCTCGCTTTTCTTCATCTATTTGGTCACCATCATGCACAGCTTCTTTCTCATGACCAAGATCAAAGATACGGTCAACGAACCGCTGCCCGCCGCTCTGCGCCCGGAGATGAGCGCCGATCTGGTGCTGGTGATGATCTGTTTCATCAGCCTGCTGGGATACATGTACGCGGTGGTCCAACTGCTCAAACCCGAGCGGATCATCCACCTCATCGTCCGCGAGTACGGACGCGCGTTTCAACGCGGCGACTACCGGGCGGCGCTCGACAACGTGGAACAGATCTGCGACATCGCCAAGCGCGCCGCGTCGTTCAACGACTCCCTGACCGGCATGCGCTGCATGGACGTGATGCTCAACATCGCCGCGCAGCTGCCGACGCCGCGGGACCGGGAGGACGGATTGCTGGAGATCCATCGCAATCTCGTCGAACAGTGGGTGGAAATGGTCGGGGTGGCGGCCAAGGAGAAGGAGACCGGGCTGCTCAACGGCGGCCTGGACGCCCTGTACGCGCAGGGCCAACTGTACATGGAGGCCGAGGCGTGGCCGGCGGCCGAACTGGTGATCCGCGCCTACCGGCACCTGACGTTCACCCACCTGTTCGTCGAGGGGCAGGTGTTCTACGTGGAACGGGTGGCGCGCCGGCTGTATCTGTTGGGCCTGTGCGCCGCCGGTCACGGTCCCCGCGGCCGGACTTTCTGCGTTCGCACCTGGGAGGTGATCGCCGCCATCGGGGAATCGTTGTTCTCCGAACCGTCGGCGGGGGCCGCCACGCTGTTGTCCGGATTTCTGCTGGTGGACGAGCTGGAGCCGACGCTCGAGGCGATTGAGGAGGAGGACGTCCGGCGCCGGGTGATGGCGCTGTACATGATGCTCTGGAAGGCGTTCGCGTCCGCGGCCAGCCTGCGCGACGTGGCGCGGTGGGCCGCCTGGTGGGCGCGCCTGCGCGAGGTGGACGGAGCAAGGCGGGACGGCCAGGCTTTGGCGCTCGTCCTCGCCCGGCACCTGGGGCGCGAGGACGTGGCCGCGACGCTTCGCCACGTGTGGAAATTGGACATCACCCGCGAGGATCTGGAGGATTTGGCGCGCCGGTATGCCTCCCAGCGGTTCTCTCTCCTGGACGGATGGCCGTGGCCCGAGCCGACATCGTGAGGCCGGGTCCGCCGCGGGGGACGCGCCGGGCGAGGATCGCCTCAATCCGCTGCCGGTCCGGATGCACGTACAGCGTCTTCTGGTGGTCGTACAGGACGAATCCGGGGCGCGCCCCGTTCGGTTTCCACACGTGCCGGATGCGCGTGTGGTCCACCGCCACCGTCCCCGCGTCCCGGCCGCGGCTGAAGTAGGCGGCCAACAACGCCGCCTCGTGCAGCGTGGTCTCGGGAACCTCCCGCCCCTGGGTCTGAATGACCACGTGGGAACCGGGCAGGTCCTTGGTGTGCAGCCACACGTCGTCCGGTTGGCTCTGGCGCAGCGTCAGGCGGTCGTTTTGGGCGTGGTTGCGGCCGACGCGGATGATCCACCCGTCGCTGCTCTCGTAGGCGTCGGGCTGGCCCGGCCCCCGGTCGCCGCGACGATCCGGCCGTTCGGCGCGCGGCCGGCCCGCCGGCAGAAATCCCTGCTGCACCAACTCCCGCCGAATGGCGGCCAGCTCCTCCGGCCGGGCCGTCTCCACGTACAGGAGAACCTCCTCCAGATACACCAGGTCCCGGCGCGATTGCTCCAACTCCGCGTCAATCCGCGGGATGGCCCGCTTTTTCCGGGACGCCTGGTGGAAGTACCGCTGCGCGTTTTCAATCGCCGTCAGGGCCGGATCGAGCGGAATGGTCTCCGGTGCGCCGTCGGCGTAGAAGTTCGGCAACGTCACCTCGCCGGCGCCGCGCGCCACCAGGTGCGGGTAGCTGAGGAGCAACTCTCCGCGCACGCGCAGCGCCTCGTGATCGGAGGCCTCCGCCTGTTCCCGCTCCAGATTGGCGATCTTTCCGCGCAGCCGGTCCATCTGCCGCTGCACGTCGCGGACGAGGGCCTGCGCGAGGCGAGAGGTCTGGCCCCGCTCGAGCACCCGCGCGTACAGGCGGTCGATCGCCTCGTCCAACGTCCCCGTCTCCTCGAAGCGGGCGCAGTGCGTGAGGCGAAATGGCGCGGCCGCAAGCGGCCAACCGAGGTCGTCCAGCCCGACCGTGGGAGGCTCGAGGCGCCCGGTGGCGGCGCTGAAGACCTCTCTCAGGGCCCGCAGGACCGATGCGCCATCCGTCGATCCGGCGCGGTGCAGGACCTCCTCGGCGGTGACCGTCCCCATCCCCGCGACCAGGCCGCCGAGGGCCCGCGCTCTGCGCTTCGGGTCGAGGTCCGCCAGGCCAAGCGCCTCGATGTCCGCCTCCGTCACCTCGTTGTACACGGTCCGCGCCAGCGGTGGCGCCGGCCGATACGCGAGGCCGGGGAGGACCTGCCGGACGCGGCTCAGGTCGGCTCCGACGTGCACCACGCTGTCGACGATGCGCCCCAGCGCGCCCTGGGTGTCCGCCTCCACCAGCATGAGGTTGCTGTGCTTGCCCATCATCTCCAGCACCAGTGCGTACCGAACGCGATCCCCCAGCTCGTCGACCGCCTCCACGTGCAACTCCATCACCCGGTCCCACCCCTGTTGGCGCACGGCGATGACCCGCCCGCCCTCCAGCCGCTTGCGCAGCAGCATGCAGAACATCGGCGGCTCGTCCGGGTTGGCGGGCCGGGCCAGGTGCAGCTCGTGCGCGCGGGGGAGCGCCCGGTGGGCGCACAGCAGCACCCGCCGCACCCCGGCCTGCGTCCGCAGCGTCAGGACCACCTCCCGGTCGCCCGGTTGGTGGATCTTTTCAATCCGCGCCCGGAGAAACCGCTCGTTCCAATCGGCGCACAGGGCGCGCACCGCCAATCCGTCCATTCTTCTCCCTCCCGGTCACGTCAGGCTCTCCTGAGTATACCACCCGCCGCGGCGAGGTTGGCGGGACTTTGGACATAGCCCCGGCCGTACAAGCATATGGATTACGAGACAAGATTGCTGAAGGGGTGGCTCCATTTGGAGAAGAACTGGCACTCGCTGGCCGCCAAGGATTGCTTGGCGATCCTCGAATCCGCGCCGAGCGGTCTTGACGAGGACCAGGTCCGCGAACGGCGTGCCAAGTACGGCGCGAACCAGCTGGTCGAGGGTGCGAAGGTGTCGCTGCTGACGCTGTTTCTCAATCAGTTCCGGGACTTCATGACCATCGTCCTGATTGCCGCCACGCTGATCTCCGGCTTGCTCGGCGAATACACCGACGCCATCACCATCATCGCCATCATCGTGCTCAACGGGGTGCTCGGGTTTGTCCAGGAGGTCAAGGCGGAGCGATCGCTGGCCGCGCTCAAGGAGTTGACCGCCCCCACCGCGCGGGTGCGGCGGGCCGGCCGCGTCCTGACGGTCCCCGCCAAGGAGCTGGTGCCCGGCGACATCATCCTCCTGGAGGGTGGGGATCGGGTTCCGGCCGACGGGCGCATCCTGACCGCGTCCGGTCTCGACGTGGTGGAGGCGTCGCTGACGGGAGAGTCGGTCCCGGTCACCAAACAGGCCGGCGCCTTTGTCGATCCGGTCTCTCCGCTCGGCGACCGGATCAACATGGTGTACATGGGCACGCTGGTGACGCGCGGCAAGGCGGAGGTCCTCGTCACCGAGACGGGGATGCAGACGGAGATGGGCAAGATCGCCGGATTGATGCAGCAGTCGGAGGAGACGCTCACCCCGCTGCAGAAGCGGCTCGACGAGCTGGGCAAGGTGCTGGTGTGGTTGGCCGTCGGGATCACCGTGCTGGTGGTCGTCACCGGGATCCTGCACGGACAGAACCTGTACAAGATGTTCCTCGCCGGGGTCAGCCTGGCGGTCGCGGCCATACCGGAGGGGTTGCCGGCCATCGTCACCATCGCGCTGGCCCTCGGCGTCCAGCGCATGATCAAGCGCAACGCCATCGTCCGCAAGCTCCCCTCCGTCGAGACGCTGGGCTGTGCGACGGTCGTCTGCTCCGACAAGACCGGTACCCTGACGCAGAATCGCATGACGGTGCAGCGGGTGTGGGCCGACGGCCAGTGGTTCCGCGTCACCGGGTCCGGGTACAACCCGATTGGAGAGTTCATCTACGAGGATCGGCCGATTCAGCCGATGCGCCGTCCCGCTCTCAAATGGTTAAACGAAATCGCCGCCACCTGCAACAACGCGGTGATGAAGCAGGTGACCACCGACGACGGCGAGACCTGGGAGTGCAATGGCGACCCCACGGAGGGGGCGCTGCTCGTGATGGCGAAGAAGGCCGGGTTCGACAACCCGGAGGCGGTGTACGAGCGGATCGACGAGATCCCGTTTGACTCCGAACGCAAGCTGATGTCGGTGTTGGTGCGTCACGGCGACGAGGTGTTCCTGTTCACCAAGGGGGCGCCCGACGTCCTTTTGGAGCGGTCGCGGTACATCCTGACGGGCGGCAAGGAGGAGCCCATCTCCTCCGGAGTGAAAAAGCAGATCATGGCCGCCAACGACCACATGGCCAAGGCGGCGCTGCGCAACCTCGCCCTGGGGTTCCGCCGGTTCAAGAGCGTCGAAGCGGCGAAGGCGGAGCGAAATCCGGAGTCGGATCTGGTGTTCGTCGGGCTGTGCGGCATGATGGACCCGCCGCGGGAAGAGGTGTTCGAGGCCATTCGCAAGTGCCACCAGGCGGGCATCCGCACGGTGATGATCACCGGGGATCACCAGGAGACGGCGACCACCATCGCCAGGCAGCTGGAGATCCTGCCCCAGGGCGGCGTGGTGGTGACGGGCGGCGAGCTCGACGCCATGTCGGACGAGGAGCTGGCGCGGCGGGCCAACGACATCTACGTGTACGCGCGCGTCTCGCCGGAGCACAAGCTGCGCATCGTCAAGGCCCTGCAGTCGCGCGGGCACATCGTCGCGATGACCGGCGACGGCGTCAACGACGCGCCGGCCATCAAGCAGGCGGACATCGGCATCGCGATGGGGCAGACCGGAACGGACGTCGCCAAGGAGGCCTCGGCCCTGGTGCTGGCGGACGACAATTTCGCCACCATCGTCGCCGCCGTCGAGGAGGGCCGCGGCATCTACGACAACATCAAGAAGTTCATCCGGTACGTGTTGGCGAGCAACGTCGGGGAGATTGTCACCATGTTCGTCGCCATGCTCGCCGGGCTGCCGCTGCCCCTGGTGCCGATTCAGATCCTGTGGGTCAACCTGGTGACCGACGGACTGCCGGCCATCGCGCTCGGGGTCGATCCCGCCGAAAAAGACATCATGTCGCGTCCTCCCCGGGACGTGAACGAGGGCATCTTCGCGCGCGGGCTGTCCGTGAAGATCCTCAGCCGCGGCATTCTCATCGGCGCCGCGACCCTGGCGGTGTTCGTGTGGGCGCTGCAGACGGGCCCCGGCAACCTGGTGCGGGCGCAGACGATGGCGTACGCCACCCTGACGATGAGTCAGTTCATCCTGGTGTTCGATTGCCGCAGCGTCGAGGGAGGCATTTTCAAACGCAACCTGTTCGAGAACACCTGGCTGGTGCTGGCGGTGCTGTGCTCGCTCGGGCTGTTCCTGATGACCATCTACGTGCCGGTGCTCGCGCAGGTGTTCGGAACGGTCCAGTTGAAGCCCTTGGAGTGGGGCATTGTCATCGCGGCCGCGGCCATTCCGACGCTGGCATTGTCGCTGCGCCGCGCGGGCCGAAAGGCGCTCAAGACGAAGGTGGCGCTGCAGCGCTGAGGAGGGAGGCGTCCGGGTGGGATCGGTTCGATCCGGTCCCGGGCGGCGGATGGTGGCCGTCTGTCGGTGGCGGTATGTGGGGATGAGACCCTCTCGGATGGGGGCCGGCGGTGCACGCCGGCCCTTTTCGATTGCCGAGGGCCCGCGGGCGGGCGAAACCGAGGGCGTGGGCGGGAAAAGTTGTACCTAACGGCGGATTTCAGTAGAATATAGTCACGTTTGGAGGCTGGTCCCGATGGCACTTCGCAGCATGACGGGATTCGGACAAGCGGTGGTCGAGGGCGCCGAGGTCCGCGTGAAGGTCGAGATCCGGTCGGTCAACCACCGGTTTGCCGAGTTTCAATGGAAGATGAGCCGCGATCTCTTCGCGTTGGAGGAGGAGGTTCGGGGGCTCGCGGCGAAGCGGATCGGGCGAGGCCGAGTCGACGGGTTCGTGTCCGTGGAACCGGTGCGGCCGCTGCCCGTGCGGGTCTCGGTGAACTGGGCTCTGCTCGACGCGCTGTGCGAAGCGGAACGAGCGGCCCTGGCGCGCCAGGGCGCGGCGGATACCGGGCTGCGTTCGCTGGCGCACTGGATGACCTATCCGGGCGTGGTGACGGTGGAGACCGGGGCGTACGACCCGGATGCGCTGCGGCAGGCGGTGCTGTCGGCGGTGGATCAGGCCCTGGACCGGTTGGTGGACATGCGGTCGCGCGAGGGCCGGCGCATTGAAGGGGATCTGCTGGCGAAATTGGACGATCTGGCTCATCTGGTGCGGGAGATGGAGCGCCGCTCTCCGGAGGCGGCGGAGGCTGCGCTGACGCGGTTGCGCCAACGGGTGCAGGCGGTGGCGCCCGGGGTGGACGAGCAGCGCATTCTGTCCGAAGCCGCGGTGCTGGCGGACCGGGCCTGCATCGACGAGGAGCTGGTCCGGCTGGAGAGCCATATCGCCGAATTTCGCAAGTCGGTCGGTGAAGGCAGCCCGGTGGGCCGCCGCCTCGATTTCATCGTGCAGGAGATGCATCGAGAGGTGAACACCATCGGATCGAAGACGACCGATCTCTGTATCTCGAAAGCCGTTCTGGAGGCCAAGGCGCTGGTGGAACAGCTGCGCGAACAGGCTCAGAACATCGAGTGAGGCGGCCGCCGCCGCCCGGAGGAGGCCATGCGGTGAGTATCAAGCTGATCAACATCGGATTTGGCAACATCGTGTCCGCCAACCGGATCATCTCCATCGTCAGCCCCGAGTCCGCGCCCATCAAGCGGATCATCCAAGAGGCGCGTGACCGCGGGATGCTGATTGACGCCACCTACGGGCGCAGGACGCGCGCGGTGATCATCATGGACAGCGATCACGTGATCCTGTCCGCCGTGCAGCCCGAGACGGTCGCCCACCGGCTGACGGCGAAGGAACAAATCTTGGACGACGAGGAATGATGGCGCATGGCGAGTGCCCGGGATGCCGGGATTCTGTTTGTGCTGAGCGGCCCGTCCGGGGCCGGCAAGGGCACGGTGTGCAAGGCGCTGATGCAGACGCTGCCCGACATCAGGCTGTCGGTGTCGGTGACCACCCGTCCGCCGCGGCCCGGTGAGCAGCACGGGGTGAATTACTTCTTTCACACCCGCGCCGAGTTCGAGGCGATGATCCAGAACGGGGAGTTGCTCGAGTGGGCACAGGTGTTCGATAATTATTACGGCACGCCTCGGGCGTACGTCGAGGAGAATCTGGCCGCGGGGCGCGACGTGTTGCTGGAGATTGACATCCAGGGCGCCATGCAGGTCAAGCGGGCGTACCCAGAGGGGGTGTTCATCTTCCTCATCCCCCCGTCGGCGACGGAACTGCAGGCGCGGATCCTGGGGCGCGGCACCGAGACGGAGGATTCGTTCCGGCAACGGTTCGGCGCGGCCCGGCACGAACTGCAGATGATGAAGGAATACAATTATGTGGTCGTCAACGACGTCGTCGAGGCGGCCTGTGCGCGTATTCGCGCCATCATGACGGCGGAGCACTGCAGCGTCAACCGCAACCTGCATCTGTTGTCCGAGTGGTGACCGGCCCAGCGGTGCGCCGACAGGAGAAAGCGAGGAGGGACGTCCATGCTGTATCCTTCCATTGATCACCTGATGAGCCTGAGCGACAGCAAATACAGCCTGGTGGTGGCGACCTCGAAGCGGGCACGCCAGCTCCAGGAGCGGACGATGAACCAACCGGGATCGAGCACGACCAAGAACGTCAGCCGGGCCCTGTGGGAGATTGCCGAAGGCAAGGTGCGGTTTCACCGGACCCGGGAAGGGTTGAAGTGAGGGGCCATCGGCGGCCTGGAAGGGGCCGTCGAAACGGTGGATGGAAGGCCTCGCGAGGAGGCCGTGGCGAGGAGCTTCCCGCATCCGGAGGGTGATGCGGGAAGTTTTTTCTGAACGGGAGGAGGGGAGCGTCGTGCCGGGAAACATCCTCGTCGGCGTCGGCGGTGGCATCGCGGCGTTCAAGGCGGCGGCGCTGTGCAGTCTGCTGGTCAAGCGCGGGCACTCGGTGCAGGTGCTGATGACCAAAAACGCGACCCGATTCGTCCAGCCGCTGACGTTTCAGGCGCTGACACACCGGGCGGTCGTGACGGACACGTTCGAGGAGCCGGACCCGTCGGAGATCGCGCACATCGCCCTGGCGGACGCGGCGGATGTGTATCTCATCGCGCCGGCGACGGCGAATCTGATTGCGAAACTGGCCCACGGCATCGCGGACGACATGGTGACCACGACGGCTCTGGCCTGCACGGCGCCGTTGATGGTGGCGCCGGCGATGAACGTGCACATGTGGGCGCACCCGACGGTGCAGGAGAACCTCACCATCCTTCGCCGCCGCGGCATCCACGTCGTTGAGCCCGACAGCGGGATTCTCGCCTGCGGGTACACCGGCAAAGGCCGGCTGGCCGAACCGGAGGAATTGGCGGACGCCGTCGAGCGGACCCTGGCGCGAAGGCGAGATCTCGCCGGGGTGCGCGTGGTCGTCACCGCCGGTCCGACGGTGGAGGACATCGATCCGGTGCGCTTCCTCAGCAACGCGTCCTCCGGGAAAATGGGATACGCCATCGCCGAGGCGGCGGTGGCGCGCGGCGCAACGGTGGAACTGATCTCCGGCCCGGTGTCCCTGGACCCGGTGGCGGGTGCGGCCCTGACGCCCATCCGTTCGACGCAGGACCTGCTCGACGCGGTCCTCGCCCGCATTGACCAGGCGGACGTGTTCATCGCGGCGGCGGCGCCGGCGGATTTCCGGCCGGTGGAGCGTCTGCCGCACAAGTGGAAGAAGACGGAGGGCACCCCGGTGCTGGCGCTGGAACCGACGCCGGACGTCCTGGCGGCGGCCTCGGCCCGCCGCCGGCCGGGGCAGGTGTTCGTCGGCTTCGCCGCGGAGACGCGGGACGCGGTCGCGTACGGGCGCGAGAAGCTGCGCCGCAAGAACTTGGACCTGGTCGTGGTCAACGACGTCACCGAACCGGGGGCGGGATTTGGCGTGGACACCAACCGGGTGGTGATCCTCGACGACTCCGGCGCCGCTGAGGAATTGCCGCTTATGGCCAAGCGGGATGTGGCGGATCGGGTCCTCGACCGGGTGGCGGATCGGCTGCGGGCGAATCGGGAACGGTGATGCGGGATGCGGGTCGCACGTGTGAGGGTGGACGTCCCGGCCCGCGCCCTGGACCGGTTGTTCGACTACGCCGTGCCGCGGGCGCTGGAGGACCGGGTCGTCCCCGGAGACCGGGTCTACGTCACCCTGGGCAAGCGACTGTGTCAGGGGTATGTGTGGTCCGTATCGGAGATGGACGAGGCCGCCTTCCCGAGGCCGCTCAAACCGATTGAATCGGTGGTCGACGACGGGCCGCTGTTGACGCCCGAACTGATGGAACTCATCGAATGGATGGCGCAGCGCTACGGGGCCAGCACGCCGTCGTGCCTGCAGGCGGTCGTTCCGGCCGCCTTTCGCATGCACACCGGAAGGCGGTACCGGGCGCGGGCCGAGCGCGTCGCCTCCGGCGGCCGCTCGGGCGGGGCGGACGGGGAGCATGGCGGAGCGAGGGATGCCGGGGCCGATCCCGCGCCGCCCGCGCCGCTTCAGCCGGTTTGGCAATCCCTTCGGCGCGAGCCGCTGTCGTACCGTCAGGTGCTCGCGCGCCATGGCGCACAGGCGGCCATCGCGTTGGAGCAACTGCTGATGCTGGGGTGGATTGAGGAGGAGGCCGCGGGGCGCGACGAGGTGGGCGCACGGGAGGTCTGGTGTGCGGCCCCGGTCGCGCAAGGCGGGATGGGTGCGGCCGCCCTCCGGGAGTCCGCCCGGGCCCGCGCGAAGCGCGCGCCGCGGCAGGCGGCCCTGCTCGAGGATCTGGCGGCGCGGTGGGAGGCCCTGGGATACCCGGCGGATGGCGTGCCGTTGCCGGAGCTGGGGGTCCGCGCGTCGGACGCACCGGTGCGGGCCCTCGCCGACCAGGGGGTGATCCGCCTGACGGCGCGGGTGGCGCCGCGCACCCCGGCCGCGATGGCGGGCGGGGATGCCAGGCCGGAGCGGCTCACGCGGTGGCAGGCTGAGGCCATCCGGCGTCTGACGGAGGCGGTGGCGAATCCGGTCTTCTCGGCCCACGTGCTGCACGGGGTGACGGGCAGCGGCAAGACGGAGGTCTACCTGCGGGTGATGGAGGCGTGCATCGCCAAGGGGGGCGGCGCGCTGGTGCTGGTGCCGGAGATCGCCCTGACGCCGCAGATGGTGCAGCGCTTCACCGGACGGTTCGGACCGCAGGTGGCCGTCATTCACTCGGGGCTGTCGCAGGGGGAAAAGCGGGACGAGTGGATGCGCATCCGCAGAGGGGAGGCGCGGATTGTCGTCGGAGCGCGATCCGCCGTGTTCACCCCGGTCGAGAATCTGCGCCTGGTCATCGTCGACGAGGAACATGAACCTTCCTACAAACAGGAGGAGACACCGCGCTACGACGCGCGCGAGGTGGCGCGCTGGCGGATGGAGCGCTGCGGGGGCACGCTCGTGTTCGGATCGGCGACGCCGTCGCTGCAGGCGATGCGCGAGGCGGAGCTCGGGCGTATGCAGGTCATTCCGATGCCGGAGCGCGCGAACGGAAGACCGCTGCCGCCGGTCGAGGTGATCGACATGCGGGAGGAGCTGCGCGCGGGCAACCGTTCGCTGTTCAGCCGCGCGATGAGACGAGGCCTGGAGGCGGCGGTGGGGGCGGGACGCCAGGCGATCCTCTTTCTCAACCGCAGGGGCTACGCCGCCTTTCTGCTCTGCCGCCACTGCGGTGAGACCCAGGATTGTCCGCACTGCGACATCTCGCTGACGCTGCACCGGGCCGGCGGGCGGACATGGCTTCAGTGCCACTACTGCGGATTCTCCCAGCCGGTGCCCGCGGTGTGCCCTCACTGCGGGGAACCGGCGCTGCGCCCCTACGGGGTGGGGACGCAGCAGGTGGAGGAGGCGGTCCGGGAGATGTGGCCGGACCTGCGGGTGATCCGGATGGATGTCGACACCACCCGCCGGAAGGGGGCTCATCAGGCGGCGATTGAACGCTTCGGCGCCGGCGAGGCGGATGTTCTCATCGGCACCCAGATGGTGGCCAAGGGGTTGGATTTCCCGAACGTGTCGTTCGTCGGAGTGGTGTCCGCGGACACCATGCTGTCGGTGCCGGATTACCGGGCGGCGGAACGGACGTTCAATCTCCTGACGCAGGTGGCGGGCCGGGCCGGGCGCGCGGGGGTGGACGGGGTCACGGTGGTCCAGACGTACCGGCCGGACCATTACGCCATCCTGGCCGCGGCCCGCCACGACTACGCCGCCTTCTATCGCCGGGAGCGGGCCATCCGGGAGGCGTTCTGGTATCCGCCGTTTTGCGAGATCGCCGTGTTCTGGGCCATCCATCCGGAGGAGCGGATGGCGCAGTCGGCCGCCCGGCGCTTTGAGCGGGAACTGACGCGCAGGCTGGGCGGGGAGGCGACCGTGTTGCCGGCCGTCCAGGCCGGCGTCGGGCGGGTGGAAGACAAATATCGGTATCAGGTTGTGGTAAAGTATTCACAATGGGGGCGCGTGCGCGATGCGGTGATGGCGGCGTTTCACACCGTGGACGAGAAGATGCACGCCATCGGCGGCACGTGCGTGATCGACGTGAATGCGGGCCGCATCGGGTGATGTGCGCCCGGCCGCGGGCGCACCGGCGCCGACAGGAGGGAACGAGAAATGTCCATTCGCATCATCCGCACCGGGAGCGATCCGGTGCTTCGCGAGGTCTCCAAGCCCGTACCGCAGGTGACCAAGGCGATTGAGAAGCTGCTCGACGACATGGCGGAGACGATGTACCATGCGGACGGTGTGGGATTGGCGGCGGTGCAGATTGGGATTCTCAAACGCCTGGTGGTGATTGACGTCGGGCAGGGGCGGATTGAACTCATCAATCCGGTGATTCTGGAGAAGCGCGGCAGCCAGCGCGCGTTTGAGGGATGCCTGTCGCTGCCCGGGATGCGGGCGGAGGTCACCCGGGCGCAGTGGGTCAAGGTGCGCGCGATGAACCGGAAGGGGGAGACCTTTGAGCTGGAGGGCACCGACCTGTTGGCGCGGGCGCTGCAGCACGAGATTGACCACCTGGACGGGATTCTGTTCATCGACCACGTCCGCCCGGAGGACATCGTCTACGAGACGGAGGGAAAGAACGCCCGATGAGCGGCCAGGCACGCGTGGTGTTTTTCGGCACACCCGATTTCGCGGTGCCCGCCCTGCGGGCCCTGGCGGAGGCGCCGTGGGCCCAGGTGGTGGGGGTGGTGACGCAGCCGGACCGGCCGGCGGGCCGCCGGCGGGTCATGACCGCGCCGCCCGTCAAACGGGCGGCCGAAGCGTTGGGCATCCAGGTGCTCCAGCCGGATCGCGTGCGCCGGCCGGAGGTGCTGGAGGCCATCGCGCGCCTTGCGCCGGACGTCTGCGTCACCGCCGCCTATGGCCAGATCCTGCCGCAACGCCTGCTGGATTTGCCCAGGTTCGGCTGCGTCAACGTGCACGCGTCGCTGCTGCCGCGCTGGCGGGGGGCGGCGCCCATCCACCGGGCCATTCTCGCCGGGGATGAGAGGACCGGCGTGACCCTCATGGAGATGGTGGCGGCGCTGGACGCCGGCCCCATCCTCGGTGTGCGCGAGGTGGACATCCTGCCCGAGGACGACGCGGGGACACTGCACGACCGGTTGGCCGAGGCGGGCGCGTCGCTCCTGTTGGAGCTGTTGCCGGAGTACCTCGCCGGGCGGCTGGTTCCGCGTCCCCAACCGGAGGAGGGGGTCACGTACGCAGACCGCATCACGCGCGCCGATGAGTGGATCTCGTTCGACCGGCCGATGCGCCTGGTGCACAACCAGGTCCGCGGCCTCAGGCCGTATCCGGGGGCGGCGGCCGCGGTGGAGGGCGCCGTGGTGAAGGTCTGGCGGACCCATCCGGGGCCCCTCGGCGAACCGTCCGCCGACGCGCCGGGAACCGTGCGCCGATTGCCCTCGTGCGGCGTGGCGGTGCGCTGTGCCGACGGCTGGCTGGTGTTGGACGAGGTTCAGCCGGAGGGCCGGCGACGGATGCCCGCGGAGGATTGGTGGCG
>NZ_JAIMAV010000010.1 GCF_023511815.1 Alicyclobacillus sp.
GCCATCGCCTCGTGGCGGTCGCTTGCTCGCGGCCATCGCGGCCGCCGCAGCGGCGACGTCGAGTAATATAGCACACCAAGGTGCGCGGGATCAACCCGGTGGATACAGGAATTCAATCCATGCTTGGGGAATCACGCGCACCTGCTGAAATTCGTCAATCACCCGTTGACCGTTCGCGGGTTTTGCACGTCCGGGTCGTGGGAGACCCACGCCGATTGACGGAGCAACGCGTGAACCGGTTCCGGTGGCCCGGAGGCCACCGGAAGGACCTTTGCCCTTTCGCGTTCACACCGTCAGGCACGCCATCGGCCAAGACAGCTCACCAAAACAGCTCAGTCGTGTTTGACCAACGCGTGGATCACCACGTAGGCCACGCCGACGAGCGCGAAAAAGCCAAAGAACATGGCGCCCTGACGAATCAGGAGTTCTTCAAATCCGCTCACGTTGTCCCGACTCCCCTTTGTCAATCCTCATCGTCTTCATTTTGCACCACTCGGGCCACTGTCGCCACCTCTTCGCCTTCCGGAACGTTGATCAGCTTGACCCCCTGACTGTATCGGCTCTGGGTGGAGATACTGTCCACGTGGATGCGAATGGCGACCCCCGCGTTGGTGATGATCATCAGGTCGTCCTCGTCGCGCACCATCTTGAGGCCGACGACGTGCCCGTTTTTCTCCGTCACGTTCACCGTTTTGATGCCCTTTCCACCGCGCGTCTGAACCCGGTACTCGCCGACGGGCGTCCGTTTCCCGTACCCCCGGCTGGTAACCACCAGGACCTCCGTACCTGGTTCCACGACGTCGATGCCGATGACCTCGTCGTCTGGAGCGAGCTGGATGCCCTTGACGCCGGTCGCCGCCCGCCCCATCGGACGTACGTCGGACTCTGGAAAGCGGATGGACATGCCCTGTTTGGTCGCCATGATAATCTCCCGTCGGCCGTCCGTCAGGTGTACACCGATGACCTCGTCCTCATCCTTCAGGTGGATGGCAATCAGACCGGTCTTTCGGATGTTGGCGTATTCCGCCAGCGGCGTTTTCTTGACGATGCCGCTGCGCGTCGCGAAGAACAGCGATACCTGGTCCGCGTCATCCGGAGTCAGGGTCTGGACCGGGATGACGGCGGAGATCTTCTCATCCGCGTCCAGGTTGAGCAGGTTGATGATCGGCAGACCCTTCGCCTGACGGCTGTACTCGGGAATCTCGTACGCCTTTAGGCTGTACATTCGACCTTTGTTGGTGAAGAACAGGAGGTGATGATGGGACGACGTGATGTACATGTGTTCCACGAAGTCCTCTTCACGAGTGCCGATCATCGTCATCCCGCGCCCGCCCCGGCGCTGGCTGTGATAGGCGGTCACCGGAACGCGCTTCGCGTACCCCGCATGCGTGATGGTGATGGCCACATCCTGGACCGGAATGAGGTCCTCTTCGGTGATGTCCCCCTCCGCGTTGACGATGGTGGTGCGGCGGTCGTCCCCGTATTTTTCTTTGATCTCGAGGATCTCCTTGCGGATCACGCCCATCAGAAGCCCTTCGTCCGCCAATATGGCTCGCAGATCCGCAATGGTCCTGAGCAACTCCTGGTATTCCGCCTCAATCTTCTCACGCTCCAATCCGGTCAACCGCTGCAGACGCATGTCGAGGATGGCCTGCGCCTGTTCCTGCGACAGCTGGAACCGCGACATGAGCCCCTGCCGGGCCGTGTCCGTGTCCGGGGAACTGCGGATGAGCGCGATGACCTCGTCCAAGAATTCGAGGGCAATCCGCAGGCCTTCGAGAATGTGCGCCCGGGCCTCCGCCTTGTTGAGGTCGAATTGCGTACGCCGGGTGACCACCTCGCGCTGATGCGCCAGGTACAGCGTGAGGACCTCGCGCAGACTCAGAACCTTCGGCTGGTTGTCCACCAGGGCCAGGGTGATGACCCCAAACGTACTCTGCAAGCCGGTGTGCTTGAAAAGATTGTTCAACACCACCTGCGGCTTGACATCGCGCCGCAGTTCGATCACGATGCGCATCCCGCTGCGGTCGGATTCATCACGCAGATCCGTGATGCCGTCGATCTTCTTTTCCCGCGCCAGTTCGGCGATCTTCTCAATCAGGCGCGCCTTGTTCTGCTGGTACGGAATCTCGGTGACCACAATGCGGGTTTTACCGCCCGGCATCTCCTCGAACTGCGTCTTCGCCCGCACGACGATGGAGCCGCGACCCGTCTCGTACGCGCTGCGGATGCCGTCCCGGCCGAGGATGATGCCTCCGGTCGGGAAATCCGGTCCTTTGACCGCCCGCATCAGGTCGTCGACGGTGGCATCCGGGTGATCGATCAGCATGACCACGCCGTCAATCACCTCGCGCAGGTTGTGCGGCGGAATGTTGGTGGCCATACCCACGGCGATGCCGGAGGATCCGTTGACGAGCAGATTCGGAAAACGCGAGGGCAGAACGAGCGGCTCCTGCTCATTGCCGTCGTAGTTCGGTCCAAAGTCCACCGTTTCCTTGTTGATGTCCCGCAGAAGCTCGGTGGCGATCTGCGACATGCGCGCCTCCGTGTACCGCATGGCGGCGGCGGAGTCGCCGTCGATGGAGCCGAAGTTTCCGTGTCCGTCGACCAGCACGTAGCGGGTCGAAAAATCCTGCGCCATGCGCACCAGAGCATCGTAAACGGCCGCGTCCCCGTGCGGATGGTACTTCGCCAAGACGTCACCGACGACACGAGCCGATTTCTTGTACGGCTTGTCGGGGGTCATGCCCACCTCGTACATCGCGTACAGGATGCGCCGGTGAACGGGTTTCAGGCCATCGCGGACGTCCGGGATGGCGCGGCTGACGATCACGCTCATGGCGTAATCGAGAAACGAGTTCTTCAGCTCCTGGCTGAGGTCAATCGGCAATACCTTGCTCGCGAACTCCTCCGGCAAGCGGATTCAACTCCCGTCCCTAGATATCCAGGTTGCGAACGAACCGGGCGTGTTCCTCGATGAACTCGCGCCGCGGCTCAACCTTGTCACCCATCAAGATGTTGAAGATCATGTCCGCCTCCACCGCGTCCTCCATGGTGACCTGAAGCAGAGTGCGGTGCTCCGGATCCATGGTCGTCTCCCACAGCTGCTCCGGATTCATCTCTCCGAGGCCTTTGTAACGCTGAATGTTGACCCCGGTTCGCCCAACCTCCTGCAGGACGCGTTCCAGGTCCTGATCGGAATACGCGTAACGCACCTGCTTGCCCTTCTGCACCTTGTACAGCGGGGGCTGGGCGATGTAGACGTATCCGTGATCAATCAGGTCCTTCATGAACCGGTAAAACAGCGTCAGCAGGAGAATGCGAATGTGGCTGCCGTCGACATCCGCGTCGGTCATGATCACGATTTTGTGGTAGCGCGCCTTGGTGATGTCGAAATCGTCCCCGATGCCGGTGCCCAGCGCCGTGATGATGGCGCGGATCTCATTGTTCGAGAGGATCTTGTCCAACCGCGCCTTCTCGACGTTGATGATCTTGCCGCGCAAGGGCAGGATGGCCTGAAAATTGCGGTCCCGCCCCTGTTTCGCGGATCCGCCGGCGGAATCGCCCTCCACCAGATACAGTTCGCACACGGAGGCGTCTCTGGATGCGCAATCCGCCAATTTCCCGGGCAGCGAACTGACCTCGAGGGCGCTCTTGCGCCTGGTCAGTTCGCGCGCTTTACGAGCGGCTTCGCGAGCCCGGGCCGCCGTCAGGCACTTGTCCACGATGCGCTTGGCGACCGCCGGGTTCTCCTCGAGGAACGTCTGAAACCGCTCCGAGAACAGGCCATCGACAATCCCGCGGACCTCGCTGTTGCCGAGCTTGGTCTTCGTCTGACCCTCGAATTGCGGCTCCGGAACCTTGACGCTGACGATGGCCGTGAGACCTTCTCGGACATCGTCGCCGGTCGGATTGCTCTCGTTCTCCTTGATCAGGTTCATCTTGCGG
The DNA here is from genome assembly GCF_023511815.1 of Alicyclobacillus sp. GTDB lineage: Bacteria > Bacillota > Bacilli > Alicyclobacillales > Alicyclobacillaceae > Alicyclobacillus_H. The sequence goes on from NZ_JAIMAV010000010.1 coordinate 3,949, forward strand.
CCGTAGTCGTTGATCACGCGGGTGAGCGCGGTTTTGAATCCGGCCTCGTGCGTGCCGCCCTCGTGGGTGTGGATGTTGTTTGCAAACGAGAACAGGGTCGTCGAATACCCATCGTTGTACTGCAGGGCGATCTCGACGGTGACGTCGTCCTTCACGCCGGCCACGAACACCGGTTCCGGGTGCAGCACGTCCTTCGTGCGGTTGAGGAACTTCACGAACTCGGCCACGCCGCCGGTGTAGTGATACACGTACCGTTTATCCTCGCGTTCATCCTCCAGGATGATCTCCAATCCAGCGTTCAGGAATGCCAGCTCGCGCAGGCGGTTCTGCAACACCTCGGAGTCGAACACGGTGGTCTCCGTGAAGATCTCCGGGTCCGGTTTGAAGGAGACCTTGGTTCCCGTCTTGTCGGTCTCCCCAATGACCTTGAGGTCGTACATGACCTCGCCGCGCTGATATTCCTGGACGTAGATTTTCCCGTCCCGATGCACCTCGACCTTCATCCACTCGGACAGCGCGTTGACCACGGACGCTCCGACGCCGTGAAGGCCGCCGGAGACCTTGTATCCCCCGCCGCCGAATTTTCCGCCCGCGTGCAGCACGGTCAACGCCGTCTCCACAGCCGGCCGGCCCGTCTTCGGGTGAATGCCGACCGGAAACCCGGCGCCGTTGTCGATCACGGTGACACTGTTGTCCGGGTGAACCTGCACGATGATTCGCGTGCATCGGCCCGCGAGCGCTTCGTCGACCGCGTTGTCGACGATCTCCCAGACCAGGTGATGCAACCCCCTGGCGCTGGTTGAACCGATGTACATGCCGGGGCGCTTTCGAACCGCCTCCAATCCTTCCAGCACCTGAATTTGCGTTTCGTCGTAGACCTGCGGTTCTGGCAATGCCGTTCCCTCCAGCGTATGTCGTCCTTCCCTTTGGCCCCGTTCGTCCATCAGACGCCGAGCCGGCGCGCCCGCCGTTTCAGGGTGGCGGATGAGATCGGGGAATAGTAGATCCGGTCCACGGTCACCACGAACGACTTGTAGGGACCCGCTTCGACAGCGAAAACGCGCCCGCTCTCGGCGGCGCGTGTGAGGAAGGCTTGATTGTTCCAATCCGCCCTGTCGTCCAATGGGAAGATGCCAATCAGGTCCTTGGCCCGCACGGCGGTGTCTCCGCCCAGGTGAATAAACACAGAAACACCTACCCCTCCTTCTGTATTATACCAGAACGCACCTGAAACAAACGCGCGTGAAGCTGCGGGTTGTCCTGTACCGGAAAGAGCGCCGTGGTGGTGAGGATGGTCTGCACCTTCTCGCTCATCGACCACACCAAGCGCTGCTGGCGCGCATTGTCGAGCTCCGACAACACGTCATCGAGCAACAGAACGGGGTATTCGCCGACCTCTTCCCGGATCAGATCGAGCTCGGCCAGCCGCAGCGACAGGGCGATGGTCCGCTGTTGACCCTGGCTGGCGAAGTGAACGGGCTGCCCGTCGATGTAAAAGACCAGGTCGTCCCGGTGCGGTCCGACGGAGGTGTGTCCGGCCCGAAGGTCGTGCGATCGGCGCTGTTCGAACGCCAGTTCGAGCGCCTCCCGGACGGCGGCCACACCTTCCATCTCCGAGGGAGCGGGCTGCGCCAAGGTGCTTCTGTACTCGAAGCTGAACTGTTCTTTTCCAAGGGCGATCTCCCGGTGAATCCGGGAGGCCAGGGCGCGCAGCTTCTCACAGAAGCGCTGTCTTCGCAGGATCACCTCAGCCCCATGTTCCGCCATCTGCGCCTCGAGCACACCGAGATAGGCGAGGTCGGGGCGCTCCTGTTTGAGCAGAGCGTTTCGCTGTTGCAGCGCACGGTGATACTGGGAGAGGTGAAAGAGATACTTGGGGTGCGTCTGCGCAATCTCCATGTCCATGAATTTGCGCCGGACGGCCGGGGCCCCTTTGACCAGCTGCAGGTCCTCCGGCGCAAAGAGCACGACCTGGAAGTGACCGACGAATTCGGTCAATCGGGATTGCAGAACTCCGTTGACCTGAGCCCGTTTCGCGCCCGGTCGGATCTCCAATTCGACCAGGTGCCCCCGGTCGCGGACGCACACCTCGGCACGGACGCGCGCGAAGGCCTCGCCCCACTGAATGCAGTCGGTGTCGCGCACGGGCCGGTGCGGGCGGCCCATGGCGAGCAGATACACCGCCTCCAGGGCATTCGTCTTGCCTTGGGCGTTTTCGCCGATGAATACGTTCACCCCCGGGGTGAACTCGATCCGCTGCTCGGCATAGTTCCGGTAGTGCGTGAGTTCCAACCAACGGATGTGCATGACCGTCGGGCCGAGCGCTCAGCGCCACAGGATGGGGGAGATGAGCTGCAGACTCTGCTCCGTGCCGGCCGCGCGGATCGTGAACGGCTGATTGGGCCCGTTGAAGTGCAGGATCACCTCGTCCGCATCGAGCGCGCGCAGGGCTTCCAGCACATAGCGGGCGTTGAACGCAATGGACAGGTCGTCGCCCTCCATCCGGTTGGCCTCCACCTGTTCGGTGACATTGCCGACCTCGGGGGAGCTGGAGGACACCTGGATCGACGTTCCGGCGATCTCGAGGCGAACCATGTGATTTTCGCGGTCGCGGGCGATGAGGGCGGCTCGGTCCACCGCGCCCGCGAGCAGATCGGCATCCACGGCCACCTCCGTGCGGTGGGTGGTCGGAATGAGGCGTGCGGTGTCCGGATAGGTTCCCTCAATCAGCCGGGTGTAAAAGTGCGTGTTCCCGGTGACGAACAGGCTGTGACTTTCCGAGACCAGCACCTGAACCGGTGTATCGGAATCGGGCAGGATCTTGGCGAGTTCCACCAGCGATTTGCTCGGAATGTTGACCTGCCACTGGGTGTCGTCCGCCTCGTCCGATCCGACGGTGTGCGTGGCGAGTCGAAGTCCGTCCGTGGCGGTGAACACCAGACCGGAGGACGTGCGTTCAACATGCACACCGGTGAGGATGGGGCGCACCTCCGACGTCGCGGAGGCGAAGGCGGTGCGCTGAATCAACTCGCGGATTCGCTCGCTGGAGACCTCAAGCGACCGGCCGGTGGTGAACACGGGCAGATGGGGAAATTCGGCCGCGTCGATGCCATGCAGGTGAAATTCCACCTGGCCGCACCGGATCTCCGTCATGTAATTGGAGCTGACCGACAGGGAGATCTCGCGAGTCGGAAGTTTGCGGATGACGTCGATGAGGTAACGGGCCGGCAACACGATGGCGCCGGCCTCTTGGACGTTGAGCAGGTTGGTGTCATCCGCCGGAATCTCAACGCGGATGCCCAGTTCGAGATCGTAGGCGGTGGCGATCAGCCGCTCTGCCTCGGCCTGCAGCAGGATGCCGGTGAGCACCTGCTTGGTGGTGCGGACGGCAACCGCTTTGGACGCGGTCTGAAGTGCTCCCAGGAGCGCGGTCTGCGCAATGGAGAATTTCATGGCATGCGTGGGCCCCTTTCCGCATAGGGTGTATCGTCCGGATCGGACGGGACGCGGGCGCGACGCGCTGGGCTCCTCGGGGCGCACCGCGTGCAGGTGTCGGGCCGGCGTCGCAATTCCGCAGGATGTCTTGGCATAAGCATCAGGATCTGATCATATCCTGAAAACAAGCAGAAATAGCAATAGGCGCTGTGTCGACTGTGGATAAGTGCCGAAAATCCAGCTCGGGCGCCGGATATCCACATGTGGATAACCTGTGGACAACCCCAGGCCATCCGGGCGGGTTGTCCACCCCGCTGTGCATAAGTACGGTGATCATTGGGCCCCAGGGGGCCATTGTCGCTTCAGAACAGGGTGCGGATGGCCTCCGACAGTCGTTCGAGCGTGGCTTTGAGCTCCGGGTCACGCCCCATCTCCTCGGCGATCTTCTCGCAGGCGTGAAGGACGGTGGAATGGTCCCGCCCGCCAAAGGCCTCGCCGATTTTGGGCAAGGACAGATCCGTCAATTCCCGCGTCAGGTACATCGCGATCTGGCGAGGGAAGGCCACGTTCTTCGTGCGTTTTTTGGCCTTGAGGTCGTCCGGTTTGAGTCCAAAGTGATCGCTTATCACCTTCTGGATCTGCTCCACGGTGACGGCGCGCGGTTTATGGTGGACGACCATTTCGTGCAACGCCTGTTCCGCCAACTCCAACGAGATATCCTGATTGACCAGCGAGGAGTAGGCCATGAGACGGACGAGCGCGCCCTCGAGCTCCCGGATGTTCGAGTCAATCTGAGCCGCCACGAAGTAGGCGACCTCCTCGGGCAGCTGGATTCCGTCCGCCTTCGCCTTGCGCTGCAGGATGGCGATGCGCGTCTCGAGGTCGGGCGGATGGATGTCCGTGATGAGTCCCCATTCGAAGCGGGAGCGCAGGCGGTCTTCCAGCGTCGAGATTTCCTTGGGCGGCCGGTCGCTCGAGATCACAATCTGCTTGTGCGCCTCGTGCAGGGCGTTGAAGGTATGGAAGAACTCCTCCTGCGTCGATTCCTTTCCGGCGATGAATTGGATGTCGTCTATCAGCAGCACGTCGATGTTTCGGTAGCGGTTGCGAAAGTCGCCCGTGCTGTTGTCGCGGATCGCCGCGATGAATTCGTTCGTGAACCGCTCCGAACTCAGATAGAGGACCTTGAGGTCCGGCTTGCGGCGCAGCACATGGTGGCCGATGGCGTGCATCAGGTGGGTCTTGCCCAATCCCACGCCGCCGTAGATGAACAGCGGGTTGTACCGTTCGGCCGGTCGTTCGGCGACCGCCAGGCAGGCCGCGTGCGCGAACCGGTTGCTGCTGCCGATGACGAAGGTCTCGAATGTGTATCGCGGGTTGAGGTTGGGGACGTCGGCCTTCTCCGTTTTGGCTTCGTTGTCCGAAACGGCGGCCGGCGCCGCTGCCGCTGCCTCCGCCCCCGTCGGTGCGTCGGAGTTGGCGGAGCTGTCCTTGCTCTCTCGCTGGCCGGAGGTTTCGAGATCCAACCGCGTGGTGAAGCGCAGCGCGTACTCCTGGTCGGTCAGGGTGGTCAGGAACGATTTGATGACCTCCCTGTAGTTGTTGAAGATCCAGTTGCGCGCGAACGTGGTCGGCACGAACACGGTGATGCAGTTGTCCTCGGGGGTGTAGTCGATGATCTGAGTGCCGCCGAACCAGGTCTGCAGGGAGCGTTCGCTCATCTGCTCCCTCAGCATGTCGAGGACCTGATCCCAGAGGGATTGGAAAAAGACAGCGTCATACGCACTGCTCACTGGACTCATCGAAAAGAAAAGCCTCCTGAACGGCGTGGTGAAGCGGCCATGGATGGAGGTACCGGATGTCGAGGTTGTGCACAATCTTATCCACAGCCTGTGGACAAGATTGTGGGTGATTTCAGTTGTCCACATGGATGCCGGTGTCGTAGCGTGTCTAATCATATCAGATTTTGCGCGGGATCCGCAATCCGCGAACCCGAGTTATGGACAGGATCCTCTGTTTCCCTCGGCCGCCATCCCAAGCCTGTGTTCATGTGGATGAGCTGTGGACGATGCGGTGGACAAGGCCGCGCGCCGGGACGGGGGGTGGGCGGTCACGGGTGTGGGGTTGCGCGGGCCCGGGGTTCGCAGCGGCGCGGACGACACGGTCGGTCGGCGGGCCCGGCGGCGGAATCCCGCAGCGGTTGAGCGCGACGAAGCGGGTGGTTTGACGAAGCGCATGGTTTGACAGGGAATCGGTGCGTTGGGTATAATGTTCGCCAGTGTTTTTCTTGTGAAAAGGGGGTGGCCTGTTTGAAGCCGACGTATCAACCCAACGTGCGCAAGCGCAAGAAGGTGCACGGTTTCCGCAAGCGCATGAGCACGAAAAACGGCCGCAAAGTGCTGGCTGCTCGCCGTCGCAAGGGGCGCAAGGTGTTGTCCGCATAAAGGATGGAGGGCCACGCGATGTGGCCTTTTTTCATACATAGCGCTGCGCGTGCGGCGCGTGGCTGTGCGTTCCGGCCCCGGTTCGGGTCCCGGTGGGCCGTCGCCGGCCGCAAACCCGGTCGGGTGTCGGTTTGCCGCGGGTTTTCGCCGAGGGAACGTAAAATGCCGGTCGACGGGGTGTGACACCTCGGGGGGTGACGCCTCTGGCCGGGCCACCGCCGCACGCGCGCCCGCCCATCAGGGCGGGACGGTGCGAAGAAGGGAATGGCGCAGGGTGCAGCGCGAGTACCGCCTGAGAGAAAACAGGGACTTTCGACGTGTGTTTCAGCGGGGAAAGTCGTCCGCCACCGGGCGGTTGGTGCTCTATTGGCTGGAAAAGCGCGAGGGGCATCTGCGGGCCGGGATCTCCGTCAGCAGGAAGGTCGGAAACGCCGTCGTCCGCAACCAGATCAAGCGGCGCCTGCGGGCGAGTTTGAGCATGGTGCTGGAGGAGTTGCGGGAACGACCCGTGGACGTGGTGTTGGTGTGCCGTCCACCCGCGGCGGACGCGACCTTCTGGGAGCTGCACGGCGACCTGTTGAAGTTGCTCAAACGGGCCAAACTCATGGTATGATGGGAAAGATGATAGAATGGGAGCGGGTGTAATCCCGTGCTTCGCTGGCTTGTCCTGAAGCTGATTCGGTTGTACCAAGTGGCCATCTCCCCGTTGACGCCGCCTCGGTGTCGGTTTGTTCCAAGCTGTTCACAATACGCGTTGGAGGCCGTCACGCGGTTTGGCGTGTGGAGAGGTGGTCTGCTGGCCGTTCGCCGGTTGGTGAAATGCGGACCGTGGCATCCAGGCGGTTTCGACCCGGTGCCGACGCGCAAATAGGAGGAATCGTCTGTTGGCTTCAAACAATCGCAGGAATCGCACCTGGCAGTGGGTCGCCGCGGGCTTGGCGGTGTTGTCGCTGACCGGCTGCGCGATGTACCCGACGCATCCCGGGGAGTGGCCGCAGAACTGGTGGGGCGACGTGTTGAAGGCGGTTTCCGCCGTGATCGACTTTTTCTCCAAGTACACCGGTGGCAGTTACGGCATCGGCCTTCTGATTGTGACCGTTTTGGTCCGCCTGTTGATTCTGCCGCTGATGATCCGGCAGATCCGTTTTTCGAAAGTGATGCAGCAGATACAGCCGGAGATGCAGAAACTGCGCGAGCGATATAAGGGCGATCCCCAGAAGGCGCAGGAAGAGATGATGAAGCTGTACCAGAAGTACGGCGTCAATCCGATGGCGGGTTGTCTCCCGATGCTGATTCAGCTTCCCATTCTGTACGCGCTGTTCGGGGCCATCGAAGGCAATCCGGCGCTCAACAGCAGCACGTTTTTGGGCATTTTCCACCTCGGGCAGCCGGATCACTATTACATCCTGCCGTTGCTGGCCGCGGTAACGACCTATCTCTCGTCGAAGGTGATGATGACCGGCAACGATCCGCAGCAGAAGATGATGCTGTTCATCATGCCGATTTTCATCTTCTTCATCGGCAGCCGGTTCGCTTCCGGTCTGGCGCTGTACTGGATCTACAGCAACATTTTCACGACCGTGCAGACATATTTCATCCGCGTCCGACCGGCGAACGCCGCGAGTACGCAGGGCGGCCGTTGAACGGATCGGAACCGGACAAAGGGGAATGGTCTTGTGAAGACGGTGGTGACGACGGGTCGCACGGTGGAGGACGCGGTCCAAGCCGCATTGGTCCGGTTGGGCGTCCCCCGAGAACGGGTGGAGGTCCGGGTGTTGCAGGAGCCCGTCCGGCCCAGGTTCGGCTTTCTCGGGGGCCGGGACGCCAAGGTGGAGGTCACCGTCTTCCCGACGCCCGAGGAGCGGTGCCAGGCCTTCATTGAAGGTGTCCTTCAGCGTATGGGTGTGGAGGCGCGGGTCGAGGTGTCCTCGGCCGGGGGGGAGGACGAGCCTCAGATCTCGGCTCAGGTTCGGTGCGCCGAGGGGGACGCCGCCACCGTGATCGGCCGGCGAGGCAACACGCTGGACGCGCTGCAGTATCTCGTCAACGTCGTCGTCAACCAGGACCGGGGCGATTTTCTGCGGGTTGCGTTGGACTGCGGCGATTATCGGCGGCGTCGGCGGGAAAGCTTGGAGAAGATGGCGGAACGGGCGGCGAGCCGGGCGGTGCGCACCAAGCGGCCCGTTTCTTTGGCGGCCATGCCGGCGTCGGACAGGAAGGTCATCCACACGCACCTGCAGGGAAGGCGCGATGTCATCACCACCAGCGAGGGCGCGGAACCACATCGCAAGGTCGTCATCGTGCCCGTGGTGTCGAGCGAACCGCGCCGGTCGGAGCGGCGGCGGGGCGAGCGTTAACCGATGTGCGGTGCGCGGCCTTTTGCGTTCGGATCGCGTGAGGCGGATTTGGCCATGGTGGACCGTGGCCACACGGCAGAGCGATGACAGGGAACGGTTGAGGACGGGATCGCCCTTCCTTCGCCCATCGGCGGAGTGAAGGGCGATGCGTGCTTGCAGGCGGACGAACAGGCCGTCGGTAAGGAGGGGTGGGATTGCTGACGGATACCATTGCGGCCATCTCGACCGCGCTGGGAGAGGCCGGCATTGGCGTCATTCGGGTCAGCGGTCCGGACGCCAGGGAAGTCGCGGACCGTGTCTTTCGCCGTCCGGGCGGCGGGCGGGTCCGTTGGCCGAGCGAGCGGGATCTGCGGTATGGCGTCGTCGTGGATCCGTTGGAGGAGACGCCGATTGACGAGTGCATTCTCCTGTGGATGCCGGGGCCGCGCAGCTACACGGCGGAGGATGTGGCGGAGCTGCAGGTGCACGGAGGCATCCGGGTGGTGCAGTCGGTGCTGGAAGCGGTCCTCCGGGCGGGCGCGCGCCTGGCGGAGCCGGGGGAGTTCACGAAGCGCGCGTTTTTGAACGGGCGAATGGATCTGTCGCAGGCCGAGGCGGTCATGGACCTGATCCGGGCCAAGACGGAACGGGCGCAGCGCAGTGCATGGGCGCAGATGCGGGGGCGCTTCAGTGAGGCGATCCGGTCACTTCGGCAACGGCTGATCACGTTGCAGGCGCACGTGGAGGTCACCCTCGATTACCCCGAGCATGACGTGGAGGCGGTGGCCGCTGAGCGGGTGGTGGAGGTCGGCCGTGCGTTGATCGGGGAGATCGACAACCTATTGGCGGAGGCCCGCGTCGGCCAGATCCTGCGCGAGGGGGTGTTCACGGCCATCGCGGGGCGGCCCAATGTGGGCAAGTCTTCGCTGCTCAACGCGCTGCTTCGGCGGGAGCGGGCCATCGTGACGGACATCCCCGGCACGACCCGCGACGTGATTGAGGAGTACGTGAATCTGCGCGGGATCCCGTTTCGGTTGGTCGACACCGCGGGAATTCGCGAAACAAAGGACGTGGTGGAGCGCATCGGCGTGGAGCGTTCCCGGGAAATGGTGCTCCAATCCGAGTTGTTGCTCGTCGTGGTGAGCGTCGCCGAACCGCTGACCGACGAGGACAGGGCGCTGTTGACGCAGACGCGGGGGCGGCCGCGGGTGGTGGTGGGCAACAAGGCGGACCTGCCGCGCGCCTGGGATCGGGACGCCATCGCATCTCTGGTGGGGGACGATCCGCTGGTGGAGGTGTCGGCCCGGCAGGGTACCGGCCTGGCGCAGCTGGAGGAGACGATGGAGCGGGTGGTTTTCGGCGGCAGGGTGGAGTCGGCCGAAACGGCGTACATGACCAACGCCAGGCAGGCATCCCTGTTGCGGAAGGCCAGCGGGGAACTGGAGGAAGCGGTAAACGCCGCGGCCTCGGGGTTGACCCTGGATGTGGTTGCGGTGCAGCTGCAGGCGGCGTATGCGACGCTGGGGTTGGTGATCGGCGAGGAGGCGGGCGAGGATCTGCTGGACGCCATCTTTTCACAGTTCTGCTTGGGGAAGTGAGTCGGGGAGGGATGGGGCGTGCGCTTCTTTTCAGGGGCGTATGAGGTGATTGTGATCGGCGCGGGACACGCCGGGTGCGAGGCGGCCTTGGCGGCGGCGCGGATGGGCTGCCGGACGCTGCTGTTGACCATCAACCTGGATACCATCGCGTACATGCCGTGCAATCCATCCATCGGGGGACCGGCGAAGGGGATCGTGGTGCGGGAGATCGCCGCGCTGGGCGGAGAGATGGCGCGCAACATCGACCGGACGTACATCCAGATGCGCATGCTGAACACCGGCAAGGGGCCGGCGGTGCAGGCGCTCCGGGCGCAGGCGGACAAGGCGTTGTACGGCCTGACCATGAAATGGACGCTCGAGAATGAGCCGAATCTCTTCCTCAAGCAGGGAATGGTGGAAGAGATCCTTACGGAGAACGGGCACGTCAAGGGAGTGGTGACCAAGTCGGGGGCGGAGTACCACGCGAAAGCGGTGGTGCTGACGACGGGCACCTACCTGCGCGGTCGCATCTTCATCGGTGAGGTATCGTATGAGAGCGGGCCCAATGGTCAGATGCCCGCGGTCCGATTGACCGACAGCCTGCTCGATCTCGGATTCCAACTGGTCCGGTTCAAGACCGGCACGCCGCCGCGCGTCAACCGAAACACCATCAATTTTGACAAACTGGTGGTTCAGCCGGGGGACCCGGAACCGCAGCATTTTTCCTTTGATCCGGACATCCCCCCGCGGGAACAGGTTCCATGCTGGCTGACGTACACCAACGAGGATTCGCACCAGCTGATTTTGGAGAATCTGCACCGGGCGCCGATGTACTCCGGTCAGATTCAGGGCACGGGCCCGCGTTACTGCCCGTCGATTGAGGACAAGGTGGTGCGTTTCCGGGATCGGCCCAATCACCAGGTGTTTCTCGAGCCGGAGGGCCGGAACACCGCGGAGTGGTATGTGCAGGGTCTGTCGACCAGCCTGCCTGAGGATGTCCAGCTTCGGCTGTTGCACACGATTCCGGGGTTAGAGCAGGTGGAGATGCTGCGTCCGGGCTACGCCATCGAGTACGACGCCATCGTCCCGACGCAGCTGTGGCCCAGCCTGGAGAGCAAGTTGGTGGAGGGGCTGTTCACGGCCGGACAAATCAATGGCACGTCGGGATACGAGGAGGCGGCGGGGCAGGGCATCATGGCCGGCATCAACGCCGCGAGGAAGGTCCAGGGGGAGGAGCCGGTTGTGCTGTCCCGGTCGGACGCGTATATCGGTGTGATGATTGACGATCTGGTGACGAAGGGGACCAACGAGCCGTACCGCTTGCTGACGTCGCGAGCCGAATACCGGTTGCTGTTGCGGCATGACAACGCCGATCTGCGGCTGATGGAGACCGGGTATCGGATCGGGCTTTTGCCGCAACGCTACTACGACGCCATGATGCGCAAGCGGGCGGGGATTCAGGTGGAACTGGAGCGGTTGCGCCGGACGCGGGTGCAGCCGGACGAGGCGAACGCGGTGTTGGCGGCCATCGGATCGCGCCCGGTGGACGAGGCGGTGGCGCTGGAACACCTGTTGCGCCGTCCGGAGGTCGGGTACGGAGATGTGAACGCCATCCGTCCCGCGGATTCTCCGGTTCCCCCGGACGTCGCGGAACAGGTGGAGATCCAGGTCAAATACGCGGGTTACATCGAGCGGCAGCGGCAGGAGATTGAACGGATGCGAAAGCTGGAGGAGCGCCGGATCCCGCCCGACGTGGCGTATGCCCAGATCCAGGCCTTGTCGACCGAGGCGCGGGAGAAGCTCGGAAAGATTCGGCCGCAGACCGTCGGCCAGGCGGCGCGCATTCCGGGGGTGACCCCGGCGGACATCTCGGTGTTGCTCGTGTATCTCGAGCAGCGGAAGGGGCAGGCGGCCCATGGTTGATCTCGGGAGCGCGGAGGCGTTGATCGCGCGGCACCGCGAGGCGTTTGAGGAATACCGGCGGCGGTTGGTGGCGTGGAACGAGCAGGTGAATCTTACGTCCATCACCGACGAGGAGGAGGTGTTCATCAAACACTTCGTCGACAGCGTCGCAGTGGTGGCGTTGCGGGAGTGGCGAGGACTGTCCGACGGGGCCGTGATCCTCGACGTCGGCACGGGTGCGGGGTTTCCCGGGCTGCCGCTGGCCATCTGTCATCCGCGGCTGCGGTTTGTCCTGGTGGACGCTCTGCAAAAGCGTGTGCGTTTTCTGCAGGAGATGGTGGAGGCGCTGAGGCTCAATCATGTTCTGGTGATGCACGGGAGGGCGGAGGATCTCGTGCGCGCGGACGGTATGCGGGCGGGATTCGACGCCTGCGTTTCGCGTGCGGTCGCTTCCCTGCCGGTCCTGCTGGAGTTGACCATGCCGTTCGTGCGCCCGGGAGGATTCACCCTCGCCTGGAAGGGACCCGGTGTGTATGACGAGCTGGATGCCGGATCGCGGGCGGCGGGCATCCTCGGCGGCCGTATTCAGCGTGTCGACGCGTACGACCTGCCGGGGGGTGCCGGGGGGCGAACGTTGGTGGTGGTGGAGCAGAGGCGGCCGGCACCAGAGCGGTATCCGCGCAAGGCGGGGGTTCCCCAGCGCAAGCCGTTGGCCTGACGGGGAATTCCGTCGGATGATGGCGAAATGGGGGAACTTTTGTCGAACGGGCAGGAATTGGGCCGGAAAGCGCGTAATTCGAATTGGACAGATCACCGGAGGACGGACGGTTCTGAGATTCGAAGCAGAATGAGGGGACACCGGTATGAGAGAGACATGGGGTCGACTGCTTGGTGCACGTGAGCAGACGGAGGACACGGCGGTGGTCGAGATCGATGTGGATGAGATTGTTTCGAATCCATTTCAGCCGCGCAGCGTGTTCGACGAGGAGAGCATCGCCGAGCTCGCGCGGACGATTCAGACGCACGGTGTGATCCAACCGATTGTTGTGCGCCGGCACGGGGGAAAGTATGAACTCATCGCCGGGGAGCGGCGTTTGCGCGCCGTTCGGTCGTTGGGATGGCGGACCATCCCCGCCATCGTCCGTCAGCTCAACGACGCCCAGACGGCCTCGGCGGCGCTGATTGAAAACCTGCAGCGCGAGGGATTGACACCCATCGAGGAAGCGGTGGCGTATCAGCAGTTGTTGGAACTGCACGGATTGACGCAGGAGAGTCTGGCGCAGCGGCTGGGCAAGGGCCAGTCCACCATCGCGAACAAGCTTCGCTTGTTGAATTTGCCGCAGGAAGTTCAGGATGCGCTGTTGAAACGGAGCATCACGGAACGGCATGCGCGGGCTCTTTTGGCGTTGCCCTCGGAGGAACTTCAGGTCAAACTCTTGCACGAGTGCATGGAGCGCGGGTGGAATGTGAAGCAGATGGAGGAGCGCGTCAAGGCCGTGTTGGAATCCATGCAGGCTCCTCCGAAGCGCCGGCCCCGCAAGAAGGGACTGTCACGGGACATCCGGCTGGCGGTGAACACGATTCGGCAGTCTCTGCAGATGATTGAGAAATCGGGCCTGACGGTGACCTGTGAAGAGAAGGATGATGATCAGTACTACGAATTCGTCATCCGCGTTCCCAAGAAATCCTCCTGACCCGAAGATCGGGACTGGACTTCGCGCGGCGTTCCGATTGGGAACAGACCCTCTCGTATTGCTTCAGGACGTCGTTTCGTCAAAGACCGCCGAGGTTCCCGTGACGCCCGGAGACTTCGCCGGGCCGGGGAGGAACCCGGCGGTTTGGTTTCGTTTTTCATCCGGATTTTTCTCCTCTCAACGCGCGTCCCCTGTGGATCGGTTTTGCAGTACAATGAGAGTTGCTTTACGGATTTGGATGTGTGTAAGGAGGTCGCACTGGTGTCCAGTGGACGAGTGATAGCGGTGGCCAACCAGAAGGGCGGCGTGGGGAAGACGACGACAACGGTGAATCTGGGTGCTTGCATCGCCTGTCTGGGCAAGCGGGTGCTGCTGATTGACATCGATCCACAGGGCAACACCACTTCTGGAATCGGAATCAACAAAGCCGACGTGCGCTACTGTGTCTACGACGTCATCATCAACGATGTCCCGGTGGAAGAGGCGATTCTGCCGACCGCGGTGGACAATCTTTCGGTGCTGCCGGCGACCATCCAGCTGGCCGGGGCGGAGATTGAATTGGTCCCGACGATCTCGCGCGAGGTTCGCCTGCGGCGCGCCCTGCAGCCCTTGAGAAACCGGTATGATTACATCATCATTGACTGTCCGCCTTCGCTGGGTCTGCTGACCGTGAATGCTTTGACGGCCGCCGATTCCGTCCTGATCCCGATTCAGTGCGAGTACTACGCGCTGGAGGGTTTGAGCCAACTGCTCAACACCGTGCGGCTCGTGCAGAAGCACCTCAACACGTCTCTGGAGGTCGAGGGCGTCCTGCTGACGATGCTGGACGCGCGGACCAACCTCGGATTGCAGGTGATTGAGGATGTGAAAAAATATTTCCGCGACAAGGTGTATCGCACCATCATCCCGCGTAACGTGCGCTTGAGTGAAGCGCCGAGCCATGGGCAACCGATCGTGTTTTACGATGCGAAGTCGAGGGGCGCCGAGACTTATATGGATTTGGCCAAGGAAGTGTTGGGAGTTGAGTAAGAGAGGGCTTGGCAAAGGGTTGGAGGCGTTGATCCCGCTCAATGTGACCGAGAGTGACACCGTGTCCACGGTCGACATCCGCGATCTGCGGCCAAACCCGTATCAACCGCGCCGCGACTTCAATGAGGAAAAGCTCGAGGAATTGGCGCAGTCCATCCGCGAGCACGGGATCATTCAGCCGCTGATCGTGCGCCGCAGCGCGGTGCGTGGGTACGACATTGTCGCCGGAGAACGGCGGTTTCGTGCCGCTCAGATGGTGGGGCTGACCTCGGTGCCCGTGGTGGTGCGGGACCTGTCCGATGTGGAACTGATGGAGATTGCGGTCATCGAGAATCTGCAGCGGGAGGACCTGAATCCTATCGAGATTGCGGAGGCCTATCAAAATCTGATGGACCGTTCCGGGATGACGCAGGAGGAGTTGGCGAGGCGGGTCGGTCAGAGCCGCAGTCACGTGGCCAACATGCTGCGTCTGTTGCATCTTCCGGACGATGTGCGGCGGATGGTCTCCAATGGCAAGCTGACCATGGGGCATGCGAGAGCGCTGCTCGCGGTCGAGGACGCGGGACGGCTGACGGAATTGGTGCAGCGTGTGACGGAGGAGGGCTTGAGTGTCCGGGAACTGGAGGCGCTGATCTATCCCCAGAAGAAAAATGTTTCACGTGAAACAAAACAGACGAATCGCGGAAAACGGGAACAAGCGGACCGCACGGAGGATGTGTTCGTCCGCCACTACGAGGACCAGTTCCGCGCCTTCCTCGGTACTCCCGTACACATCCGGCACGGCAAAAAACGGGGCAAAATCGAGATTGAATACTTTTCACAAGATGACCTGGAGCGGATCTTCAGCCTGATCTCCACCCGGGTCGAGTAGGACGGTGGGAACGGTTGATCTTGTTGGGGGCCATCGTGAATGCGGTGGCGGTCATCGTGGGCACGACCATCGGGACCCTGATCCCGGGCATCGGCGAGCGGGCAAAAAACACCATCATGCAGGGACTGAGTCTCGCCGTTATTCTCATTGGTCTGAGCATGGCCCTGTCCGACACGGCGGACCTGCTCATCATCGTCATCAGCATGGCCATCGGTGGTTGGCTGGGCGCCTGGTGGGGGATTGAAGATGGGATCGACCGGCTCGGGTCCTGGTTTGAACACCGGTTCAAGCGCAGCGCGGGTTCCGGCCAGGTCTCCCAGGCGTTTGTCACCTCCACCCTCGTGTTCTGCGTCGGCTCCATGAACATCGTCGGCGCCATCCAGAGCGGTGTGCAAGGTCAGCACAACACCCTGTATGTGAAGTCGTTGCTGGACGGATTCACCTCCATCATCTTTTCCTCCACCTTCGGGCCGGGGGTGTACCTGTCGGCAGGGGTCGTGCTCCTGTACGAGGGCGCCATCGCGTTGGCCGCGCACGTCCTGGGCGCCGCCCTGGCCAATCCGGCGGTGATCAGCTGTGTCACCGCCACCGGAGGCCTGCTGATTGTCGGCATCGGTCTGTCGATTCTCGGAGTGAAGAAGGTCAGCGTGGGCAACCTGTTGCCCGCCATGCTGGTTGCGGCGGTCCTGAAAGGACTCGCACCACTCCTTCATCACACGGTGCAGACATGGATCCACGTCGGATGAACGTTTGTGCGATGACGGCCGCGATGAACGCCGCAACGAACGCCGCAACGAACGCCGCAACGAACGCCGCGACGAACGCCGCGATGAACGCCGCGATGAACGCCGCGACACTGCCACCCGGATGCACCGACTGCCAATCCCTGCCCTGCTCTCGCGGCCCGCAACGCGGCCCGTGAATGAGGGCACCCTGAGCGAGTGGGGGAGTCCGCAGCGCTCGGCACTCGGGACGGTCCCAGGCCGAGCGCATTTGATCAATCCATAAACCCGCGCGGCGGGCGCTTGATTTCTGAACGGGGTGATGAGAACATGCCAGGAATCGCAACCCTTCCGGCTTGGGGCGCTCTGGTCGCAGGGGCACTCGCCCTGATTGCCTTGATTCTTTCCTGCATCGCCCTTGGAACGGGCGCGCGCCTGAACCGGCGGTTTCGCAAGTGGAAGACCATTCATGCCACCGCCGATCTGGAACAGGTGTATGAACGGACGGTGGAGCGCGTCGAAGCGTTGCAGGCTGAACTCGATCGCCTGCACGCGGAATTGGAGCGGTTGCAGCAGCGGATCGACCGCAAGATCTCCACGGCGCGCATCGTTCGCTACAACGCCTTCGCGGACACCGGCAGCGACCTCAGTTTCTCCATCGCCCTGCTCGACGATCACGACGACGGGGTGGTGATCTCGTCCATCTACGGGCGGGAGGAAACCCGTACATACGCGAAGCCGGTGACCAACGGAACCTCGTCCTACCCCTTGACCGAGGAGGAACAGCAGGTCATCATGGGCGTATCGCAGCAAACGTCGCGAAAAACTCCATTGCGGGTGTGACCAATGCCGAATCGCTTTCATTTTCTCGTGAACCGGATTGCCGGCCGTGGGCGGGCGGGCCGCGTTTGGGAACGCGTGCGGGCCCGGCTGGAAGAGCAGGCCCGGCTCAACCCGAACCTGATCTACACGTTTTCTCCGGCGGGTGAACCGTTCCCGTTTGATCACCTGGATCCAGAAACCGTGTTGGTCGCCGTGGGCGGCGACGGGTCGGTGCACCACGCCGCGCCGCTGGCCATTCGTCACGGTCTGACGCTCGGCGTCATCCCCGCGGGGACCGGCAATGACTTTTCGGCCGCGCTGGGAATTCCCGCCGACCCGGTGCGGGCGGTGGACGTTCTGTTGAACGGGACGTCGACACCGGTGGACATCGCCCAGGTGGGAGAGCGATGGTTCATCAACGCCGGGGGGTTTGGCCTGGATGCGGACATCGCCCACTTTGTCGAAACGCACCCGTGGGTGAAACGGCGCGGAACTCTGGGATACGCCGTCGCGTTTCCGGTCACCATCGCTCACCACAGGCCATACACCGTTCGCGTCACTTTGGACGGCCAATCCCACCAATTTGAAAAGGTCACACTCCTGATTGTGGCACTGAGTCCGCGCTTGGCGGGAGGCATGAAAATCGCTCCAGAGGCCAGCCAGTTCGACGGGATCTTTGACATCTGTGTGGCGCATGGTTTTACGAAACCGGGCCTGTTGAAGGCATTCCCGACCATCTACAGGGGAACGCACATCCACCTGCCCGGCGTCTTCATGGGGCGGGCGAAACACATCCGCCTCGACTTTGAAAACGGGGTGTACCGAGGCCAGTTCGACGGTGAACGGGTGTCGGGTGAAGGACCGGTGGAGATGGTGTGCCGTTCGGACGTGCTGCGCGTCTGCCTGCCTGGCAGACCTCCGGTCACTGACCCTGAACGGACTCCATGATTCGGCGGCGGGTCTGCAGGCGGTACAGGCTGTTCCGGAGGGCCTCCACCACGGTGTCCGTCATCCGCATCACCACGCCAAGTCGCGTGTTCTGCAGGACAAAGTACTCCATGAACCCACAGACGTTGACGACACCGGTCAACGTGAAATCGCCGAATTCAGGAAGTGATTTTTTCACACCGGCACCGGGCCGCAACGGCCCCTGTTCGAGGATGATCTGACCGACGTGATCGAACCGTCCGAGGCATGCGTCGATGGCCAAGACAAAGGGCCTTCGGCCATGCCTTTTTTGCAGCCGTTCCAGCGTGGCGCCCAGATTCACCGCGTGCACCGGCTCATCCAGGGTTCCGTACACCGTCACGTCCGTGGAATGCTGCAGCTTGGTTCCGATGATGGGACCGAACGCGTCTCCGGTGGAACGGTCGGTGCCCACGCAGACCACGACGATCTCCCGGTCCTCCGCACGCTGAAACGCGTGATCGAGCGCCGCGCTGAGCCGCGGCACCGCGGACTCGTCATCAAAGGGGATGCGAAACGTGGGGAACGCGTCCATCCACGCGCTCTGTCGAAGCCCGTCCTCACGCACAGGAAATCCTCCTAAACCGGAATATTCCCAGTATATGTGCGCGTACCTTGGACTATACCTGGCCAGGGGGGAGAAACCGAATGGTGGACGTGCTTTTGTTGGCGGTCATCGTCTGGTGCGCGCTGGGGGTGCGGGCGCGCTCGGCGTACGACGCGCTCGCGGTCACGGGGGGTGTGGTCGCGGCGGGGTACGCGGCGGTGCAAGCCTCCGGCTGGGTGATAGAACACTGGTTCCCGGAGGGCAGCCCGGCCATGACCTGGGTGGAGCGCCACGTTCGCGCGCAGGCGGACCCCGTGATGGCGCGCGCCGCATGGATTCCGCCAGAACCGACCTTCACCTGGGGTTCGCACGCCCAATGGATCGCCGTGCACGTGTTGCAGTATCTGTTCGTTGTGATGTCCGCGGCGGCCGTCCTGCTGATGTTCCTGGCAGTTTCCTGGCTGTCGGACGCGCTCTGGGATCGGGCATCGCGTCCGCGGGGACGGATGCGCGCCGCAATGGCCTGGGCCTGCGGCGTTTTCTGCGGACTGTACGTCGCTGCGTTGACCGGCGTGGCGCTGGCCAACCTGACGTGGCTGGACGCCTTCTCCTGGGTGTCGGACGCCGTTCGGCACTCGGTGGGGGTCAAGGTGCTGGCAGGACTCGCCCAGTGGCGGGGATTTTCTTGACGGGTGCGCGGCACTCGGACCGGCGAATCCCGTGACGCGGGCCGCATGTGCTATGATATATTTTTGTAAACCAGACTCGCAAAACCCGTAAGGTGGGAGCCATGGTTCATTGGATGACATCCCTGGGGCAGATGCTCGCCCTTTCGGAGCCGGTCCGAACCGTCATCGGACGCATCATCGGCATCGTCGGATTTTTCCTTTTGACGCGCATCGCGATCCGCCTGAGTGTGCGGACGGTGCACCGCATGCTGTACTCTCCGGCGGTGAAGATGGACGAGCGGCGGCGCGGGACGCTCGCCTCGCTGTTGGATAATGTCGTGCGATACACGCTGTACTTCATCTATTTTCTCATTCTGTTGGAACTGTTGAACTTCCATGTGCAGACGCTGCTGGCCGGGGCCGGGCTGGCCGGATTGGTGGTGGGCCTCGGCGCGCAGAGCCTGATCAAGGACATCCTCACCGGCCTGTTCATCCTGTTCGAGGATCAGTACGGGGTTGGAGACTACGTGAAGATCAACAACTTCGTGGGGACCGTCGACAGCATCGGGCTGCGCGTCACGCGGATCCGGGCCTGGACCGGTGAGATGGAGGTCATTCCGAACGGGCAGATCCAACAGGTGACCAACTACTCCCGGCACAACTCCCTCGCCGTGATTGACGTCGGGGTGCGGGCGGACGCGGACCTGGGACAGGCCCTCGAGGTCATGGAGCGGGTGATGCGGGAGGTCGCACTGGAGCGCGAGGAGGTGGCGGGCGAGGTGAACGTGCTGGGGGTGCAGGCCATCACCCAGGCGGAGATCACCCTTCGCGCGACCCTCGAGTGCCGCCCGAATCAACAGTACGGGGTGGAACGACTCTGCCGGTTGCGCATCAAAGAGGCGTTCGATCACGCCGGCATCCCGCTCGCCACGCCGCAGCGCGAGATCTGGGTGCACAACCCGATGCCTGCCGAGGATTTCGTCCGCCGGAGGGTCGAAAGGGGGCGGTTGGATTGACGGTGCCGTTCCAATTGGGGGACACGGTGCAATTGAAAAAGCCCCACGCGTGTGGAGCGAATGAATGGGTGGTGATCCGGATGGGGATGGACATCCGGGTCAAGTGCGCCCGCTGTGGGCACAGCGTGTTGATTCCGCGCAGCCGGTTTGAGCGTTTGGTGCGAAAGATCCTGGCCCGGCCGGAGCCTGGAGGGGGTGTCCAATGATGGTGAAAACCGCGTGTCCGCTGGACTGTTGGGACACCTGCAGCGTCCTCGCGGAGGTCCGGAATGGGAAGGTGACGGCCCTGACGGGCGATCCGAATCATCCCATCACCCAGGGGTTTCTCTGCACGCGCGGCCGGCGCCTTGCCGAGCGTTTGTACGCGCCGCATCGTGTGCTGCATCCGATGAAGCGTGTGGGTGACCGCTGGGAGCGGGTGAGCTGGGCGCAGGCGCTCGACGAGATTTCCGGAGAAATCCGGCGTGTGCTCGAAACCCACGGCCATCACGCCATTCTGCACGCCTACGATTGGGGCTCAGGCACGGTGCTCAAGGCACTGGTCCAGCGATTCTTCTACCTGCTCGGGGGTTGCACGGAGACGGTGGGCAGTCTGTGCTGGGAAGCGGGGCTCGAGGCGCAGCGGTACGACTTCGGGCAGGCCAGAAGCCATGCACCGGAGGACCTGGTCAACGCCTCCGGCATCGTCGTGTGGGGGAGAAATCTTCCGGTCACCAATGTGCACATGACCCCGTTCCTCAAACGGGCGTTGAACGCGGGTGCGAGGCTCGTGGTCGTCAATCCGCTTCCGACCGATCTCGATGGCCGGGCGGACCTCCTGATCCGGCCGCGGCCGGGAACGGACGGCGCACTCGCGCTTGGCGCGCTGCGCATCTGCCGGGATGAGGGCTGGCTGGACCACGTGTTCCTGCGGGATCACAGCCTCGGATGGGACCGGTTGGCGGCTTCACTCGACGCGTTCGATCCCGAGACCGTCTCGGCCATCACCGACGTTTCGCCGGAGACCCTCAGGGCCCTGGCCCACCTGTACGGATGCACGCGACCCGTCGCGACCCTGCTCGGACTGGGGATGCAGCGGTATCCGGGCGGCGGGAACACCGTCCGCGCCATCGACGCGCTGGCGGCCGCGACGGGACACGTCGGTGTGCCCGGGGGCGGGGTGCAGTACGCCAACCGGGCGATGACCGAGTACATCGACGAGGACGCGCTGACGCTGCGCAGCCGGGCGGATGTGCGCACGTTCGCCCGCGGATGGCAGGCGCAGGAGATCCTCGACGCCGATCCGCCGATTCAAATCCTGTTTGTCACCCGCACCAACGCCCTCACCCAGGTGCCGGATGCGGCGGCGCTGGAGCGGGCGTACCGCTCCATCCCGCTGAAAATCGTGGTCGACCAATTCATGACGAAGACCGCCGAGATCGCCGACTACCTGTTGCCCTGCACGCACGCCCTGGAGGAGGAGGATTTCGTCTACTCCACGATGTGGCATCCGTATGTCACGTATCTGAACCGCGTCGTCGAGCCGCGCGGTGAAGCGAGGCCCGACTGGGAGATCTTCGCGGGGTTGGCGGACCGGCTCGGGTTTGGGCACGAGATGCGAAAACCGTTGGACGAGTGGTTCCGGTTGGCGCTCGCACCGGCCGCCAAACACGGGATCACCCTGGAACGCCTCCGGGCGGAGGGGACCGTGAAACTGCCGACACCCGATGTCCCGTGGCGGGATCGCCGCTTTCTCACTCCCAGCGGCAAGTTTGAATTCGCATCGTCCGTGGCCGAAGCCGACGGCCACAGCGCCATCGCCGCACACATTCCACGCCGGGAGATGCCGGGGGGGCGGGAATACTCACTCATCACCCCGCATCCGCGGCTGTGGCAGAACTCGCAGCATCGGGACGCCCCGAACCTGCCGGCGGTGCCGGTGGCCGAGGTGTCGCCGGAGACGGCCGCGCGGGAGGGCCTGCGGGACGGCTGCCTGGCCCGGCTGTGGAATGACCGGGCCGAGCTTCGCGTGCGAATCCGGGTCAAACCGGGAGGCCATCCCGGTACGATTCGGCTCGAATCCGGCTGGTGGGGCCAGGGTGTCACCATCAATCACCTGACGCGGGCCGTTCGCGCGGACTTCGGCCAACAGACCGCACAGTACGATTGTGTGTGCCGAGTGGAAGGGCTCCCGGAATCGGACCGGGAGCCGTCCGTTGGGGATGGGGAGGTCGCTTCCCAAGGGATTGCCGGCGACGCGGTGACGGCCCGGGCAAAATAAAAAAGCCCGGGCGGGGCTTCGCGGAAGAATCAAAATGACGCCAGAGGACGATGAATTCGGCGGCGGCCCGGGCCGCGCGCCTTTTTTATGCGCACGTGGCGAGATGGGACGATTTCGCCTGATCCATGCATTCGATGGCCAGCGCCTTCGTCGCGAGTTTGCGGACTTTCAGCTTTCGCATCAGACGCTTGAGCATCGCAATCACCTCCTGACCTCGGATGAAGACCGACTTTAGTGTGCCACAAATTCCGTGAAGTATCCACGCCGGTGGTTCCTCCGTATCACCGAGGATGCCACCGCTGGCCCGACGTGGTCAAACCATGCGGACACGGCTGCCAAAATCACATGATTTCTTTCCCGACGTCATTGTGACGCGCTCCGCCATTCCACTATAATGAGGCCGCAAGCCCAACGAGAGAGGTGTCCAAATGCCACTTCAGGCTGGAATCGTGGGTCTGCCGAACGTCGGCAAATCCACGCTGTTCAACGCCATCACCCGTGCGGGGGCGGAAGCGGCGAACTATCCGTTCTGCACGATTGATCCCAACGTCGGTGTGGTCGAGGTTCCGGACGCACGCCTTCAGGGACTCGCCGACATTGTTCACCCACGCCGCATTGTGCCAACCACGTTCGAGTTCGTCGACATCGCCGGACTCGTTGCGGGGGCGAGCCGGGGCGAGGGTTTGGGCAATCAGTTTCTCGGCCACATCCGGGAAGTGGACGCCATTGTCCACGTTGTGCGCTGTTTTGAGGACGACGACATCACGCACGTCAGCGGCTCGGTCGACCCCATCCGCGATATGGATGTCATCAATCTGGAACTGATTCTCGCCGATCTGGAGTCTGTGCAACGGCGGCTGGAAAAGGCACGGCGCAATTTGAAATCGGGCGAGAAGCGCTTCGTGTTGGAGGTCGAGGCGCTCGAGGCCCTGGCGAGCGCGCTCGAGGCGGGGCGGCCTGCCAGGAGTGTCTCCATCGCCGAGGAAGCCCGGGATACCCTTCGCGACCTTCATCTGTTGACCTCCAAACCCGTGCTCTACGCCGCGAATGTGGACGAGCTGTCCGCGGGCCGTCCGGAGGAAAATTCGCACGTTCAGGCGGTCCGTGCCAAGGCCGCCGAGGAGGGCGCCGAGGTGGTCGTCATCAGCGCCCAGCTGGAGGCGGAGATCGCGGAATTGGAGGGAGAAGACCGGGACGCGTTCCTGAAGGATTTGGGACTGGCCGAATCCGGGCTCGACCGCCTCATCCAATCCGCCTACCGGTTGCTCGGGTTGATCACCTACTTCACCGCGGGTGAACCGGAGGTTCGCGCGTGGACCATCCGCCGGGGGACCCGGGCTCCACAGGCGGCGGGCGTCATCCACTCGGATTTTGAACGCGGGTTCATCCGGGCGGAGGTCGTCCACTACGAGGACCTTGTGGCGGCGGGCTCCTACGCCGCGGCGCGGGAGGCGGGCAAGGTCCGGCTGGAGGGCAAGGATTACGTCGTCCAGGATGGCGACGTCATGCACTTCCGCTTCAATGTTTGACGCCACTCGGTGTTTGAGGCGCGGGTCGGAGTTTGACGCGCGGGTCGGTGCCGGGGCCGGTTTCTCTTGTGCAATCCGGTGCGCCGTGATAGAATTAGGACTTGGCATGTTTTGAACAGCATGCGCACCCCTTGCTCTGCCCAAGGGGCAGGGCCTCAGACCAGAAGGAGGTGACCGGAATGCGCCAGTATGAGACGATGTATCTCCTCAAGCCGGACCTCGAGCCGGAAAAGATCGCGGAGTTGGTCGGGAGGTATCAGACCGTCGTCACGGAGAACGGCGGCGAGATCACCCAGCTCCAGGAGATCGGCAAGCGGCGTCTGGCCTACGAGATTGATCATCATCGCGAAGGATATTACGTGTTGATGCAGTACAACGCCAACACGGATTTCACCCGCGAGCTGGAACGCATGATGAGAATCGATGACAACGTGCTTCGGTATCTCACCGTGCGCGTAGGCGAATAGAACCGTCTGGGGGGAGCGCCCTATGTTGAATCGGGTGGTACTCATCGGCAGGCTGACGCAGGATCCCGAATTGCGTTACACCAATTCGGGCACCGCGGTCGCGTCGTTCGGGTTGGCGGTGGACCGGCCGCGTCCCAATCAGAACGGGGAGCGGGAGACGGACTTCATCAACATCGTCGTGTGGCAGAAACAGGCGGAACTGTGCGCGCAGTACCTGCACAAGGGCCGTCTGGCCGCCGTCGATGGCCGTCTGCAGATCCGCACATACGAAAACCGCGACGGACAGAGGGTCCGGGTCGCGGAAGTCGTGGCGGAGACGGTCCGGTTCTTGGATCGCGGCGATTCGAGTCAGACAGCCGCGGGTCACACGGCTCCGGCCACCCGGCCGGCCGCGGCCGCCGGCCATGCACCCGATTCGCGGCGGGCGCCCGCCCCTCGCTTTGAAGACGATCCGTTCGCGGATGACAGCCAGATGATAGACATCTCGGACGACGATTTGCCCTTCTGACCGAAGGGATACCGTCGAGGACGGCCCGCCGGGTCGTCCGGCGATGACGAGGAGGGATGAGGGATGCCTCGCAAAGGACGTGGCGGCAAGCGCCGCAAGGTCTGCCAGTTCTGCGTCGAGAAGATCGACCAGGCGGATTACAAGGACGTGGCGCGCCTGAGCAAGTTCCTCACGGACCGCGGGAAGATCATTCCGCGCCGGATTTCCGGGAACTGTGCGCGCCATCAGCGTCAGGTGACCGTGGCCATCAAGCGCGCGCGCCAGATGGCATTGTTGGCCTATACCACCGAGTGATCGCGCGCCGAAGGGGATTCGGCGGCGTGGTACAGGGAACGAATCTCGGATCAGCGTCGTCGGCACGACGGCGGCTCCAGGCAAAGCGGGAGACGGGCAGTCTCTCGCTTTTTGCCATGCGCGGAGTGCAGGATTCTGTCCGGCCCGCGTGGAATAGCTTAATCAGGGATGGACTTTACTCGGATACACCCTGAGCGGCGCGGCCGCGCCTGGCGAAAGGGGGCTGCGCGATGTCTCCCGTGGATGGACCGATGCGGATTGCCAGAAGACTGCGCGCCATCGAGACGACCAAGACCGAACTGGTCCGACAGGTGGCGGAGGTGTTTCGGGGCATCCAGACCGGGAATGAACGTGAGATGACGGAGACGTTGGGCGGCGTGATCGCCCTCGCCTATCTGTTGGGTCACCAGCTGGGCGTCGATCTGGCGGCCATCGACCGCGCGGCCAGGACCGCATCACTGACCCTGCCGGAGGACGACGTGGATCAGTTGGCCGACTTTGAACACGTGCAGAAGTACCTGAGCTTGAAATAGCTCGAGGTGACCGGATGAACGCAGGCAGGTATGGAAGCCGCGAGGCCCGGCGGGCCGCGGTGGTTTTTTTCGTGCTGCTGGTCCTGACCGTGGTCCCGCCCTTTACGCTCGTGACCACGTGGCTGTTTCCCATCCCGTTGCTGACGTTTTGGTGGCTTCAGATGCATCGGACCGCGCTGGCCCTGACGGGCGTTGTGGCGGCGGCCATGTGGTTGACGGGCCTGGGCTTGGCCGGGTTGTTCGCGGCGGTCGGCGTGGGGTTTGTCGCCTTCGTGATGGCGGAGGCTCTGCGCGGTGGGGACACGCCGTTCGCACCCATCATCACCGGATCCCTGGTGTTCATCATGATGGAATTGGTGATGCTCGCCTTCACCCGCTGGACCGGGGTGGATCTCTTTCAGAGCCTGGCCGCCGAGGTCGAACGCTCTCTGCGTGAACAGGGGGCCTTCGGTCTGGACGACGCGGGTGTGCGCAACCTGGCGGCTCAAATGGTTCAATGGACGAGGTTGATGTTTCCCTCCGTCATCGCCGTCATGGCGATGCTGGTGGCGACGGTCAACCTGGTTTCGGCTCGGCTGCTGCTGCGCCGGTTGCTGCCCGAGCGGCCGTTTTTGTCGGCGGTGCGACTGCCGGTCTCCGTGGTGGTGCTCTACGTCCTGGCCCTTGGCGCCGTGTTGGCCGGTTGGCCGAAAGAATGGCCCATCGTGTGGCAGACGGTCAACAACGCCGCGTTTTTGGCGGGGCTTTTCCTCGGCGTGCAGGGTGTGTCGTTCCTGTGGCGCCGGGTTCGAGGAAGAGCCGGGCAGTACGTGTGGTTGGCCCTGATGATCGCGGGGTCGCTGTTTCGTCCGATATCCAGCATCTATGTGGTGCTGGGCGTCATGGACGTGATGCAGCAACACCGGCGGAATCCGTTGAGGTGAGAGGAGGGGTTTCCGTGAAGGTGATTCTCATGGCCGATGTCAAGGGCCATGGCAAGAAGGGCGAGATCGTCCAGGTGTCGGAGGGGTACGCGAGGAACTTTCTGTTCCCGCGAAAGCTTGCGGTCGAGGCGACCGAGGCCAATCTGCAGCAGCTGAGAGCTCAGCAGGCGTCCAAGGCGCGAAAGGAAGCTCAGGAGCTGGCCGCCGCCAAACAGTTGGCCGAACGGTTGAACGCGCTCTCGGTTCGCATTCCGGCGCAGGCCGGGGAGGGGGGCCGGCTGTTCGGGGCCATCACGACAAAACACATCGGCGAGGCGTTGGCCAAACTCGGATTTGATCTGGACCGGCGCAAGATCCAGCTTGCCGAGCCGATCAAGGCCCTCGGCGGCTACCGGGTGACCATCAAGCTGCATCCGGAGGTCTCCGCGACCGTCAGCGTGTTCGTGGAAGAGGCTCACTGAGAGGCAGGTGGCATTCGGGTTGGAAGCGCGCGAACGGTCCGCCGGGGACACGGCGGAGTGGCGCACGGGGGGCGCGGTGACCGATTTCCGTCTGCCTCCGCAACACGTCGAGGCGGAGCAGGCGGTGCTCGGAGCGATGCTGATCTCGCCGGACGCGGTCGCGTTGGCCACGGAGCTGTTGACGGCCGAGGACTTCTACCGGCGAGCGCATCAGGTGATCTTCCAAGCGATGGCGGATCTGTACGAGCGCGGCCAGCCGGTGGATGTGATCACCACCACGGCGGTGCTGCAATCGGCGGAAGGCGTGTTGGAGGGCGTGGGCGGGGCGGAGTATGTGGCCGGCTTGGCCGCCGCCATGCCGACCGCGTTGCATGTGCAACACTACGCCTCCATCGTCCGGGAGAAGGCGACGCTGCGGCGCGTGATCCAGGCCGCGGGGGAGATCAGCCAGATGGCGTACAGCGCGGATCTGGCGGCCGCCGAAGTCCTGGCGGAGGCAGAGCGCCTCATTCTCCAGCTCTCGCAGAATCAACGGGTCCGCGACTTCACCCACATCTCCGAGGTGCTCGAGCAGACCTTCGAGCGGATTGAGCAGCTGTACGAGAGCGACGGGAATCTGACCGGCGTCCCGACGGGATACAGCGAGCTCGACCGCATGACCAGCGGGCTGCAGCGGTCCGACCTCATCATCGTCGCGGCCCGCCCGTCCGTCGGAAAGACGGCGTTCGCGCTCAACATCGCGCAGAATGTGGCGGTCCGCGCAGGTCTTCCGGTCGCCATCTTCAGTCTCGAGATGGCGAAGGAGCAATTGGTGCAACGCATGCTGTGCGCGGAGGCGTTCATCGACGGGCACAAGCTCCGCAACGGAACGTTGGATGCGGACGACTGGCCCAAGCTGTCGATGGCCGTCAGCACCCTGAGCAACGCGCCCATCTACATCGACGACACGCCCGGCATCACGGTGGCGGAGATGCGGAGCAAGCTCAGGCGGTTGAAGGCCGAGGTCGGATTGTCCTTCATCGTGATCGACTACCTGCAGCTGATCCACGGCAGGCGGATGGCGTCCGAGAATCGGCAGCAGGAGATCTCGGACATCTCCCGTTCGCTCAAACAACTGGCGCGTGAGCTCGACGTGCCGGTCATGGCGCTCGCCCAGTTGAGCCGTTCGGTGGAGCAGCGTCAGGACAAACGACCCATGCTGTCGGATATCCGTGAGTCCGGAAGCATCGAGCAGGACGCGGACGTGGTCGCGTTCCTCTACCGGGACGATTATTACGATCCCGAGACGGAGAAGAAAAACGTCGTCGAGGTCCTGATTGCAAAGCAGCGCAACGGCCCGACCGGCAAGGTGGAATTGGTCTTCCTCAAGAACTTCAACAAATTCGTCAACCTGGAAAGAGTGCATGGGGCAGAATGACGGACACACAGGATCGGCTCACGGCGCGCCCGGATGGGGACCGGCGGCGTCACCAGGCGCGTCTCGCCAAAGCGCGGCGCCAACGACAACGCCGGCGAGCCCGCCGGCGCCGGCGTCTTCGCTGGATGCGCGTGCTGCTGAGCCTTCGCTTCTGGACCCGCACCGCCATCGTGTTTGTCTTCGTGCTGGCCGTCGGCTTCTGGGCGAAGTTCGCGGTGGTGTACGACATCCCGGATTACGCCCGCCAGGGTGTCCTCACCGGGGTGCGGGCGTATGTCACGGTGAAACCCTGGTGGTTTGGTCCACCGCTGTTCGATCTCGGAGATTACGGTCCTCGCGACGCGGGGGCCGGGGATTGGGGTGCCAATCCCTGGCGGTGGATGGTCACCCAACTCGGCCGTTATCAGGACGTGGTGGTTCACCCGCAGATTGTCTGGGTGGACAAGGCCTCCTGAATCAGGTGTACCCGTCGCAATCCTTGATGACCTGCACCACCTGCTCGACCCGGTCCTCCGGACAGACGACCGTCAGGAGGAAGTTGCGCCCCGTGACATTGTCCGCGCCGTCGGACATCCCGCTGGCCGCTGGATCGGCGGCCAGCAACACCCCCGCCTCGTGAGTGGACGGGTCGGTGTTGAGCGTGAGCGACGCCAGCCCTTGAATCTTTCCGCTGATGGGAAACGCGTTTCGTTCCGGCATGCCCCCCGGATATGCGTGCAGTTCGGATACCTGTGTGACCTCGACGCCGAGCGCGCGGATCTTCTTTTCCGCGTGCCGCGCGTCCGCCTCGCTTCGAAAGGACGACAACACCGTGCGTTCCGCCATGTGACCACCTCCGGCTCGGTCCCTAGTGTGATCCGCGGGAGGCCGTTCCATGCCGAGACCGCAACGTCAGAGGAGGGTTGGGCATGACGATGATCCTGGTGGTGGAGGACGAGGAGCCGATTGCGAATATTCTCAAGTACTCCCTGGAGCGGGAGGGGTACCAGGTGGAGGTCGCATTCGACGGTGTGGAGGCGGTCCGTCTGGCGCACAGCCTCGAACCGCATCTCATCCTGCTCGACGTGATGCTTCCGGAGAAGGACGGATTCCAGGTGTGCCGGGAGATCCGCGCGTTCAGCGCGGCGCCCATCATCATGCTCACCGCCCGCAACGCGGAGGTGGACAAGGTGCTGGGGCTGGAACTCGGCGCGGACGACTACGTCACAAAACCGTTCAGCATCCGGGAGCTGCTCGCGCGGGTCAAGGCGAATCTGCGCCGCAGCGCGATGGAGGACATCACGCAGGAGGAGGAGCGCGGGCGGCTGCAGGTGCGCGACGTGGTGATTGATCACGACACATACACCGTGCTGAAGCGGGGCGAGATGGTACCCCTGACCCACCGGGAGTTCGAACTGTTGGCCTTTCTCGCTTCCCATCCGGGGGTTGTCTTCACCAGGGAGCAGCTCCTCCGCCAGGTGTGGGGCAGCGAGTACGGCGGGGACACGCGGACGGTCGATGTGACCATCCGTCGTCTGCGGGAGAAGCTGGAGGACGATCCGAGCCATCCGGAATACGTCCTGACGCGACGGGGTGTGGGCTATTTTGCCGCGCGCTGACGGACTCCTTCGCAGCATCCGGACGAAGCTGGTGGTGGTCTACGTCCTGCTCATCCTGTTCGCGCTGGAACTGATCGGGGCGTACTTCGTGCGGACTCTGACCGCGTCGCTCATTCGCACCAACACGGAGGCGGCGCTGAACCAGGCGCAATTGACGGCGACCATCATTGGACCGGAACTCGATCCGGGCGCCCGTCGCAACACGGAGCCCCCGTCGCTTCTCGGTTCCCTGCCGCGGCTGTTCGATGGTTCGGTCTATGTCCTCGACCCGCAGGGCGTTGTGCAGGATACCACCGCCACCAGCGCCCTCATCGGGCAGAAGCGCGTCGACTCCGTCGCGACGCAGGCGTTGGTTGAGCGAAAGCCCGCCACCGGCATTCGGATCGATCCCCTGACCCAGCAGCACTTCCTGGCGGTCGCCGTGCCCGTCTACCGGCAGCGCCAATTCGCCGGCATCGTGGAGAACGTCGTGCCCATCCAGTCCACCTACGACACCATTCGCCAGGTGACGACCATCTACTACACCTCGAGCGTCCTGGTTCTGCTGTTGACCGCGCTGCTCGGCATCGTTCTGTCGCGCACGCTGACCGGCCATGTGGCGGCCTTGACGCGCCAGGCCCGGAAGCTGGCGTCGGGGGACTACAGCCAACGGGTCGCCGTGAAAAGCGACGATGAGATTGGCGATCTCGCGGCCGCCATCAACGATCTGACGGACAAGCTCGAGGACGCCATCGCGGCCAACGCCCGCGAGCGGGATCGGCTGCAGGCCATCCTCCGGTACATGGGGGACGGGGTGGTGGCGTTTGACGCCAATCTCCAGCCGCTGTTTCAAAACGACGCGGCGCGGCGGATGCTTTCGGGCGTCCCGTCCGGACAGGTCTCCCGGGCCCTCGGCATCCCGTCGCCGCCCCCGGCGGAGGGGGAGCGGATGTACATCCGCGAGCTGGATGAGGCGCTCATCCACGTCCACCTGACCGCCATTCGGCGGCACGGAGAGGCGGAGGGCTACGTCGCGCTGCTCCGCGATGTCACGAAGGAGGAAAAACTGCAGCAGGCCCGGCGGGATTTCGTCGCCAACGTGTCGCACGAGCTGCGAACCCCGCTGACCACCGTCAAGTCGTATGTCGAGGCGTTGTTGTTGGGGGATCAGGATGCCGCCACGCGCGAACAGTTCCTCCGTGTGGTGGACCATGAAGCGGACCGAATGGTTCGCCTGACGGAGGATCTGCTGCAGCTGACCGGATTGGAGTCCGGGGAAGCGCCTCTCCGGCCCGTCCGGGTGGACATCCGGGAATGGATGGACCGGGCGCACCGGCGGTTTGCGCTGCAGGCGCAGGCGCAGGGTGTGCATCTGAGCACCGAGTCGTCGGGGCGAGGATTCGTGGTGGGTGACGCGGACCTCCTGGATCGCCTGCTCGACAATCTGGTCAGCAACGCGCTGCACTACACCCCGAGGGGCGGAGCGGTGCGGCTTTGCGCCGAATGCACCGGCGATCGGGTGTGCCTGACCGTGGCGGACACGGGAATCGGCATTCCCAAGGAGGACCTTCCGCACGTGTTTGAACGGTTCTACCGAGTGGATAAAGCGCGATCCCGCCGGCGCGGCGGCACCGGTCTCGGTCTCGCGCTGGCCAGGGAAATCGTCGAACGCCACGAGGGGACCATCCGCATCGACAGCGAGCTCGGCAAGGGGACGACCGTCACCGTCCACCTGCCGCTCGACGAGGAGGGATGCCGATGACCCGCTCGCGCATCAAGTCGGTGGTGCTCCTGCTGTTGGTCTGCATCAGCGTTGCGCTCAGCTATCTTTTGTGGAGCGGCCGTCTGCAACAGACCGGTGAGGTGGTGTACGGAGAGGCCGACGGCCTGACGAACGCGGAGGACCCGCAACCGGAGACGGCGCTGTCGCCGGTGCGCTGGGTGTTGACGGCGGCCAAACCACAGGGCGTTCACGTGGCGGTGGCGGGCGGGGCGGAATTCAGCCAGTGGCAGCGCCTGCTGGCCGGCGTCAGGGTGGAAAACCTCCATCCCATCGCCGGGGTGCCGGCGGCAAACGGTTGGACGGCGCGGGTGGAGTTTGGGACCGCGTTGCCGTTCCGGCTTCTGTCCGCCTGGGTGCCGGGCCTGAACAGCCTCGGGCTGCTCGGCAAAGCGCGGGACATCACCCTGTATGTCCCGCCCGGAGGGAGGACCGTGCGGCTGTGGATGTCGGGCGGCGCCGTGTTGTACGGCGCCGACACGGACCTCGACCCGCAGGCCTTTCAGCGCGCCATCGAGAACGCCGCCGCGGAGCCGGCCTGGGTCGACTGGAACGCCGACACGGACAGCTTTATCCCCGGAGCGGGCCAGCCGATGCGCACCTTCCGCGTGCATCGGGAGAACGCGCCGCTGCTGCCGCTGGTGCACACCTTTTTCGTCAACCCGATGGCGCTCACCCGGATGGACGAGAACGACCACACGGTGCTCTGGACGGATGGCACCCGGGTGGTGTCGTGGGACAAGCGGGAGAACACCCTTTCCTACACGGATCCCAACCCGCCTCAGCCGAGTGAGGACAGCGACCCGGATCCAGGGGATGTTCTGCAGTTCATCCGTGGCCACGGCGGGACGGAGGATTTCAGCCGGCTGGACGACAGCGATGTCACAGGCGCGGTGGCGTCCTATCAATTTCATCCGTATGTGGACGGATATCCGGTGCTGACCGCGAACGCGGCCAGCCAACTGGAGATCCAAGGCGGGCACGTGGTGTCGTACCGCAGGCCGGTGGCCAACCTGTCCAATCCCGTCTCCGACGGCACCGTGACGGTCATGGGAGCGCCGGCGCTCAAGGCCATCCTGCAGAAGCTGATGCCCAACACACCCGTGGGCACCTTGACCGTTCGGCTGGGATACGCGCTCACCGGCGCGGCGGCGAAGGACGGGATGCGGTTGCAGCCGGCTTATTTCGTATCGCAGAGCGGTCTGCCGCTGTGGGTGATTGACGCGGTCAACGGCCGCGTGCTGCAGGGGATGAGCGGATCATGAACTGGGAGCTGGCGAAGAGTTGGTTGCTCGTGGCGTTTCTTTTGCTCGATCTGTTTCTCGGCTGGCAGGTGTACGAGAGCCGACGGGAGTTTCTCGGGTACGTCGCCTCTGTGTCCGACCAGCTCGCCAACACGAAAACCATCCTCTCCGAACACGGGTTCATTTTGGCCACGGCGGTACCGTCGGAGCACCCGGACATGCCCCTGATCCGCGCCGATTTTGCCGCCGTCCCCCTGGAGGACCTCGGACGGCTCGCGTTCCCCCCCTCCTCGTCCTGGCAGGTCGACGCGCAGGCGGGCACGCTGCACGCCGACCAGGGAGAGATTCGAACCCTGGGACAGGGGCAGTGGCAGGTGCGCTTCACGGCGCCCATTCCATGGCCCAACCAGGGCCTGGCCGGCCTGCCGGGCGTGTGGCAACCGGGACAGTACCAGGAGGACACCGGACTCGCGGTGGCCGCGGGACTGTCCAAGGACGGCCGGGCCACGGGAACAAGGGTGTTCGTCCAGACGGCGAACGGATTCCCGGTGTTTGACGCGGCGGTGTCGGTGGCGCTGGTCAACGGGCGGGTGACCGGATTCACGCAGACGGCGCTGGTCAACGTGGCGGCGGCCGGAGACGCGAAACCCACCATCAGCGCCATGGACGCGCTCGACAGCCTGGCCGGTGCGGTGGACAAATCCGCAGGCGGGGCGGATAATAAAATTCTGAGCGTCACTCTGGGGTATGTGCACAAGGTTCCCAAGACCGCATCCGGTGTTCAGGGCGCACCGGCGCAGGGATACTGGTTCCCGGTCTGGCGCGTCGTCACCCCCAATCATCTCTACGACATCAACGCATTGACGGGCGAGGTCGACACGGAATCGTGATTCCGCCCGTCCGTGGGAGGATCTCGTGCTTCAATTCAGCATCCTGGCCAGCGGAAGTTCTGGCAACGCGATCTACATACAGACCGAACGCACACGCCTGCTGCTCGACGCCGGCATCAGCGCCAGGCAGATCCGGGATCGCATGCGATCCGTCGGCGTCGACGCCTTTCACGACATCGACGCGGTGCTGTTGACGCATGAACACGTCGATCACGTCCGCGGTTTTCCGCAGGTCGCCAAACAGACGCAGGCCCGCGTGTACGCCACCGAGGGGACGTGGCATCACACCCTGGCGTCGGTCGACGAGTGGCTTGGCCCCGAGCGCCGGGAGACCGTTCGCGCCGGGGAGCCCTTTTCCGTGGGCGACATCCGGGTGACCCCCTTTTCCGTCTCGCATGACGCCGAGGAACCCGTCGCGTACCGGTTCGACGCCGACGGGTCCTCGCTGACGGTCCTGACGGACCTGGGCTACGTCAGCGACACCATCAAAGACATCGTCAAAGGGTGCCAGGCGTACGTCTGGGAGGCGAACCACGACGTCGAGATGCTGCGCAGCGGACGCTATCCATGGCATCTGAAGCGCCGAATCCTCGGGGACAAAGGGCATCTGTCCAACGAGGACGCGGCCGTGGCGCTGGCCGACCTGGTCGGTGACAGCGTGATGCAGGTGTATCTTGCGCACCTCAGTGAGGAGAACAACCTTCCGGACCTGGCGGAGCTGACGGTGCATACGATTCTCAAGGAATGTCAGCCCGTTTACGGAGACCTGGTCCGGCTTCGCCGCACCAGTCGGACGGAGGCGACCCCGCTGAACACGCTGTGAACGGCCGGACCGCGACATCGGACGAGGCGCCTTCGGTACGGGATACAACGGACCAGATTTGTCCACCCTACACGCATACAGGAAAGGACGGTCGAGGCGAATGGGATTCTACAGTCCAGACGCACCCAGAAAACGGGATGGATCCGGAGCTGTGCGTTGGTTGGCGACCGTGGTGCTCTCCGCCGCCGTCGGCGCGGGTGTGACGCTGTACGCCGAGTCGGCCTTCGGCCGCAACGGCGTGACGGAAGCCGCGGTTCCCGCCGCCGCCCCCGAGTCGTCGGGCGGGGGGCAGACGGTGACCTCCGTGAGCGTGTCGGTGTCGGATGGGATCACCCAGGCGGTGAAGAGGGTGCAGCCGGCGGTCGTCGGCGTGGTCAACTACGCGCGCGTCTCCGACTTTTTCACGCAGACGTCGAAGTTGGAGGCCACCGGTGTGGGGACCGGGGTCCTGATTCGCAAGGACGCCCAGTACGGGTACATCGTGACCAACAACCACGTGGTGGAGGGAGCGGCCAAGGTCGAGGCGGTTCTGGAGCAGGGTAAACACGTTCAGGCGAGCGTGGTCGGAACGGACCCGTACACCGATCTCGCCGTGCTGCGCGTCCCGGTGGCGCCGTTTCAGTCGGTGCAACCCGCGCAGTTCGCCAATTCGGACGACATCCAGGTCGGAGAGCCCGCCATTGCCATCGGCACGCCCATGGGGCTCGATTTTGCCGACACCGTGACCGCCGGCATCGTCAGCGCGAAACAGCGCATCATGCCGGTTGAGGAGCCCCAGACCCACCAGACGCTCGATTACCAGGCCGTCATCCAGACCGACGCGGCCATCAACCCGGGCAACAGCGGCGGCCCACTGCTGAACATCCACGGCGAGGTCATCGGCATCAACAGCAGCAAGATCGTGGCACCCAACTTTGAGGGCATGGGGTTTGCCATCCCATCGAACGCGGTCCGATCCATCGCGCAGGAGATCATGCAGACGGGACACGCGTCCCACCCGGCCCTCGGCATCAGCGGGTATTCGCTCTCGTCGCTCCCGCAGCAGTGGTGGCCGGACGTACCGGTGGATTACGGAGTGTTCGTGCGGAGCGTGAGCAGTGACAGCGCGAAACAGGCCGGATTGCAGCCGCAGGACGTGATCGTCGCGATTGACGGCAGAACGGTGAAGAACATGGCCGATCTGCGTACGTACCTGTTCCAGAAGAAGCCGGGCGACAAGGTGACTCTGCGCGTGTACCGCGGCACCCATCGGATGGACATGACGGTGCAGCTCGGATCCATGCCGACGCAGAACACCGCGTCGGCGGCCGCGGACGGGCGGGGGGCGGAGGAGGCGCCGTTTGGCATCCCCAATCCGTTCGGCGATTGACCGATGCAGGTGGTGCTGATTGCTGTCGGGCGCCTGAAGGAGCGCCATTGGCGCGATGCTCAGGCGGAATACGCGAAGCGACTGTCCGGCGCCGTCCAGTTGGAGATCCGCGAGGTGGACGACGAACCCGCGCCGGACGGGGCTGGAGAAGCCATCCGGATGGCCGCCCTGGACCGGGAGGCCGCCCGCATCGAACGGCTCTTGCGGGAACGCGATGGCGTCATTGTCCTGGACATTCGCGGACGGATGCTGTCCTCGGAGGATTGGAGCCGGGAGTACACGCGGCTGGCCTCGGAGGGATTCGGCCGGCTGGTGTTTGTCATCGGCGGATCGTACGGATTGCACCCGAGGTTGGCGGACCGAGCCCAACTTCGCTGGAGTTTCGGGCCGGCGACATTTCCGCACCAGTTGGCGCGTATCATGACCTTGGAGCAGATCTACCGGGGCATTCGCATCGCGCAGGGCGCGCCGTATCACAAGTGACGGGCGCCGGCTTTGGATGCCCCGTCTCGAGATCGGCTCCGCAGTGGTGGAGTCCACTGGAGCGGTGCACGCCGCTCAAAACGCGGTTTCCCGCCAATGACTCCTGTCTTTGCCGAACGCAGAGGCCGGAGTCGTTGGCTTTTCTTGTGCCCTGATGGCCCCTGCGTCCGGACACGGTGGAACGTGGAGGGATGCGGCGTGGACAGTGTGTGGATGCCGGCCGGGATCTGGATGGCGATGGCGATGGCGGCCGGTCTGGTGTCGGCGCGGATCGGATTGTCCGTGGCGTTGGTCGAAATTGTCGTCGGCGTGATTGCCGGCAACACGGCTCATCTGGCGGTTCAACCCTGGATGAACATCATCGCGGGATTCGGGTCGGTTCTGTTGACGTTTTTGGCGGGCGCCGAGATTGACCCCCAGTCTCTGCGCCGGCATGGGCGGGTGAGCGCGGCCATCGGCACCGCCTCGTTTCTGCTGCCGTTTCTCGGCGGGCTGCTGTACGCGTACTTTGTCGCGGGCTGGTCGTTCGATGCGGCCAAGTTGGCCGGCGTCGCCCTGTCGACGACATCGGTGGCGGTGGTGTACGCGGTGATGGTGGAGACGGGTCTGAATCAGACGGATCTCGGAAAGGCCATTCTGGCGGCCTGTTTCGTCACCGATCTCGGCACCGTCCTGGCGCTGGGGCTGTTGTTTTCCGGCTTCAGCCTGTGGATGGCCGCTCTGCTGGGAGCCATGGCGGTGTCGCTGTGGGTGTTGCCCCGGTTCGTTCACGGTGCCGGGCGATGGCTGTCGAAGCCGGAGCACCTCAACAAACTGCTGACGGCCATCCTGTTTCTGTTTGGCGCCATGGCCGTCGTGGCCGGGAGCGAGCCCGTTCTGCCCGCGTACGTCATCGGGCTGGCCCTGGCCGGCGTGCTGCAACGACAGCCCCAGGCGCTCGGGCAATTGCGGTCCATCACCTTCACGCTCCTCACTCCGTTTTACTTCCTGAAGGCGGGGCTGTTCGTGTCCCTTTCGGCCCTGTGGACCCATCTCGGGTGGATTGTGGCGTTTTTCGCCGTCAAGATGGCGACCAAAATTCTCGCCGTCCGACCCCTCGCGGGCTGGTTCGGGTATTCCTCGCGCGCGGCCAACTACACCTCAGCCATGATGGCCACCGGCCTCACGTTTGGCACCATCTCCTCTCTGTACGGCCTCAACCACCACATCATCACCGAGACGCAGTACACCGCGTTGGTGACGGTGGTGATCCTGAGCGCCCTCATCCCGACCGCCGTGGCGCAGTGGTTCTTTGCACCCACGGGTGAAAAGAAGGAGTCGATGTGTTCCACCCCCGCGTCCTCCGGCGCATCCGACGGCGGTGCGTGACTCATCCCGCTTCGCCGGCGATCGCGGCCGATCCGGTGCCACGTCCGACAGGTGTGGACCACCTCGGCCGATTTCGTGGCATACCTTGTCCCGGGCGGGCATAGCATGGGACCATGGTGAATCGAATCGGCGATGGGGCTCGCCACAACCGTCTGCCCGAGCGGACTGATGGCTCCTACCCGTTGGGACCGGCGTCGCGGTTCCGGGGTAGGAGCCATTTTGGTGGAGGTGGAGGATGAACAGCCAACTGATTGCACTCTCCGTGGTCAGTCTGATTGTGGCCGTGGACAACGCGCTGCTCGCGGGGATGATCCTGCCGTGGGCGCCGGGCTCGCAGAAACCGGTGATCGTCACCGCCGCCGGGATTCTGCTCGGGATGACGCAGATCGGGATGGCCATCGGGGTGGGGCACCTGATGGCCCACGCATCCTTTCGCATCGGCGCCGGGATCGTCCTGATCTGGATGTGCGCCAGGACGCTGTCCATGGTGCCGGCCTCGCACCGGGGATGCTCGCTGTGGGGGCACGTGTGGCGGGTCTACTTCTTCACCCTGTTCGGGAACCTGGACAACATGATCTGGCTCGGCAGTGAACTGAAGGGCAACGACCTGTGGCTGGTGTTCTTCTCCCTCGCGACCATCCCGCTGTTCATCGTGGTGGCCGTCTTTCTCGCCGAACAATGCGAACGCCACCGCTGGATTCTGGTGGTTGGCGCCGGTATGATGGCCTGGGCAGCGTCTGGCCTGTTCGTACCACGCTCGGTCTGGCCGGTGACGGTGTGGGGGGTGGTGTTCCCGCTCGAGCGGGTGGTGATTGCCCTCTCCATCCTCGGCGTGGGGTTTGTCTGGCGATGGTGGACGGTGGTCCGAGGGGCCTGACCGAGGACGGGCGAACGCGCCGGGCGGGCGTTGGCCAGGGCGGAGATTGAAGGAGAGAACGATATGCATAAGGAGCCTTCCCGAACCCATCCTGAAAGAAGATGGGTTTGGGGAGGCGAAGGCGTTGAAGACCGATTGGGAGGTAAAACCGGACAAGCGGGAGACGGCCGTGGACATCAGCCCGTTTGAATTGAAGAACCGCCTGCTTGAGCTGGCCCAGGGCCATCAGAAAAAGAGCACCCGGGTCCTGCTCGACGCGGGCCGCGGAAACCCGAACTGGGTGGCCGCGACGCCGCGCGAGGCGTTTTTTGCCCTCGGTCAGTTCGCCATGACCGAGTGCCGGCGCGTCTGGGATGAGGGCGATCTCGCCGGCAAGCCGCGCCGCGGCGGCATGGGAGAACGCTTTCGCGCGTTTGTCGAAGCCCACCCGGACCTGCCCGGCATCCGGTTGCTGGAGCGGATCGTCCGGTGGGGAGAGGAACGCTGCGGTTTCAGCGCGGATGCGTGGCTGTACGAGCTCGTCGACGGCATCGTCGGAGATAACTATCCGACGCCGGATCGCATCCTCACGCGGGTCGAGACCGTCCTGAACCAGTATCTCATCCGGGAACTGTGCCGTGGGGATGCCAGCCTCGGCCCGTTTGACCTGTTTGCGACTGAAGGCGGCACCGCCGCGATGTGCTACCTGTTCGACACGCTGCAGGCCAACCGCCTGCTCGGCCGCGGCGACCGCATCGCCATCGGAGTGCCCATCTTCCCGCCGTATATCGAGATCCCGCAACTGCACCGATACGACTTCGATGTGGTGGAGATCCGCGCCACCGGCGTGGACGCGGAGGGACGGCACACCTGGCAGTATCCGCCGGAAGAGGTGGAGAAGCTGGCCGACCCGTCCATTCAGGCGTTCTTTCTCGTCCATCCGAGCAATCCGCCCTCGGTCGCGATGGATCCTGGGACGATGGACCGGATCCGGGAGATCGTCCTCACCAAAAACCCGGACCTCATGATCATCACCGATGACGTGTACGCCACGTTTGTGGACGGATTTCAATCCCTGCTGGCGGCGCTGCCGCACAACACGGCATGTGTGTATTCGCTCTCCAAGTACTTCGGCGTCACGGGGTGGCGGCTCGGGGTCATCGCGGTGCATCGGGACAACGTGTTCGATCGCCGCCTGAACCGGCATCCCCCGCACATCCGGCGGGAGCTGGCGGACCGGTATCGCTCCATCACGCCCCACGTGGACGAGCTTCGGTTCATCGACCGGCTGGTCGCGGACAGCCGCCAGGTGGCGCTCAACCACACCGCGGGGCTCTCGACACCGCAGCAGGTGCAGATGGCCCTGATGGCGGTGTTCGCCCTGCTCGACGAGGAGAACGCCTACAAGCGGTTGACCCAGACCATCTGCCAGCGGCGAATGCGCCTTTTGTACGAGGGATTGGGCCTGCCGGAGCCGCGCCTTCCGCATGACGCGGATTATTACACCGAGTTCGATCTCGAGGAGTGGGCGCTCCGGCACTACGGGGAGGCGTTCACCGCCCACCTGACGTCCCGCCACTCTCCGCTCGAGGTGTTGTACCGGCTGGCGGAGCGGTCCGCCATCGTGCTGCTGCCGGGCGGCGGATTTCACGGTCCGAAATGGTCGGTGCGCGTGTCTCTTGCGAATCTGGACGACGACGCCTACCGGACCATCGGCCGCGCGCTGCACGACGTCCTGGAGGCGTTCGTCGAGGAGTGGCGACACCGGGGGGAATAGAAAGGCGACGGGCGCCGCGGGGGAACGCGGCGCCCGTCACATTCATGGGCGTGGTTTGGCGGAATCGTGGTGATAGGCGACGAGCACAATCTCCTCCGCGGCTTCGGCGCTCAGCTGGCGCTCCAGATCCCGGATGCGCTCCACCAACTCGGGACGCAGTGGGGCGGGGCGAAATTCGTTGGCTCCCGCAGGTCGGCGTTCGTTCACACGGGCCACCTCCACCTCCTGTTATGGCCCGGAACTCCGTCAATTATTCCCAGCCCCATTCTCCGCGCGTTCGGCTTTTCATGCGGTTCGGCCCTTCCGTTCATCGGCGCAGCGGGTGGCCTTCATGGACAGGATGGGCCGTTCGAATCGTCGCCGGCACGGGCGAGAAACGCCCGGATGGAATGCCGTTGCTGCCACACGCTTTCCCGGGCCATGTCGGCGTTGGTGACCAGCCCGCGCCGGCTCCACCAGTGGACCGGACCGTACGCGGGCTTGAGCGCCAACACATCCGAACCCGCGGTGTCCGCCTCGACCGACTCCTGCAGCATCACGTCGATGGATCGGCGCAGGACCTGGAAGACGGAATCGGGCCGCCAGGGCCGGTGGAGGCGGTGCAGGTTCACGGCCAGGATGTGTGTGCATCCGGCCTCGCGGAGGACGCGGACCGGCACCAGGTCGCGCAGCCCGCCGTCCACGAGCACCCAGTTTCCCATGCGCACCGGGGTGACGACGCCGGGGATGGCGCAGCTCGCGAGCAGGGCCCGGGAGAGATCGCCGGGATGGGTCGCCACGCCCCGACGGCACAAATCGATCCAGGTGCTGAAGACCACCGGGGTTCCACTGACGAGATCCGTGGCGACAACGGCGTACGGGAGACATGCAGCCCGGCCGCGCAACAGCCTGGCCAGGTATCGTTGCAGGCGCCGCCCCGCGAAGAGTCCGGGCGCCACCCAGTCCTCATCCGCACACCACCTTCCGGCCGTGGCGCGCCAGAGGGCCCGGGTGGCGGGAAAGGCGTAGTCGAACAGGCGCATCCCGGGGAAGCGCCGGATGAGATCCCGGCATGCGCCCGGGCCGTATCCGTGGGCGTACAGAGCCGCCATCACGGCGCCGGCGCTGGTGCCCGCGACCATATCCGGGACGACGCCCATCCGGTGCAGGGCTTCCAGCACGCCGACGTGGACGGTGACCAGCAGCTCCCCGCCGCACAGGGCCAGGCCAACACGGCGGGGACCGGTCTTCACCCGCGCGGTGAGACGGGGCGGATTCATGGACTGCGCCTCCCATTGAACGTTGAATGCACGGGGTTGGATCACCCTATGCGTCCTGTGGGCGGCTGGGTTCCACGGTTTGGCGGCGCGGCCGGCGAGACGGTATCATAGGAGCGTTCGGCCGGAGCCTCCATGGCCCGGCCGGTGGTGGGGAGGGATCTGCGTGCGGGGAAACCGCCATCTCATGCTGTTCACCCTCGCGCTCGGGATGCTGCTCAATCCGCTCAACTCGTCCATGATCTCCGTGGCCATCGCCCGGTTTCAGGACCTGTATCACCTCAGTTTTGAACAGGTGTCCTGGATCATCTCGACCTACTATCTGGCCAGCGGCATCGGCCAGCCGGTGATGGGAAAGTTGGCGGATCTCGCGGGCGCCAGGCGGATGTTCCTGATCGGCCTTTTCGTGGTGGCGGTCTCCTGTTCGCTCGCCCCGTTTTCCCCATCGTTCGCGTGGCTCATCGCGTTTCGCATCCTCCAGGCCCTCGGCACCAGCGCCATCTACCCGTCCGGCATGGCCATTGTGCGGCGAACGGTGACGGACGGCCAGGCGCGCGCCCTCGCCTTTTTGGCGGTGTTCTCCTCCGGGTCGGCCGCTTTCGGGCCGACGGTGGGCGGCCTGCTCCTGCACTGGCGCGACTGGCCCGCGCTCTTTCTCGTCAATTTCCCGTTCCTCATCGCGGCCTTCGCGCTCGGTCTCGCGATATTGCCCGGGCGAAACCGGCAGCCCGGCGGGGCAACCGAGACGGAGCGGGCGGTGGAGACAGCCCCTGCGGGAACGCCGCACCAAGCGGCGGACCTGATTCGCGCCATCGATCCGGTCGGCGCCGCCCTGTTTGGCATCGGCATTGTCGGAATCCTGATGTTCCTCCTGTCGTTTCGCACCGGCATTCGCTGGGGTGCCGGCGGAGTTGGCGTGGCGGCGCTCGCCCTCATGACCATCTGGGAGCTGAAGGTGGAGCGGCCCTTCATCCACCTGCGCGTGTTCGCGCGCAATCCCACGTTCACCTGGGTGCACGTGCAGTTTGTCGTCGTCAACGTGATCTTTTACAGCATCTTTTTCGGCATCCCGACCTATCTCCAGGAGGTTCGCCACTTCGACGCGCGCACCACGGGGTTTCTGATGCTGGCGTTGGCCGGATTCGGCGTGGTGATCTCGCCGCTGGCCGGTCGGTGGATTGACCGCAGCGGGTCGCGCCCGGCGCTGGTGACGGCGGGGGGCGTCATGTTGATCGGCTCGTTGTTGCTGACCACCCTGCACGCGACGTCGCCCATGGGGTGGCTGGTCGTGGTCTTCTCGGTGCTGGGGTTGTCGAACGGCTTCAACAACGTGGGGCTGCAGGCGGCGTTGTTCGAGAGCGCGCCGCCCGAGATCATCGGCGCCGCGTCGGGGCTGTTCATGACCGCTCGGTATCTGGGGACCATCGGATCGTCCGCGCTGCTCGGCCTGGTGTTCGGCGCCACGCCGACCACGGGGCGGCTGCGCCTGCTCGGGGGATTGCTCGCGGTGCTCGCCCTGGCGGTGCTGTGGATGAGCCTGCGGCTGCCCCGCCGGGGGGATGGCAGGCGGTAGCCCGAAAACGTCCGGTGCGCGACCATTGACATCCCGCGAGGTTCTGTCTAAACTAGTCCTAAATTTCATAGCGGCTCACGTGATTCTTATCGAGAGAAGCTGAGGGACTGACCCTGTGACGCTTCGGCAACCAGCATGCGGACCGCCCGTGTCGGGATGGTCGGCTGCCCGGTGCCAATTTCAGAGGATCGCACACGCGGATCCGAAGATGAGAAGCATGTAGCATCGCGAGGTTTTTGGCAGATGCCATGTGCCCTTCTCTCCGGTGAGAAGGGCTTTTCATTTCCCCGGCGGCCGTGGACGGCCGTGGCCGCGATTTCACCGCATCGTGTTGACAGACAAAGGGGGGTGGCGCAATGGTCCACGACATTCGGCGTGCTCTGACGGAGCGCATTCTGGTGCTCGACGGCGCCATGGGTACGATGATTCAACAGCAGAACCTGACCGAGGCGGATTTTGGGGGCCGGGCGTACGACGGGTGCAACGAGCACCTGTGCCTGACCCGGCCGGATGTCATCTTCGCCATCCACCGCCAGTACCTGGAGGCGGGCGCGGATGTCATCTCCACCAATTCCTTCGGCGGGACACCGCTCGTCCTGGGCGAGTACGGCTTGGCGGAGCGAGCCCGCGAGATCAACCGGACGGCGGCGGCGCTCGCGCGCCAGGCGGCCGACGCCTACAGCACCGCCGATTGGCCCCGTTTTGTCGCCGGGTCCATGGGGCCGACGACGAAGAGCCTGAGCGTGACGGGCGGCGCGACGTTCGACGAGCTGATGCACGCGTACGCCGAGCAGGCGCGGGGGTTGCTCGAGGGCGGGGTCGACCTCCTGTTGATTGAGACCGCGCAGGATCTGCTCAACGTCAAGGCGGCGAGCCTCGGCATCCGGCGGGCGTTTGCGGACGTGGGGCGGGAGGTGCCCATCCTCGTCTCCGGCACCATCGAGCCGATGGGCACCACCCTGGCGGGGCAGACCATCGAGGCGCTGTACCTGGCGGTCGAGCACCTGAACCCGCTCGCCGTCGGACTGAACTGCGCCACGGGCCCCGAATTCATGCGCGATCACGTTCGTGCCCTGGCCGCCCTGGCCGAGTGCGGAGTCAGTTGCTATCCGAACGCCGGCCTGCCGGACGAGGAGGGCCACTACCACGAGACGCCGGCGAGTTTTGCGGCGAAGGTGGCCGATTTTGTCGAGCAGGGCTGGCTGAACATCGTCGGCGGCTGCTGCGGCACCACGCCCGAACACATTCGCGCCG
The DNA here is from genome assembly GCF_023511815.1 of Alicyclobacillus sp. Lineage (GTDB taxonomy): Bacteria > Bacillota > Bacilli > Alicyclobacillales > Alicyclobacillaceae > Alicyclobacillus_H. The sequence continues at coordinate 48,620 of NZ_JAIMAV010000010.1, forward strand.
TGCGCCGAGTGGTCGAAGGGCGGCCGCCGCGCAAGTTTGCCGCTGTGCGCCATCCGGCGGGGGCACCCGCACACGAGGCGGTGGACGGGACCCCGCGCCGCGCGGGCGAACCCATCGCGGCGGGTGGGAGATCCGTGCCGCGGCACGGCCACGCCGTCTCCGGGCTGGAGGCGGTGTTCCTCGAGGAGGACAACCGTCCCATCTTCGTCGGGGAGCGGACGAACGTCATCGGATCGCGGAAGTTCCGGCAGCTCATCGCGTCCGGGGCGTACGAGGCCGCCTCCGAGATTGCGCGGGCGCAGGTGCGTTCGGGGGCGCAGGTGATTGACATCTGCCTGGCCGACCCGGACCGGGATGAGCTTCAGGACATGGTGCGGTTCTTGCCGCATGTGGTGAAAAAGGTCAAGGTGCCGCTGATGATTGATTCGACGGACGCGGCGGTCGTCGAGGCCGCGCTGAGGTTCTCCCAGGGCAAGGCCATCATCAATTCGACCAACCTCGAGGACGGAGAACCGCGCCTGGCGCGATTCGCCGAGCTGGCGCGCCGTTACGGGGCGGCGCTGGTGGTCGGGACCATCGACGAGCGGGGGATGGCCGTCACCCGCGAACGCAAGCTCGAGGTGGCCCTGCGCAGCGTCGATCTGTTGGTGAACCGGTATGGGCTTGAGGCGCGGGACATCGTGATCGACCCGCTGACCTTCCCCGTTGGGACGGGCGACGAGAAATACATCGGATCGGCGAAGGAGACCATCGAGGGCATCCGTCTCATCCGGGAGCGCCTGCCGGAGTGCCCGACGATTCTCGGCATCAGCAACGTGTCGTTCGGGCTGCCTCCGGCGGGGCGCGAGGTGCTCAATTCCGTCTTCCTCTACGAGTGCACGAAGGCGGGGTTGGGCTACGCCATCGTCAACACCGAGAAGCTGGAGCGGTACGCCTCCATCCCGGCGGAGGAGCGCGCCTTGTGCGAACGCCTTCTGTTCGAGACGAGCGACGAGGTCGTGGCCGAGTTCACCGCCTTCTACCGCGTCAAGAAGACGGCGGAGAAACCGGTCGCCGAGTCGCTGCCTTTGGAGGCGCGGCTGGCGCAGCGCATCGTCGACGGGACGAAGGAAGGGCTGTACGCGGACCTGGACGAGGCCCTGCGGAAGTATGCGCCGCTCGACATCATCAACGGGCCCCTGATGGACGGCATGAACGAGGTGGGGCGCCTGTTCAACAACAACGAGCTGATTGTCGCCGAGGTGCTCCAGAGCGCCGAGGTGATGAAGGCGGCCGTCGCGTACCTGGAGCCGCACATGGAAAAGCGGGAGACGGCGACGAAGGGCACGGTCCTGCTGGCCACCGTCAAAGGGGACGTGCACGACATCGGCAAGAACCTGGTCGAGATCATCTTCGCGAACAACGGCTTTCGTGTCGTCAACCTCGGCATCAAGGTGCCGCCGGAGCAACTGATTCAGGCGTACCGCGAGGTCAAACCAGACATGATTGGCCTCTCCGGGCTGTTGGTCAAGTCCGCGCAGCAGATGGTGCTGACCGCGGACGACCTGCGACACGCGGGAATTGACGCGCCGCTGTTGGTGGGCGGCGCGGCCCTGACGAGAAAGTTCACGTACACCAAGATCCAGCCGGCCTACGGGGGGCCCGTGATCTACGCCAAGGACGCCATGGAAGGACTGGAGTACGCCAACCGCCTCGCCGCCGGGGACGCCGAGCGGGAGCGGCTGCGGCAGGAGCTTTCCGCCGTGCGGGCGCAGATGCAGGCGGGCGCCGCGGCCGCTGAAGAAGGTGAAGGCGCCGCGGCCAACCGGGTGTCGGACGTGCGGCGGGACGCGCCGGTGTTCATCCCGCCCGACCTGAGGCGGCATGTGCTGCGCAACTATCCGCTGTCGCACATCCGGCCGTACCTCAATCTGCAGATGCTCCTCGGCAAGCACCTCGGGCTGACCGGAAACGTGGAGAAGCGCCTGCAGGAGGGCGATGAGAAGGCGCGGGCCCTGCTCGGGTTGGTGGAGGACCTGTTGCACCAGTGTGATCGTGAAGGATGGCTGACCGCCCACGCGGTGTACCGGTTCTTCCCGGCCCAGGCGGACGGGGACGCCATTCTCATCCACGACCCGGACGATCCCGCGCGCGTCCTGGAACGGTTCCCCTTTCCGCGCCAGCGGAAGGCGCCGTACCTGTGCCTGGCGGATTTCGTGCGGCCGAAGGAGAGCGGCGTCATGGACTACGTGGCGTTTTTCACCGTGACCGCCGGCCGCGGCGTCCGCGACCTCGCCGAGCGCTGGAAAGAGGCGGGCGATTACCTGCGCAGCCACGCCCTGCAGGCGCTGGCGCTGGAGATGGCCGAGGCGTTCGCGGAGCGGCTGCACCAGATCCTGCGGGATCAGTGGGGATTTCCCGACCCGCCCGAGATGACGATGCGCGAGCGGTTCATCGCCCGCTACCAGGGCATCCGGGTGTCCTTCGGGTATCCGGCCTGCCCGGATTTGGAAAACCAGGCGCCCCTGTTCCGCTTGCTCAAGCCGGAGGACATCGGGGTGCGGCTGACGGACGGCTTCATGATGGATCCGGAGGCGAGCGTGTCGGCGATGGTGTTCGCGCATCCTGAGGCGCGCTACTTCAACGTGGAGTGAGGGGAGAGCGGATGGCACACCGAGGACCATCCTGGTGGGCGCGGGTACAATCCGGCGTCCTCGTCGGCGATGGGGCGATGGCGACGCAGTTGCATCAGATGGGGGTGCCCATCCGAACCTGCTGCGAGGCGCTCAACCTTTCGCAGCCGGCGTGGGTGGAGCGCGTGCATCGCGCGTACCTGGACGCGGGCGCCGACTGGATTCAGACCAACACCTTCGGCGCCAACCGGGTGGCGCTCGCCCGCCACGGTCTGGAGGACCAAACCGAGGAGATCAACCGGCGGGCGGTGGAGATCGCGCGCCGCGCCGTAAAAGGCGCGGTGGGGGAGGGGCCCGGGGAGACAGCCGGGGCCCCGGGTGCCCCCGACCGACATCCCAACGGGGCATCCGCGCCCAAGGTCGTGTTGGGCACCATCGGTTCGGTGCTGGACCTGGTGGCGCCGGGCGGCGTGGAACCAGGCCAGCGGGCGTGGCTCCGCGGGATCTTCCGGGAGCAGGCGGAGGCCCTGCTCACCGCGGGGGTGGACGGCCTGCTGTTGGAGACCTTTCCGGCCCTGGAGGAGCTCGGGATCGCCCTGGAGGCGGTGCGAGGGCTCACGGATGCGCCCATCCTCGCGCACCTGTCGCCGGATGCCGTCGGGGTGACACGCGACGGCGTCGCCATCGGCGAGGCGTTTGCGGTGTTGGCGTCCCTCGGGGCGGACGCGGTGGGGCTCAACTGCCGGCTCGGACCGAATGGCGTGTTGCGGACGTACGAGGGCGTGCCCCCTCAGGCCGGGGTGGTGTACTCGGCCGCGCCGAACGCGGGATTGCTGCATCGGTTGGAGGGGGACATCGCGTACACGGGGGATCCGGATTACTTCGCTTCCGTCGCCGAACAGCTGGTGCGGTGGGGGGTGAGGGTGGTGGCCGGCTGTTGCGGGACGACGCCGGCCCACATTCGGCACCTGCGGGAGCGCTTGGACGCGGCGTACGGGGACCGGCCTGCCGGGGGCTCCGCTGCCGGGGGCTCCTGTGCCGGAGGCTCCGCTGCCGGGGGCTCCTGTGCGCCTTCCACCGCCCTGCCGGCGGCGGCCGACTCGGTGCCGGCGATCTCCACGGCCGCCGCGACGGCGGGGCGGGCGCCCGCGGTGGTCGCCGGCGTGGTGGACCGGCGCGCGGAGCGGACGGGGTTGCCGGAGGACGGGGGGGTGACGGGGCGGCGCTCGGGAGACTCGGCGGCCTGGCCGGGCTCCCTCGCGGAGAGGGCGAAGCGGGTTCACACGGTGGTGGTGGAGCTGGACCCACCGCGGACCCTCGACGTCACCCGGTACCTGGAGGGCGCGCTGGCCCTGCAGCGCGCCGGCGCGGACGCCGTTACCCTCGCCGACAACTCCCTGGGACAGGTGCGGGTCAGCAACATGGCGATGGCCAGTATCCTCAAGGGCGCCGGGGTGGAACCCCTGGTGCACGTGACCTGTCGGGATCGCAACCTGATCGGCCAGCAGTCGCACCTGATGGGACTGCACGTGCTCGGCATCCACCACATTCTCCTGGTGACGGGAGACCCCTCCCGCTTTGGCGATCTGCCGGGGGCGACCTCGGTGTACGACGTGTCGTCCACGGAGTTGACGAAGATGGTCAAGCGGTTGAACCAGGGCATCGCGTTTTCCGGCCAACCGATGAAGCATCCGGCCCGATTCGTGGTGGGCACGTCGTTCAATCCGAACGTGGCCAACTTCGAGAAGGCCATCGACCGACTGCGCCGCAAACTGGACGCGGGGGCGGACTTCGTCATGACGCAACCGCTGTTCGATCCGCGCCTGTTCGAGCGCATCGCCCGCGCGGCGGAACCGTTCGGCGCCCCGGTGTTCGCGGGCATCATGCCGTTGACGAGCGCCCGCAACGCGCGGTTTCTGCATCACGAGGTACCGGGCATCCACATCCCGGAAGGCATCCTCGCGCGGATGGAGCGGGCCGCCCCCGAGGATGCCGTGGCGGAAGGGCTGCACATCGCCGAGATGCTGCTCGACGAGGCGATGCATCATTTTCGAGGGATCTATCTGGTCACGCCGTTTCTGCGGTACGAGCTGACGGTCCATCTGGTCCAGCGGGTGCGGGCGAGAAGCGGCGAGGCCCGGCGGACCGAGGCGAGGTGAAGCGGCGGCATGAGAAAAATTTTTCCGGGGTGCCGCCGTTCGACACCCTTCGCACCGACCGGCCGATAGAATCGCGTTGTGTGGTGATGCCGCACCGGACGGGAAAGCACCGGGCGGCCGATGTGGAAGAACATTGGGGAGGCCGGATGACATGGCGATGTGGAAACGGATGGGAGTCATTCTGATGACCGGGGCGCTGGGCGTGGCGGCCATTCCGGCGGTGGGGATGGCGGATACGCAGCAACCGGTGCCGCAGGGAATCGGTTCGGGCGTCCTGCAGAACGCGTCCTACTTCGGCAACGTGCCGGGCAGCACACCGGTGACGGTCGACATCGTGATGAAGATCCAACACCAGGACAAGTTGGAACAGTTCGTCGCCCAGACCACGGATCCGAAGAGCCCCAATTTCCGTCGCTATCTGACACCGACGCAGTTCCAGCAGAGGTTTGCTCCGAGCGACGGCGAGATCCAAGCCATCACCGATTATTTGGCGCATTTCGGCATTCAATCGCAGGTCTATCCCGATCACCTCATCATCACGGCCAACGGCACGGCGGAACAGTTCAATCGCGCGTTCAATGTGGTCCTGCAATGGGCCGAGTTCAACGGAAAGAGATTTCATGCCGCGAAGGCCAATCCGAAGGTGCCCGCCGCATTGGCGAATGACATTCTCTGCGTGTTGGGGCTGAGCGATTATTCCAGATTCACGACGCGATTCGTGAAACAAGCTGACGCGTCCGGGAGCGACACCCCGGCAGGTCCGCTCAATCTGACACCGCAGGATTTGATCCAGCACTACGATGTCGCGCCGTTGTACAAGCGCGCCACGGGGCAGGGCCAGACCATCGGAATCGTCACCCTGGCGGATTTCAATGCGGAGGATGCCTATGCGTTTTGGGATCAGATGGGGATTCCCGTGAAGGCAAACCGCATCACCGAAATCCCGGTCGACGGTGGGACGGGTTGGGATGGTTATGAGGAGACCACGCTCGACGTGCAGCAGTCCGGGGCCCTCGCACCACAGGCGGACATCCGGGTCTACGAAGGCCCGAACTCCGACACGGGCTTCATCGACACGTTCGCCAAGGCCATCAACGAGGACATCGCGCAGCAGATCTCGGTCAGTTGGGGCGAGAGTGAACCGGCCATCCAGTACTTTGTCGATCTGAAGATGGAGACACCGCAGTACGCCTACGCGTACAACCAACTTTTCATGCAGGCGGCCGCGCAGGGGCAGTCGATGTTCGCCGCCGCGGGGGACGAGGGGGCGTATGACGCCGTCCGGGAGTTTGGCCTTGGCTCCGGTGTCCCGGGTGTCGCGAACCTGTCCGTCGACAATCCGGCCGACAGCCCGTACATCACGGCGGCAGGCGGGACGACGCTGCCCTTCCACTTCCACTCCCCCTCCACCGGCATCGACGTGGTCAACGAGCAGGAGCGTGCCTGGGGCTGGGATTACCTGTATCCCTATTTCGACGCGCGGGGCTTGAACAATCCGGATCAGTGGGCGGCGCGGTATCTGGTCGGCGGAGGCGGCGGCTTCAGCGCGTTCTTCCCGACGCCCGCCTATCAATCGGGGGTGCCCGGTGTGAACCGGTACACCGGCGTTCAGCAGTGGCTCCCGAGTTCGGACGGGTCCAGCCTGACGAGGGCCTCACAGCCAACGCTGGTGACGGGCAGCGGCACCGGGCGGAACATGCCGGATCTGTCGATGAACGCGGATCCGTACACCGGGTACCTGGTTTACCTCAGCGATCCGGGGCAGCCCGGGGTCAACGCCGGATACGCCACCTACGGCGGCACCAGCTTCGTGTCGCCGCAGTTGGCCGGACTGAGTGCCCTCATCAACGACGCGGACCATACCCGGGTGGGCTTCTGGAACCCGCAGATTTACCGCTTCGCGGTTCAGAAGAACTCACCCTTCACACCGCTCAATGAGAGCGGTCCGACGAACGACAACGACTTCTACACCGGTACGCCGGGGACGGTGTACAACCAGGCAACCGGTCTCGGGATTCCGGACGTGGCCAGGTTGGCGAGCGCGTTTTCGGGGCATCGGTGAAGCCGGCGCCCGCGGCCAGGGTTGCGAAAGGGATGACGGGGCGCGGCGTCAGGGCCCGGCGCCGCGCCTCCGTCCGAACCGTCGGATCCCCGCCATGAGGGCGACGCTCGCCCAGCACGCCAGCCACGGATCGATGGGGACGCGCATCCGGTCCCACGCCGGGAAGACGAAGAACAGCCCCACATAGTAGGCGAACATCCACCACATTGCCAGCGGTCGCAGGTCTCCGCTTCGACGCATGGCGCGCGCCTGCAGGATGAGGCCGATGGCCGCGAGCGCGATGAGCATTCGGTACGCCCACAGGCCCAAGCGGTGCGCGGCCAGCGCGAAGCCGGGGGACACCGGCGGATCGCTGTGCCCAACCGACCAGAAATACGCGTTGTCAACCCCGCGGAACAGGTTCCGCCACTTGACGAACCCGAGGGCGATGGTGCGGCCGGGATGATGCTCGATGTACTGCAGCGCCGCGTGTTCCGCCTCGCGGTTTTCACGCACCTCGTCGTGCACGTAGTTCAGGAACGGGTTCTCCCGCGGATCGGCGGGCCAGAAGTACTCTCCGATGGCGCGCGGGTTGTTGCCCTGCCACAGATTGACTCCGCCGTTGGTGGACACGGGGACCAATGCGCGCAGCGTCACCCAGTTGCGCCACGTCACCGGGGCGACGGTGAGGGCCATGAAGACGGCGGCCGTCACGGCCCAGCCCATCGCGCGCCGCCAGCCGGCCCGTGCGCTCAACAGGTACAGCCACAGCGCGACGGGCAACAGGAGTCCGACCGGGCGGACGATGCAGGCCAGCCCCGTGAGGATTCCCGAGACGGCCGCGCAGCGCCATCCCCAGACCGGCGCGGGCCGGCGGATCCACCACAGGGCGGTCCAGGTGAACAGCAGGGTGAAGAGCATTTCGCTGCACAGCACGCTCGACCACGCGATGTGCGGCGGATAGAGAGCCAGTGAAAGGCCGCCGCACAGCCCCGCGCCGCGGCCGTGCAACCGCTCACCGAGGCGGTACACCAGACCGGCGGTCAGGGCGTTCAGCAGGACGTTGGCCAGGACTCCGCTCCACCACCCCACCCCCGCGATCCCGTACACCCCCGCGAGAAACAGCGGATACCCGATGGGGAAATACGCCGTCGGATGTCCGTCCACCCGGTAGCCCTCCCCGCGCAACAGATGAATGGCCTGATGCTCGTACCACGCGAAATCGGTGGCCGGCATTGGGTGGACGAAACCAAGCCACACGAGCCTCGCCGCGATGGCCGCGATGACGATGAGGACGAACGGCCACCAGCCCCGGGCGTTGGGCGGTGTGTGGAAGTCGGAGGGGCGGGAGGGTTGGGTCACCCGCCGGACGAAGAACGGAGAGCGCACGGTTCGGACTCCTTTCGGCGGCATGCACAACAGGCGCGGTGGGCCTGTCCCCTACGGCCGGGCGGACGGCCGGACGGACCACACCTGCACCCCGTGGGACACGGCGACGGGCGGCCCGAACAGGGACGCCAGCACGTGCGTTGCGGCGGGCGGCAGGCGTTCGCCATCCTGTACCGGATAATACATCAGGTACTCCGGTTGCAGAATCGAGATGGCGCGGATGACGCGCGCCTTCAGCTCCGATTCGGGAAGACGCCCGTTCAACAGGGACCACCGAAGCTGCGCCATCGCCTCTCGCCTCGTCGGGGAATTGGCGGTGTACCCGTACTCGTTGACCATGGCCATTCGGTATCCACCGTCCGCCATCGCCTGCATCACATCGGGCGTGTCGGCCGACAACACGAAGGTGATCCGCCCTGCGACCGTGTCCCGCACCGGACCCGGTTCGGTCAGCGCCCGCGCCGCATCGGGGGTTGCCGAGTGGTAATACGGCGTGACCGGCCACCAGGTGGCGGCGACCAGGGCGAG
>NZ_JAIMAV010000099.1 GCF_023511815.1 Alicyclobacillus sp.
CAGGGAGGCCTGGATACGGCGTATAAGGTGCTTAACATCGCCACGGCGGCGGCGGCGACAGACGCCGAGGTGGCCATCTTCTTTACTTTTGAAGGGCTGAACATGATCCGCAAGAACGGGGCTGAAACGCTCTCGATAGGCCCTGGCAAGGAGCACTGGATGGATGGGTTCCGACGGGCCAACGTGCCGTCGGTGGCCGAGTTGCTCGAAGTCGCCAAGGACAGCGGCGTGAAGTTCATCGGCTGCCAGATGACGATGGACGTAATGGGTCTGACGAAGGACGATTTCATCGACGGCGTCGAGGTCGGCGGTGCGGTGACGTTTCTCAACTTTGCCTACGACGCCGACGTCACGGTGACCTTCTGACCGGGGGTTCTATGCCGATTCGCTAGGATCTTTCCCGAAAGGAGTCGTGCGCATGACCGAAATCCGTGTGGATAGGACCATTGACTGTAAGGGGTTGTCCTGCCCGATGCCGATTGTCCGGACAAAAAAGGCCATCGACGAGATGGAAGCAGGACAGGTGTTGGAGGTCGTCGCCACGGATCCGGGGTCGGTGGCGGATGTCAAGGGTTGGGCGCATCGGACGGGGCACCAGTTTCTCGGGACCCTCACGGAAGGGAAGGTGTTCCGGCACTTCATCCGCAAGTCCCGGCCGGAGGAGACCAAACCCGAGCAGCGCTATCCCCACACCGTGACCAACGAGGAGCTGGAAGAGCGGCAGGCGGATGGCGGGGTGCTTCTCGACGTGCGGGAGCCGGCGGAGTACGCCTTTTCGCATATTCCGGGCGCCATCTTGGTGCCGCTTGGCGAGCTGGAGCAGCGTCTGCAGGCATTGACGCCCTATCAGAATCAGCCGGTGTACGTCATCTGCCGCACGGGCAGCCGAAGTGATCTCGCCTGTCAGGTGCTGGCGGAGCATGGGTTCAAGCAGGTGTACAATGTACTGCCCGGCATGATTCACTGGCAGGGACCTACGGTACAGAGCCTGTGAGCAAGTACGAGAGGAGGAACCAAACGTGAATCCGGTGACCATCCTTCGAGTACCGCCTACCGAGGTGTTTGAGCAGATTTTGCAAGGCGAGGCCCTCTTCATCCTCGACGTACGCAACGAGGAGGAGTATGCGGACTGGCGGATTGAAGGGCCGGGCGTGACGAGTGTCAACATCCCGTACGTTGACCTGCTCGACGGCATCCAGCCGGCGCTGGAGCGATTGCCGAACGACCGGCCGATCCTCGTGGTGTGCGCCAAGGAAGGCTCCTCCGTATACGTGGCGGAGCAGTTGGTGGAGGCGGGTCTGACAGACGTCTCGGTGCTGGCCGGGGGTATGAAGGCCTGGAGTGAGGCGCTGCGGCCTGTGCAGGTGGGGGACCTATCCGGCGGGGGTGCGGTGGTTCAGTTCGTGCGGTTTGGCAAGGGGTGCCTGTCATACCTGATTGCGTCGGGTGGAGAGGCGGCCGTCGTCGATGCCGTGCGGACGACCGATGCGTACGAGAAGTTCGCAGCGGAACACGGGCTTCGCATTCGCCACGTGATCGACACCCACCTGCACGCCGACCACATCTCCGGCGGGCGTAAGCTGGCGGCGCAAACGGGGGCGGCGTACTGGCTGCCGCCGAAGGATGCGGCCGAGGTGACGTTTTCGTACGAGCCGCTGGTGGCAGAGCGGGAGATCACGGTGGGGAAGACGACGGTGCGGATTGTACCGGTGTACTCCCCCGGGCACACCATCGGCAGCACGTCGCTGGTGGTGGATGACCGGTATCTGCTGTCGGGGGATATCCTGTTTGTGAAATCCATCGGGCGGCCGGATCTGGCCGGGAAGGCCGGGGATTGGGCTGGGGATCTGCGCAAGACCCTGTATGAGACGTACCCCGAGCTGCCGTCAAATCTCGTGCTGTTGCCGGCGCACTACGGCGAGCTGGACGAGGTGAACCCCGATGGCTCGGTGGCCGCCAAGCTCGGCGACGTGTACCAGACCAACGCGGGGCTTCAGGTGCAGGACGCCGAGGCGTTCCACAAGCTTGTGACGGAGAATCTGCCGCCACAGCCGAATGCCTATCGGGAGATTCGTCTCACCAACATGGGCAAGATGACACCGGACGAGGACGAGCAGCGGGAGATGGAGATTGGGCCGAACCGGTGCGCCGTGCACGGATGACCGGCACGTTGGGAGGCGAGCGCATGAAGCGGTTTTGGAACTCGCTCTGACCGTCGAACAAGCTGATGCTCCTGGCAGGAGCGGGGTTTGTGCTGTACGGGATTGGGGATTGGCTGTGGCACCATCTGTGATTTTTTTGGTCCGAAATATACCCCTCGGGGTTTGGGGGTGAGCGTGTGCCACACCTGAGTGCGGTGCAGATGGTCCTGGCGGTGTTGTCGGGGGGCGTGGTGGGGTTTACGCTTGGGCTCATCGGCGGGGGTGGGTCCATCCTCGCCGTCCCCCTTCTTTTGTATGTGGTCGGGGTGCACGACCCGCACATCGTCATCGGCAGCACGGCGCTGGCGGTGGCGGTCAACGCCTATCTGAACCTGCTTCCGCATTGGCGGCAGGGCCACGTCCGGTGGAAAGCCGCTGTGGCGTTTGCGATCCCGGGCGCGGTGGGCGCGTATGCCGGTTCGGCGCTCGGCAAAATGGCCAATGACCGGGTGCTTCTGTTCCTCTTCGCCCTCCTGATGCTCGTCATTGCCGCCCGGATGCTTCGCTCTAAGCGACGGGGTGGGACAATGGATGGGGAGCATGCCATCCGTATGAGCAGAGTGATTCCAACAGGGCTGGTCACGGGAGGCGTGTCCGGGTTCTTCGGAATCGGGGGCGGATTTCTGATTGTGCCGGGCCTCATGTTCTCGGCGGGCTTGCCGATGACCGAAGCCATCGGGACATCTTTGTTCTCGGTGGGGACGTTCGGGCTGACGACCGCCGTGTCGTACGCCGTCTCGGGGATGGTGGATTGGCTCATCGTCGGCCTGTACATCGGCGGCGGTCTGGTCGGCGGGGCCTTTGGCGTTTACGCCTGCACGAGGATCGGGCGCAACGCGCGCCGGTTGCAGCAGATGTTCGCCGGTGTGTTGGTGCTGGTGGCGGGGTACATGCTGTACGTCAATCTCACAGCACTGCACGTTTTGTAGGGGGTGATGCAGGTGAATTGGGTCTGGCTCGTGGTGGTGCTGGCCGTGTTGGTGTATTTGGGGTACCGGATGTTGCCGGCCAAGGGCGTGACATCCATTCGTCCGGATGAACTGCGGGCGATGTTGCGGGACAAAAAGGCGGGCATCCAGTACGTGGACGTCCGGGAGCCGGGGGAGTTTCGGCAGGGGCACATCGACGGGTTTCGAAACATCCCGCTGGGGCAGATGAAGAGCCGGCTGGGGGAATTGGATAAGGCGAAGCCGGTGGTCGTGATGTGCCACTCCGGGATGAGAAGCGCCCAGGCGGCCCGGCTGTTGTTGAAACAGGGGTTTGCGGACGTACGGAACCTCTCCGGCGGGATCGCGGCGTGGAATGCCCACCGTGGCCGGTGACGGAGGGATGGGGCTGGCTGGCTCGATTCGTACGGAGGGGGGTATAATAGGGACAGACAGGGGGAGAATTGCGATGGAGTACACCGATCCGATGAAGCACCGCCTGCGCCGGATTGAAGGCCAGGTGCGGGGTGTGCTGCAGATGATGGAGCAGGGCAAGTCGTGCAAAGAGGTCGTGACGCAGTTGTCGGCGATTCGGGCGGCGGTGGACCGGGTGATCATGTACGTCGTTGGGGAGAACATGGAGCAGTGCATCCGGGAGGAGGTCGCCGGCGGCGGGAGTGCCGACAAGGTGATTCGGGAAGCGATTGAGCTTTTGATGAAAAGCCGATGAGGGAGGATGAAAGGATGGCCACGGTACAGGTAACGGATCGGAACTTTGCGAGTGTGATTCAAGGGAACAAGCCGGTGTTGGTCGATTTTTGGGCGGCGTGGTGCGGACCCTGCCGGATGATGGCGCCCGTGTTGGAGGAGTTGTCGGAGGAGGCGGGGGATCGACTTGTGGTGGCCAAACTGAATGTCGACGAGAACCCGAGGACGGCGGGAGCGTACGGGATCATGAGTATCCCGACGATGATCCTGTTCCGGGGCGGCCGGCCGGTCAAGCAGCTGGTGGGCTATATGCCGAAAGGCACGCTGATGAGCCAGCTGGCGGACGTGCTCTAAATCCGATGCAGAGGAGCGTGGGGGATATGGCGCAGGAGTTTCACTACAGTGCCACCACGGAAAAGGGCCTGGACGAGGCGGTGGCGGCGCTCGAGGCGGCCTTGAAGGATCGCAAGTTCGGGGTTCTGTGGCAGATGGACATCCCATCGAAGCTGAAGGAGAAGGGTGTGGACTTCGACAAGCCGTACCGGGTGCTGGAGGTGTGCAATCCGCACGAGGCCAAGCAGGTTCTCACGCAAAACCCGATGGTGGGGTATTTCCTCCCGTGCAAGCTGGTGGTGTACGAGCACGAGGGAAAGACGGTCATCGGCCTGCCGAAGCCGACGGCGCTCATGGGCGTCATCGGAGATGATTCCCTGATGGACACGGCCCGGCGGGTGGAGGCGACGTTGAAAGAGGCGGTGGACGAGGCGGCCCGGTGAGCGGGCCGCTTTCCACAAGGAGGTGTTTCTGAATGAGCAATGTGAATGTGTCGAGTGCAAAGACCGAGCTTATACAGGCTGCTAAAGTTCTGGCATCGTCTGGCCTGTTGTTTCGTGGCGAACATGCGAATTTGTCAGCAAGAGTGGGTGAAAACAAAGTTGTTATCACGAGAGGCGGCAGCATTGCCAACCTGGGTGATGACAGCTTTGCTGTGGTCACGCTCGAGGGTGCGGTTGTCGAAGGGGAACTGGATAGCGTGACCAACGAAGTGGTGGAGATGCACACGGCCGTATACCGAGTCCGTGACTCGGTGGGGAGTGTCATGCACGTGCACGCCCCTCATGCGACCGTGTTCGCCGTGGCACATCAAGAAATCCCGTTGATTTACGAACCGTTGGTTCGGTTCGGCATTACAGAGTCGATCCCGGTGGTTCCATGGGCACCCCGTGGGTCCGAAGAGTCGGTCAGTGGCATCGTGCAGATTGTGCGAAAACACCCCGGATTGCCGGCTGTCCTATTGGCCAATCACGGTGTCTTGGCGTTTTCGTCCAGCCCTATGCAAACGGCTCGTTTGTTGGCGACGTTGGACGAAGCGGCGGAATTGGCTTTGGGCGCACAAGCACTGGGCGGAGCAAAGACGCTCCCCAAGCAGGCCTATACGCAGGTTGAAGCCCGAATGAGGGCCTTTGGCTCGACAATGTAGCTGCCGATGTTGAATCAACGATCTGTCACATCGTGTTGTGGGAGCCAGAAAGTGCATGCCTCTGGTCCTCTTGGATGATTGCCGCAAGCGTCGTACTTGGATGTGTCGATGTGTCCAAAATGTGCAAACCACTGTGGGGGCGGGTATAAATGATGGTGCAGCAGGTTGTCATTATTGGTACCGGTCCAGCCGGTTATACGGCGGCAATTTATACAGGGAGGGCGAACTTGAGTCCTGTTGTGATTGAAGGAAATCAGCCCGGGGGACAGCTTACCACGACAACGGAGGTCGAAAACTTTCCAGGTTTTCCGGACGGAATTATGGGGCCTGAGCTGATGGATAACATGAGAAAACAGGCCGAGCGTTTCGGCGCAACCTTTGTACGTGGTTCGGTCGTCTCGGTCGATTTGAAACGGTACCCATTTCGAGTGGTGTTGGAGGACTCGAAGGAGTATTACAGCGAGTCGATCATTATGTCGACAGGCGCCTCGGCCAAAATGCTGGGTATTCCGGGTGAAAAAGAAATGGTTGGTCGTGGGGTGTCCACTTGTGCAACATGTGATGGATTTTTCTTTCGGGATAAATCCGTCATCGTCGTCGGCGGTGGGGATTCGGCCATGGAGGAGGCTATTTTTCTGACGAAGTTCGCTTCCCAAGTGACGATCGTGCATCGCCGCAATGAGCTCCGTGCATCGAAAGTCATGCAAGACCGGGCCCGGAATAACCCAAAAATCAAATGGATCTTGAATGTGACACCCGTTGGGGTCGTCTCTGATGGGACAAAGGTGAATGGACTTGTCGTCAAGGACAATCCATCTGGCCAAGAGCGAACGGTTCCCACAGATGGTGTTTTTGTTGCGATTGGACACACCCCAAACACAGGATTTCTCAAGGACCAATTAGAACTCGATGACCGGGGGTACATTATCACAAAAGGATCATCTACAGCCACAAGCGTCCAGGGCGTGTTCGCTTGCGGAGACGTAATGGATCCCCAATATCGACAGGCAATAACGGCTGCCGGAAGTGGGTGCAAAGCGGCCTTGGATGTCGAGAAGTTCCTTGAGGGCCAACCCCGGGCGCAACTTGCGGGTGTGACAACGTGATCAATGATGAACTTCTCTTTGTACGTTCAAACGGCCGGGATGCAGCGGGCATCTCTCCAAATGAACCGTTCGTACTAGTCCGTCTTCGAACGAAAATGGTTCACATCGGTCTGCTCTCACAAAAGAGAAGCCCCTAAACTGAAGATGTCTAAGGGGGCAGCGGTTTTGACGGGGTGTGTTCCCGACACGAGAGCAGACCACTTGCTTCCTTGGCTCACCGATAAGGGGGCGAAAGTTATGAAGAAGATGGTCTGGGCGGGCGTTGCATTGACAGCGGTAATTCTGGCGGGGTGTGGTGCAAACACGGCGCAGTCAAGTTCGGCGACTCAGACAAATCCGACCACGAGTCCAACACAAGCAGTCAGCAACGGAACAACCAACACAAACCTATCCTCTCAATCTGAAAGTCCGGTCTTGAAGTCGCAGACGGTCACACTCACGATTTTGCCTGGCGGACGCCTTGGTCCTGACGGGAAGATGCACGACACATACACGGACCCAGATTTCACGGTGGTGCAGGGCGTTCCCGTGACGCTGACGGTATACAACTATGATGGAGGCAGTCATACGCTGACCAACTCGGACCTGGGGCTCAACCTCCAGGCGAAAGGATCCACGAAGAAAGGCGTCCCGGCCGTCACGACGGTGACTTTCACACCGACCAAGGAGGGGGATTTCAAGTGGCAGTGCATGGACCCCTGTGATGGTGACAACCAGGATTGGGCCATGACGCATGAAGGGTACATGCAGGGCACCATTCACGTTGTCCCGTACGCCAACAAGCAGTATGTGTATCTCACCATCAAGGATGGATTGCAGTATGCTTCGGCAGATGGGAAACGGCACGATTCGTACTCACCCGCCAACTTGACCGTCCAGCAGGGGATTCCGGTACAGGTGACGGTGGAGAACTTCGACACGGGTCAGCACTCCATCACCGCCCCGGATCTGAACCTCAATCAGGTGATTCAGGGAGCGAAAAAGGACGGGGTCCCGACAACGACCACCTTCACCTTTACGCCCGAAAAATCCGGCACCTTCCACTGGCTGTGCACCATCCAGTGTGACGGAAACGGCTGGGCCATGAGCCACGACGGGTATATGGCGGGCAACATCACGGTCAATCCCTAAGGATAAAAAGTTGAAATCAATCGATAACAGGCCTCGCTACACCTGTTGTGGCGGGGCCTTCTCGTTGCCGTTTTTGCTCATCTTTTCGCAAAACACGTGTAAATCAGTGGATTGTCCACAGCGTGCGATGTGGTATGGTAGTTGCAGAGTGTTCTGAGGGGAGGGGTGGTGTCGGCCGGGGACAAACCGAGGCCAATCGGGGATGAGGTCGAGATCGCGTTGCCTGGTGGGGGCCTTTTGAATGAACATCGGAGTATGGCCTCATAACGACAGGATCCGGGTTCGTGCTTGGGGGGTCTTTCGCCGTTGTGACACACACAACGACTACATGAACGGGGGAATGCAACGCCATGGACACTCACTTCATACGGCATCTGTTAGCCACCATCGCTTACCGAGCGACGAAAGTAATTGAAAACGCCCCGGAGCATTACCCGACATTCGAAGCAGGGCACGGGGTTCGCACGCCTGTCGAGATTCTGCATCACGTGTGGGATGTTCTCCTTATCGCTTATCGGGATCTGTGTGGCGGTGAACGAGTTGAGGTACCAGTTGCGGACTGGGAAACGGAAGTGGAACGGTTTTATGATGTATTGAGTCGATTGGATGAGGCAGTTACAGATGGAGCTCAACCACAAAAACGGTCGTGGGAACAAATTTTGCAGGGCCCACTGTCTGACGCACTGACACACATTGGTCAACTGGCCACACTTCGTCGGTTGGCAGGAGCCCCAGTGCTGCCTGAAAGTTATCTGAGGGCACAAATCCAGATAGGCCGCATCCGATCTACCCAAGCCTCGAATGCGCACAACACCTTCACAAGCGTCTCGGTTACAAATCTACCAGATGCGGATTTGTGAAGGTACTGAGGTAGGCTTGGTGTGACGAATTTGGTCACGGCATTGATTTACCCCGTGACCCTATCAACTCGGACGCAGGTGAACATCCATGCTCATTCTTCGCAACACCCCCAACCTGGCCGGAATCCAAATCGCAGGCGACCATCTGGACTTGGATACTCTTTACTTAGCCCTACACACCATCGTTGGGGATGAAGGGGAGTACGGGGGCTATGAAGGTGCTCGACTCCGCGTCCTTGGGCTCTGCTACGACTTGCGACATGCCGTGCAGGGGGATCGGGAAGTGGAGTTCGTACCAAATGGGATGAATACGGACAGGATGAAGTTCTTGGAACTCATCACCCCCGAGAAAAACCTGTACTACAAATGCAATATTTTTTACCCAGAAGTCCTGTTTGTAACCGTTGCCCTGAACGACTTCGTCAGCCTTTACGCCAAAAAACGTGCCAAATCAGACCCGTTTCCGCTTCTCGACAAGAAAAATATGTGGGATGCCCATATTGCGAATGTCCGGTTGTTTCAGTCCGCGGTGGTGAATTGCGTGAAGGAAGTGGTTACAGAGGCTTCGTTCAAACGCATGTTGAATTTGATGCACAAGAATTATCCGTGGACGGATGGATACGTAACGCAATATCTCGACCTGCTGAACATTCGATACCTGGAACTCAGGACGAAGGAAGAGCGGGCGAGAGCTCTGTCAAAAGTCGTCAAGCGGATGGTCGAGCAAGGCAAGGAGTATCGTCAAATTGAAGAAGAAGTTAGAGCAATGGCGATAGAGTACAACTGCTCAGTTGAGGATATTGGTTTGGTGGAGGATTATCCACAGGTGGAATGGTAGGACGCCAACCATCCATTTGTTCGGCTTGCAACGGCCATGGGGGGTCTGTGGGATGCACGCTCGCCGGGGGCCGGGATGAAACGGGGGAGACTTGGAAACACCCACTCTCCCCCCGAACGCACCGTCACTCGGTGTCGTAGCCCGCGTCCTCGATGGCCTCCTTGAGCTGGGCCACGCTGGTCTTCGATTCGTCGAAGGTGACCGTGGCCTTTTGGCCGGCGAGATCGACCTTGGCCTCCTGAACGCCCGCCACTCGCTGCAATGCCTTCGTGACAGAGTTCACACACCCGCTGCACGTCATGCCTTTGACCGTGATGGTTGTCGTGGTCATGTGCATCGACTCCTCTCGTGATTCGTGTATGTTCAGGTCGCCCGGCCATGTTGAGGCGTACAGGTTCTTTTCCTACGCCGCATGCACCTCCCTTCCGAGCCGCAGGCGCCGCAACAGCAGACTGTTCGACACGACACTGACCGAACTGAGGGCCATGGCCGCCCCGGCGATGACGGGGCTGAGGACGCCGAGCGCCGCCAGCGGGATCCCCAGGACGTTGTAGAAAAACGCCCAGAACAGGTTCTGCCGTATTTTTCGCATGGTCACTCTGGACAGGCGCAGCGCGTCCACGACACCACGCGTCCAGCCGTGCATCAGGGCGATGTCCGCCGCCTCGAGCGCCACATCGGTGCCGGTCCCCATGGCGATCCCGATGTCGGCCGCGGCCAACGCGGGCGCGTCGTTGATCCCGTCGCCCACCATGGCGAC
>NZ_JAIMAV010000100.1 GCF_023511815.1 Alicyclobacillus sp.
CTCTCTAGTAGACACGCACGGTGGCTTCGTCGTCAAATGTGGACGACGGATTTTACACCACTACTTGAGACTTTAACAAGTGATGCGCAGGCTGCAGGCGCTCGTACGTGTATACGCCGGCCCCGATGAGGCACGCCAGGGCGGCCGCCCCGCCGTACCACCAGGCACGGCGGCGCCGGCGGCGGGCGGTGGAGTTCACGGGGCCGGCCGGGTTCGGTTGGCCAGCCGGGTCATCGGCGCGATCGCCCGCCTCCGGGGCATCGGATGGCGGGGTTGGGGCAGCGTGATCGTCCGGTGTATCAGGATGGTGATTCGAAGTCGTCATGTCTCGCTCCTGTGGTCAGAATGGCGGGGATCCCGCGGTGCACGTGGCCGGCCCTCGATCACCCGCGCGACAGCCCGTCCTACATGGCCTGGTACCACAGCTGGTACCCTTCGGCGTTCGGATGGTACGGGTTTCGGCTGACGCGCCGGCTCCGAGGCCGGTGCCGGCAGTTGAGCTGGCGGTGTTGATGCCGTCCAAGCCGCTGGATACGGAAGTACGCGCGGCACTCGAACCATTGGCGCAACGGTGCGTTCGCGTCGGATGAGGTGGCGTTCGATCCGCCCCCGTCACGGGTTAGCAGGGCCAACATTTCCTGAGATCGGCAATTGTTCCGACGAGTTTTTCAAACCTACTCCATTCCTTATCCGATTCCATCCGCGTCATCGAGCGCCGGACCGACTGAATCTCGGCAGCGTCCATTTTCGCGTGCAGAATGTGTTCTTCCTCTCTCCCCACCCACTACCTCGGCTCAGGCCGCCTGCGAACGCACCTGCTCCGCGCGGCTCGTCGCGATCGCCATCAGCCGCAGCCCCGGCGTGGTCGCGATCAGCGCATGAAACACAGACCCGCATGACCGAGGTTCGGATGGAGACCACTTTCCTTCACACAAGAGACGTCTACTTGGCGAGTCGGCTCGGCATGCACGACATGGAGATTCAACTCAATGAAAGCACATCATTGACCGACACCATCCGTCGCCGGCGCGGGGCAAGCCCCGCGCCTGCATTCACCCGCTTACTCGGCAGCCCGATTCGCCCGCAACAAATACCGCTGCACCTTCCCGCTCGGCGTCTTCGGGAGTTCTTCGACAAAGGCGATGGCCCTGGGGTAGGCGTGCGCCGACAGCCCGCGCTTGACGAACTGCTGCAGTTCCTCCGCGAGCGCGTCCGACGGACTGTAGCCAGGCCGGAGCACGACGAATGCCTTGACCACCTCGCCGCGCCGTTCATCAGGCACGCCGATGGCCGCCGCTTCTGCCACAGCCGGGTGACCCATGAGAGCGCTTTCCACTTCGAACGGACCGATCCGGTAACCCGCGCTGGTGATGATGTCGTCCGCCCGGCCGGAGAAGTAGAGGTAGCCGTCCTCATCCATGCTTCCGGCATCCCCCGTGAAGTACCAGCGTCTGTCCGCGGAGAAGCGCTGCCGAGTCCACTCCGGATCTCCGAAGTATCCACGGAACCAGAACAGCGGCGAGTGCACCGTATCCACCGCGACCTCGCCCGCTTTTCCGGGAGCAAGTTCCTCCCCCTGCGGATCGACCACGGCCACGCGAAATCCGGGCATCGACTGGCCCATCGATCCCGCTCGCAACGCCCGCCTCAACGCCGGATGATGATGGTTGTTCACCACCATCCCTTGCTCCGTTTGGCCGTAGTGATCGTGAATCGGCAGACCAAAGTTTTCCCGCGCCCACGCGACGACGTCCGCATTGAGCGGCTCGCCGGCACTCGAAAGAACCCGCAGGCGCAACGGCGGCAATTCCCCCAGCCGTCCGCTCGATGCGCGAAGTGATCGATACACCGTCGGCGCAGCGGTAAAATTGGTCACCCCATATTCTGACAGCACGCGGTACGTCCGCTCAACCGCAAACGGCGCGTTCACGAGCAACGGCGCCTGCCCCAACAAGAGCGGCCCGACAACGCCGTAGTACAACCCGTACGCCCAACCGGGATCGGCGATGTTCCAAAAGACGTCGTCGTCTCGCAGATCGAGTCCGAACCGCATGTACGCCTCAAACGCTGCCAGCGCCCGGACAGGGACTTCGACCCCTTTCGGTTGGCCCGTGGTACCGGAGGTGTACAGCAGGATGAAGAGGTCATCAGGATTCATCGAAACCCGTTCCGCCAACGGATTGGCCGCATGCACCGCATCCCAGAAGGACACGTCCCCCGCTTGAGCCCCATCCGCCGTGACGATCCGCACATCCGCGACATCGACGCGGCCTGCCTGGTCATCCCCCTCCGAAGCCGGATACGCCGCGCCGTCCAGTTTCGGCCGCTGTCCGTGGTCCGTGACCACGACCCGCGCGCCGCTGTTGCAGATTCGATACCAGATGGCCTGCGGCCCAAACGCCGTGAACAGCGGCACGTGCACCGCGCCGATCCGCCAAATCCCGAGGAGCGCGATGACGAGCGCCGCGCTCTTCGGCAGCAAAACGGCGACTCGGTCCCCCTTGTCCACGCCGAGTCCCTTCAACACCGCCGCAAACCGCCGCGACAGGTTGGCCAGCTCGTCGTACGTGTATACCTCCCGCCGTCCGCTCGCGTCCTCGTACCGCAGGGCGTTCCGCTTCGGATCATGCCGGTCACACAGCCACTCCGCCACCGATCCTGGCCCGCCCGCATACTTGCGCACCAACTCCCGCACCATCGCGTCCACCGCTTTTGAAGGTGGCTCGTTCCATTGGCCGCTCGTCTTTCTCTCTCCCATATTCATATCCTCGTCCCCTTTTCACCTTGACCCGAACGCTCCTCGAGCGCATTCACGAGAGCAAAAACGATGCGGCCGGGGAGGTGGTCTCCGGGCGGATCCTGTCCGTGCCGCCCACCGCCCGCTCCCTGTGAACCGCCGCACATGAAACACCGACCCAGACGTGCTACAGTGTTTGACAGAGCCTCCATACAGGCCGTGTACTTCGTCTCCATCAAGGAGCGACGGCGACTTGTTGTTCATCGACAACGGCGGCGGGTTCGATCCGACCATCGACCTGGCCATCGAGGAATACGCTCTTACACACCTCGACATCGAGCAGACATACCTGTTGTTGTACATCAATGAGCCCTCCATCATCATTGGAAAGAATCAAAACACGTTCGAGGAGATCAATCTCCCGTACGTGCATGAACACATTCACGTCGTGCGGCGGCTCTCGGGTGGCGGGGCCGTGTATCACGACAAGGGAAATCTCAACTTCAGCTTCTTCACCAAAAACGACGGCGACAGCTTTCGAAATTTCCGCCGGTTCACCGAGCCGGTGATCCGAGCCCTGCGCACGCTCGGCGTGCAGGCCGAGTTGACAGGGCGCAACGACATCCAAATCGGCGACAAGAAGATCTCCGGGAACGCGCAGTTCACCATCCACGGCCGCATGTTCAGCCACGGCACGCTCATGTTCGACGTCAACCTGGACGAAGTCAGCAAGGCGTTGACCGTGAAGGGCCGACAAGATTGAGTCCAAAGGCATCAAGTCCATTCGAAGCCGCGTCGCCAACATCCGCGACTACCTCGACCGAGACATGACCATCGAAGAGTTTCGCGCCACCCTCCTGCACCACATCTTCGACGGCCAACAGATCCATGAATACCGGTTGACCGACGACGACTGGGTGCGGATCCGTGAGATCGCCGAGGCGCGCTACCGCAATTGGGACCGGAATTTCGGTCGATCCCCCGAGTTCAACGTGCACAAGTCCCAGCGCTTCCCCATCGGGTCCATCGACGTGCGGCTGAACGTGAAAAACGGCGTGATTGAAGGCTGCAAGATCTACGGGGATGTCTTCGGAATGGGAGAGATCCGCGATGTCGAGGAGAAACTCGTCGGCCGGCGGTACGCGTACGAAGACGTGGCCGAGGCCGTGACCGGGATTGATATGTCGTTTTACTTCGGCGACATCACCCACAAGCAATTCGTCGAGCTGATTCTCTGAACGATTTACCCATCAGGGAGGCGATCCCGATTACACACCATCCTTCCACCGACGCATCCACCCCATCCTCCCGTACGGAGATCGCGACGTTCGCCGGCGGGTGCTTTTGGTGCATGGTCAAACCGTTTCACGAATGGCCCGGCGTCCTCGAGGTCGTTTCCGGATACACCGGCGGCCATAAGCCGAACCCGACCTACCAAGAGGTCTGCTCCGGAACCACTGGGCACGTCGAAGCTGTCCAGATTCAGTTCTAGCCGGATGTCATCCCGTACGAGCGGATTTTGGAGATCTTCTGGCAGCAGATTGATCCCACCGACGACGGCGGCCAATTCTGTCGTCTTACCGGACCGCCATCTTCTATCACACGGAGCAACAGCGCCAGGCGGCGGAAGCGTCCAAGCGACAACTCGCCGCCAGCGGCCGGTTTCGCAAACCCATCGTCACCCCGATTCTCCCCGCCGGCCCGTTTTATCCAGCGGAGGAGTACAACCAAGATTTCTACAGGAAAAACCCGCTCCACTACCACGCCTATCGCCGCGGCTCCGGCCGGGACGAGTTCATCCGCACCCACTGGGGCGACGCATCCGCCCCGCGCACCCCACACGCACCCGAGTGAGCCTGCTCCCCCGGCCAGCGTGCCGGGGCGGGCACTTGCCCGTGAGTGTGAAACCGTTCATTGTTGCGCCCGCTGATCTGCCACAGGAACGTGATGCCGAGTTTTACGCTGAGACGGCGACGGTGGCGGATGTCGCACAGGTCCACCTTGTCGGGCAGCGGCAGGCGCGGGCCGACGAGGCTCATGCATCCCACAAGTGCCCATGATGGAGACCAGCTCAAACGCTTTGAACCGGGAGCTGAGGCTGTCGAGCAGCAGCCCAACGGGTACGCCGTGCAACTCACACTCGGCCAAAATGTTCTCTGTCTCAGCATGCGTGACGGGTAGCGTGACGAACCCGCGTTGCTCCTGAGCCGGCCTCTGTCGGAGAGCGCCTTCTACCTCGAGAACCGGCAGCTACAGTACATCCACGCCATGTTCCTCGCCCGGCCTGGTGGCGAGCACGACCACACGCACGCACAGATGGACGCAGTGACCGATCCCGATGCCGCAAACGACCTAGTGGCGCCGTACCGAGACCTCGCCTGGCCACCCGGGTTCGAGGCCTGTCCGGGGGCGGTGTACTACTACGCGATCAAGCGGCACTGCATCACGAAGGTCGATCCCGTCAACCGCACCATCACCGCCGGGGTCACGAATTCGTCACCTGGCTGCCAGTGCTTTGATTCGAGCCACCTCCCGCACAAATTCAGCCACCTGTTGTCCCAACGTGTCCGAGTCAAGTGTAGCTACTAAAGCAACATCTGTTAGCCGATCATGATCTTCTATCTCTACCCACTCGCCGGCATAGTTTTCTCGAAACAGAGCTTTTCCGATCCCTCTTCTCCCACCGCCTATTTTCCCACGATGCCCGATGTACAAATTGCCCGTATTGTCACGCAAGTAGATGCCGGCAACGTGCCGGTTCAAACCTCTTAAAGGTATGTTTATCTCACACGTGATCGGAAGGTTGGAACACTCTCTTGGTTCACCGATCCCGAAGGCGTTCCAGTACCGACTTTCTAGCCTCCGGCAACAATGCCAAATCCCAAGATCTTCACACCAGTGCACGGTTTCCTCAAAACTGTCCCCTTGATGTCCGATGTAAACAGGTATGACCCGGTCCGAATGAGAACGCAACAAGCTTTCAAAGCGCATTTGTGCGGCGTCGATGTCAGCTGGCTCAACGAGTACTCTCACGGGGCCTCCTCCTTTCACCGCCATCACCGGCCAAACCTCTCGGACCGATAACCCTAGTATAAACCTTCACTCCTTTCTAAGTGGGGCGGTTTCGACCGCCCGCACTGCTGAAAAGGGAGTGCGAGAGCCGAATTCTCGTAGTAAAACGCGTCGTCCGACCGTAGAAAGAAGAGATTTTGTGAGACATCCTGGGTGAAACCGGTCCTCAGACGAGGCCGAATAGCCGCAAACGGCGGATTTACTACGACTTTCGAGGTTAGAAGAGGAGCGAGTGGGTGTGGACAGGCGCATCCCAGAGGAGGCCGTGACAGCGCTTCCTCAACCCGGCAACAGAGCGCCCGATCGACACCGCCCCTATATTGCGGCAAATTAGCGGCAATGATACAATTATAGTGACTCATTATCGGGGTGATCCTATGTACCAGCCCAAATATCGACTCACTCATAAAATGGTTTCCGCCTTGATGAGGATTCAAGAGGCCCAGACCGTGGTGGAGTTATTACCACTGCCTGCGTCCGTGTTGAGCGAATTGCAGAGGGAATCGAAAGAAGAGACGGTGATTCTCTCTACGCGTATGGAGGGCAACTCCTTGAGCGAAGCGGAGGCCCGCCGGGCGGCGTATGAGTGTCCTGACGATTCGGGAAAGGATGAACAGGAAGTGTTCAACCTCATGCAGGCGCTGCGCCAGATTGAAACGTGGGAGGCCAAGCACGCTCCGATTACGGAGGAGCGGATTCAGGAGCTGCACGCGATCATCCGTGTCATCCGCGGCGGTAGACGCCCCAAGCGCAGCGAGTATCGACGCGAACAAAACCAAGTGGGCCGCAGAAACCAACCGGGATACTACCTGCCCCCGGAATGGCAAGACGTGCCCCAACTTATGGAGGATCTGGTGGTCTGGGTAAACGCGCCCGATCAGCGGGACATGGTTGCCCCGATTAAAGCAGGCATATTCATGTATCAGTTTTTAACCATTCACCCTTACATGGACGGAAACGGAAGAACTGCCCGGATGCTGGCCACCTACATCATGCGGCAAGGCGGCTACGGTCTGAAGGGGCTTTTCGTGCTAGAACGGTACTACAGCCGTCACCTGTCCACGTACTACGATCGTCTGCAAATGGGCCTGCATCACAACTACTACTTCGGGCGGAACGAAGCGGACATCACGGCTTGGTTGGAGTTCTTTCTCGAAGGTGTCGCGGAGGTGTTTCAGGACGCCGCTCGCATCGTGCGTTCCAAGAGCGAAGAATACACCTCCGCAGAGCCCGAGCTCCTGCGGAGACTCGACCCAGAACAACGGGCCGTGTTCGGTTTCCTCGCCCTGAAACAAGACTTCGCCTCGACCACGGAACTCGGCCGTCTGCTGAATCTGTCAGATCGAACGCTGCGGGACCGCATCCGCCGTTGGATCGCGGACGGGCTTCTGGTGCCACGTCACGAGGGATCGCAGCGAATTCGTTCCATCACGCTCGCCCCCAAGTACCAATCCCTCGCCCGCATGGTCCAAGACGATCCCGCCCGATTCCGCTACCTCCTGGTCAGTTTCCCGGATCGGAGGACGTAGCCAAGGGCGCCGTCACGCGACACTCGCCCGCGCCCGGGCCCGCACCCGCCACACCCCTCCTCTGGCGGGGCAACCCCCCGGCGAGCTTCAAAAAAACCGGGCGGTGCGTCCATTCTGGGTGAACCAGGAGAGTTGCGCCTGCTCGAGGTAAAGGCGGGCCAAATCCTCACACTCGGCCACATCCGCCCGCCCGGCGAATTGCTTAACGAATCGACGCACCTCTCCAGATTCGTTCCACTTGGACAGTACTGCCAGCGAGAGCGGCCAGTTCCAGCCAACCTGACTCTCCCAGTAGTAGTCACGTTTCCAGAACAGCTTCGCCACAGTATCAAAAATCGCCTTCTTGAACTCCGTATGAACGAAATCACGCCACATCGCCGACCACCGCGATACCGTGGTTTCCGAGACGATACGAGCGCCAGGAGGCGATCATGCGGTGAGAGAGGCTGGACATGAGATCGCAGAAGGGTGGTACGAAGTTGCCGCGGCGTGGCGCCTGCGCGGCTGCGAGGCCGTCCTGGGTGAGGCGCCGGTCGGCCAGTTGGTGAGGACCATCGGGTGGTGGCGGCCACAGGCTGACGGACACCAGGTGGAAGTGGCGTTCGGGGCAGAGGGGGGAGAGTGGCCGGCGGATCGAATTCGCGTGACGTATCGCGGCCGAGGAACCACCGGTGAGGTATCTCTCGATCTCGGCGGAGAGGTGCGATGGGCGCACACGTTTGTGCCGGGCGGATCGGGCGCGTCCATCCTGCACCGGGGTGGCGCCGTCCTGCCCGTTGTCGCCGAAACGGAAGCCGTCGCGGGCGAATGGGCGGAGGACGGCGGACGCGTCCAGGTCCGGTTCACGCTTGTCCACGGCGACGACAGGCACCCCTGCACCCTGGATCTGCAGGTTCTGGCGCCGCCGGTGGTATTGGTGGTGCCGTCGCAACTGCTCAGTGCAATCCCATTGCCCGGCATGGGCCGCAGCATTGACCTCGGCGGCCTGACGATGGATCAGGTGGCCGAGATCCGCACTGCGTTCGCGCGCGGCACGCTGTTTGTGCAGCTCGACGATGCAGCTGACGGCCACGGTGGCGAACCGGAGGATGACACCGGTGACGCGGGTGGCGAGGCGGCGGTGCGGGAAGGTGCTCGGTCGAAGTCCCGGCCAATCCCGGTGCAGCAGGTCTGGGCGAACCCGCACGCCGCCCAAGTGACACTGTTCGTATGACTGCGTCGAGACAGGATTGGTTCGGCCTCCCACATTGGTGTCTGTGGCGGAACTTTCCAATTCTCTGCATACTCGATGGCTTCAAATCACATGGTACGCGACCATCATCGACCACCACACCCGCACCGTCAACAGCAGAACCATCGCCGCAGCGAGCCGATGCATGGCGGCGTTGCTCAGCCTCTTGGCGAGCAACCCGCCGATGTAGCCGCCGGGGATCGCGCCCAGAACCAGCGCCAAGGACACCAACATCGGCCATGTGTGGTGCATGGCCCGGCCGATGAGGCTCCCCAGCGCGACGACGGCGCCCACCATGATGACCGTGCCCACCGTGGTCTTGATGCGGAACGGATAAAAATAGCGCAGGAGCGGCACCATGAGAAAGCCTGCGGTCACGCCCAGCATGGCACCGGCGAACGCGATGACGGCGCCGGCCAAGAACTGGCCGGCGGAGCGCCAGCGAAGGTGGGATGGAGGGATCAAGCCCTTGTCCGCCGTGCAGGACAGCGCCGACGACTTCCTTTGCGGGATGAACATCAGGATGGCGGCCAGGGAGCACATCAGCGTGTAGAGGAGGGTCAGCTCCTTGCTGCTCATGCTCCCCGCCATGTAGGCACCGGCTATCGATCCCGCTAGCCCCCCACCCCCCATCCACCCCACGGTCTGTGCGTCAAACAGACGCTGCCGAAGATAGACGACAGAGCCGGACAGCATGGAAAAGATGCTTTGCACCGTCACCAGGCCGCCAATCTCCTGCATTGAAAGCGGCGCAAAGTGAAACAGCGGAGGGACAAACAAGAGCAAGGCAATCAGCACTATCCCTCCGCCGAGCGACAGCATACCGGTGATCACGCCGCTGAGACAGCCGATGCCAAACAACATCACCATCATGGGGATCCCATCTTTTCCGGTTCGCTTGAACGGAATCTGCAGAAACGCGGCGGCCAATCCCATGGCCCTGGGGAACATCCCGAACGGATGCCCAGATCATGTTCCATTGCCAACCATCCCGCGCTACACAATCTTCCCCCTCGCGGCAACCGGCCACTGATCGATGACTTCGCCGCCCCTCGTCACGTACACGTGCTCCATCAGGTTGACCACGGGGCAGACATGGTTCGGGATG
>NZ_JAIMAV010000101.1 GCF_023511815.1 Alicyclobacillus sp.
TAGAGCTGCCGCGTGGTGAACCGCTCCAGCAGATACGCGGTGATGGGGATCACCACGCCGTTGACCAGCATGTACCCCGTCGCCAGCCAATCTCCAGTCGTGGCGCCAACGTGCAGGCGCTCCATGATCTGAGGCAGGGCGACGTTGATCAGTGATTGGTTGAGAAACGCCACAAAGGCCCCAGCAATCATCAGAATGAAGATGAGCATGACGGGCATGTCGCCGGCGCCCCCGCTCGGGAATGACCGGGCGCCTCCGGCGGGCGGCGCGTCCTGAACGCCTTCCACGTGCAACCTCACTCCTTCGGTTGGTGTGCGTATTTCATCATACCGAAATTCCGGCATCAGAAGTACCGGAACGTTTCCGGCGCCGCGACGGAACCTTTACAATTGTATACAAGACCCCGCCATTCTTTTCAAAACGTGCAGTGACAAGTCCCCATCCGTCTGCTATCGTCGAATCAGACAACCCTCCGGCATCCCCTTTGCATCGGCCGCGACGTTTCGCCGGGAGACAAGGAGGTCCATTCGTGGACGCACAAATGCTTCGCGAAGTGTTGACAGATGTGCTGTCCGAAGTCCTGCCCATCCACCTGAAACCCATCGAAGAGCGCCTTGACCGTCTCGAGCAACACGTGGAGGCCCTCGAGCAACGCATGGAGGCCCTCGAGCAACGCGTGGAGGCCCTCGAGCAACGCATGGAGGCCCTCGAGCAACGCGTGGAGGCCATCGAGCAGCGCGTGGAGGCCATCGAGCAGCGCGTGGAGGCCATCGAGCAGGGCGTGGAGGCCATCGAGCAGGGCGTTGCACGCGTTGAAAGACGGCTTGAAGCGGTGGAAAAGCGCCTGGCGGAAGTCGAAACGAGATTGTCCAGCACGCACGCGATGGTGACCCAGTTGATTCACGATGTGGGGCGTGTCAACGAGGTGATGTTCAAGACCAATCAGCGAGTTGACCTGATGGAAGGGACGTATCTTCGTCACGAATTACGGTTGAACCGGCACCGCGACCAAATCGGCGAGATTTCGGAAGAAATCGCCATGGTGCGCGAACGAGGCGGATTCAGCGGTGTGGGGGCGCCGCCCCTGTCCTGGAGCGAAAACCCAGTGGACAAGCCCTACTGACGGTTGCACCCCGCCGTCCGTCGTGTGTTTCGCCGAGTCCGCCGCGGGCCCGGCTGCGCGGCGACCCGGAGACAGAGCCGTCGAGTCGGACAGGCGCCCCGTCATTCCGATACCAGGAGATTCTCCTGTTCGAGCGTGCCGCCGGCGGCCAAAAGTGCACGAATCAACGCATGCGCCCAAGCATACCGCTCTTGATCCAACAGCCGGGCCAGCTTGAGCCGGTACTCTTCGTCAAACCGTTCCAATCGATCCCGATGGCGTTCCAACCACTCGGCTTCCATCCGCCAAGGTTGTGCTTCGGGCCAGCAGGTGTCGCGCAAATGTTGCAGGATCAGGATGCCGCCGTAATCGAGGTCGCCCCAGTGATGAAGCGGTGGCAAGGGGCGATCGTGGTCTTGAAACCACCGCCGGATGGAACGCAGCCAGCGGCGCTGACCGGGACTCGCGAAACCGCCGAGATACACCACCAGTTCGTCCTGCCGCCGCTCTTGACGCACGTACGCCCGGTAGTTGGCCTTGTTTTCAATGGTCAGGATGCGCTGACAGTCCACCTGGTGCCAATGGACGGCGTCGACATCGGCGGCGTCCATGGAAACGCCATGTGGCAGCAGGTCGCCCCGAAGGGCCTGCCCGTCCGCTCCGTCCGCCAGCGGAAGCGAACTCCCCGCATCTCGGGCGAAGCAGGAAAATGCCACCGGACCGCAGAAGGTGATGAGATCATGGGTGGTCTCCAGGCCGACCTCGCGCAAAAGATCCGCCGGATCTGCGAACAGTTCGGCATCCGGCATGCCCCACTCCGCCAGGGCGTAGCGTTGCAACAGTCCAATCAGCCGGCTCTGCACCCGTCGCTCAAACGCCTTGCTGTCGCCGAGATACCGGGTGGAGAACAGGCGGACCGGAAGCACCTGTTCCCCTTTCTTCACCAGGCCGGCGAGGGCCAACAGGAGCAGCCGGCGGTCCTCCGCGCCACCTGGCAGCAACTGCGCCCCCACGCGGCCCCGCTCCCGAATGGCGAGCAAGACGTCGTCCGCCCATCGAATCATCCACGCGGGCGCACCCGCGGACGACTGCGCATCCCGCCAACGCTGCACCGTCTCGGCCAGGGCCGTCATCTCGTCCCGCAGCGGCCTGCGGCCGGTGAAGGCATAAGCGTCCGCCAGCCCAGCCCATTCCAGATACACGCGCTCCAGAAGATTTCCTTCCTCGAATCGGACCCACCGCAGCGCGACCACTCCGCGGTCCGCCAAGTCCACCAGGTCTTGGTGGAGCGTGCGACGGGTTTCGGGATCGAGCCATCCGCTGGTGTACCCCGGCACCACGGCGTCCGTCATCCGCACCTGCGGTCGGCGTGCCGACGAGCCCTCCGCCAAGGCACGGCTGCGCTCGTACTTATCGAGCAGAGACGAGAGCACCCTCACCGCTTCGGGTCCGAGGCGCAATCGCGCGGTCCCGCTCGGTCGCCGGGAATCCCGGCCCTGAACACTCACCGGAGCACCTCCTCCCGCGCGAGCGGTTCAAACGGCGCCACCCGGGTCTCCGACTTGATGCGCTGCACCACGATGGTGCGGTCGACGCACGGCACGATGTCGGCAATTTTCTCCGTGGGCGCGGCGAGGATCACCTGCAGATTGAGGTCGCGCACCAGTTGGATGCTGTCGCGAATGCGCTGGTGATCCATCTTGTTGTACGCCTCGTCGAAGGCGATGAGCCGCAGGGTGTTGTCGAACCCGGGCTGGTTGACCCGGTACACCTGCGCGAAGGAGGCCAACACCGCGATGTAAAACGGCGTCTGGGTCTCCCCGCCCGACTTTTTCGCAATCACCCGGGACAACCGGGAAATCCGGCCTTCCTCGTCCTTGACCTCGAGATCGAAATCGAGGTATGTCCGGTAGTCGGTGAATTTCTCGAGATTCCGTTCCAGCTCCGCGAGCACCGCCGGGTCCCGCTCGTCCACGTCGACGATATGCCGGAACAGCTCCTCGATGGTGTCCCCGTGCTTGTCGAGGAACGCTTGGGAGAACAGACTCTTGCCCTCGAGCAGAAGCTCGTCCATGATCATCGCGTAAAACCGCTCGTACTGCGGATTCGGGGAGACCTTGAACTGGTAGCGTTCGCGGCCGCCGAACGACACCTCGCGCAGGGCGCCGTTGATCTCCTCAATCTGCTGCCGCACGGTCTCGATGTTGTTGCGCAACTTGTTGACGAAGTCCTCCTGGAACTGGACCTGCGCCCGTTCCTTCGCTTCGCGGATGTGCGTCTCGTACTCCGTCAGCTGCGTGTCGCGCAGCCACGCCAGTTCCTGGTCGTACACCTGGTTGTCCGGGCGTTGGATGTCAAAGCCCGCGCCGAACTGCCGGTTGTACAGCTCGCGCTGCTGCACCAGGGCGGTCCAGGCCTCCTGGGCCCGGTTGCGCTCCACGCTGAGCTGCCGGCCGAAATTGGCCTGGATGGTCTCCGGCGAGCCCAGGCGTTTGAACTCCTGTTCAAACCGCGGCTCCCCGACATCCGCGCGAAAGAGGGGATCGTACCGCGTGGACAACAGGTGCTTCTGATCCGCCACCGCCCGCTCGGCGGCGGGGATGTCCTCCCTCATCAGTCGATCCCGCTGCGCCCACAGCCGCCCGCGCCGATCCCGCAGGGTCTCGATGCGCTCGTGGATCCGCCGCAGCTCCGCCTCGCACGCTTCAATCTCCTCGCTGATGCGAAGCAGCCGCGAGAGATCGAGCGCGCCGAGATCGTCGAGCACCTGGCGGTAGTCGGCGCGGATCCCCGCAAGCTCCCGGATGGCATCGGCGAACTCCGCCACCGCGGCCAGCTCCGAGGGCGCCGGGACCGGCTGTGCGGCCCACTCCCGCACCCGCGCCAGGCGCGGGCGAAACGCCGATAGGTGCTCCCGGACCCGCTCCAGGCGACGGGTCTTCTGCTCCAGCTGCTGCTGGATCGCCCGTTTGCCGATGTACAGGGTCTCCCACCGGCGCGGGTTGAGCTGGCGCGCGACGTAGTTCTGATACAGCATGCCGTCGCGCGTGATGGCCGTGCGGTGACGGCGGAGATCGTCGACGTGGTGGACCTTCATCACGCGTCCGAGCAGAAAGTCGGCGTACGCCCGCGCATACGGATTGTCGGTGACAATCTCCTCTGCGAGCGATCCCGCCTGCCGCTCGGGCTTCTCCTGCATCACCTTGGCGATGTCGACGAGGCCCACGTCGAACAGATTTTTCTCCCGCTTGACCTGGTCGTAGATCCGCAGGGCCGGGGTGAACGCCTCCGGCGCGACGAGAAGATAGAAGCGCTGGGTGTGCAGATACCCTTCGATGGCCGCCTGCCAGGCGGGATCGCGCACGTCGAGGAGGTCGGCGAAGATCTCGACCTCCGCCGGCAGGCCCTGCGCGGCGAGCCCCCGGCGGAGGGCGTCCCGCAGATCCAGCACCTTGCGGTCGTACTGCTTGACACCGCGGCGCAGCTCGTCGATGGCCCGCTCCAGCGCGGCCGACTCCTCCTCCCAGGCCCGAACGGTGGTGCGCAGCGTCCCGTGCGCGTCGTGCAGCAGACGGGCGGCCTCCGCAAGATGCTGGCTCGACTCGGTGATGGCGTCGGCATCCGCCGTCGCGGGCGGCGGATCGAGCAGCTGATGCCGGCTCCACCCGGCGGGCTTGGGCCACGCCCGCAGGCCCAACGCGAGCCGATCCCGGGCCTCCTGGTACAACCCGGCGCTCTGCCACAAAGACGCCTCCGGCAGGTCCGTCCCTTCGGCGCCGTTCTCCCGGAACCAATCGGGCACCTCGGCCAGCGCCCGGTGCACCGCGTCCCAGCGGCCGCCGTGATCGACGAGGAACCGGTCAATCCGCTCACCGTCCCGGCGGATCTGCTGGAACCGCGTCTCCAGAAGCTGCTTGCGCTGCTCCAGCTGTTGTTTTCGCTGGTAGACGTCCGACTTCGCGCGCTCCTCGAGCAGGTCGTCGCGCCGCGCCTGCACCCGGTCCCTGGTCTCCGACGCGCGGGTGAGCTCGGCGTCCACCTCGGCGGTCTCCCGCTCGCAGGCGGCAAGCTGTTCGGTCCGTTCCGCGAGCGCCTGCTCGTGCGCCCAGAGCGCGGCCCGGTCGAGCAGGTATTCGTACAGGCGGATCTTCTGCTCGGCGGCCGCCCGGCTCTGATAGGTCTTGTCCATCTCCTCCAGCGCCCGGATGCGCGCCTGGACGACGCGGAGTTCCTCCTCCATCCGGCGGTAATGCCGGATGTTCTCGCGCATGTCGGCGATGTCCAGGTCCTTGCTGACGTCGCACACAAACTCGGAGATGAACCCGGGGATGTCCATGATGGGCTCGAACGGCACGGCCTTGCGGAAGAGGCGGAAGAACTTGTCGCGCAGGTTCCCCATGCGCGCCAGGAACACCTCCTGGTACCGCTTGTTGCTCTCGTACATCTCGAACCGGGCCTTGCGCTGCTGGCCCCACGCGCGCAGACCGCGGATGTCGAGCGGCACGCCGTCGCGGATGAAGTGAAAGTCGGGCAACGGGTCGGCGAGCGAGAAGAACCGCCATTCGTACGATCCGTCGGGCATGCAGTCAAACACCACGCCGAAGCAGACGGGGTTTTTCCCCCGCTCCTCGGTGAACTCGAGCACGATGTAGGAGGAGAACTGCCCCTCCCGCAGGGTGATGGTCTTCTCGTGGTCCTCGGACACCTCGCCGCGCAGATACCCGCGCAGGGTGCGTTTTCGGGTGCCGCCGCCGTTGTTGGCCGCCTTGTTGAAATAGTGGCCGCCGGTGTCCCCGAGGATCACCAGCTGCAGCGCGTCGAGGATGGTCGATTTGCCGGCCGCGTTCTTGCCGGTGAGAAACGTCACCGGCGCGAACTCAATCAACTCGTGCACCATGTAATGCCAGTTGATGAGCAGCATCCGCCGCAGCAGCTTCATGCCTCTCCCTCCTCATCCACCCACGCGTCGTCCTCATCGTCCGCCTCGTCTCCGGCGTCAAACCCTTCCTCGTCCGCCCGCGCCACACGGTCGTCTCCAGCAGGAGACTCCGCTTTGTCTTCGCCAAACAGGCCCCGCCCGCCGCCGGGATTCCCGAACTCCCCGTCCGTCAAGCGGCGATACAGATGATTGATCCGCTCGTCGGGCACGGCCACCACGATGGTCGGGTGAATCATCCAGCGGCTCTCCAGCTCATCCGCGAAGCCTTCCACCCGGGACAGGATGTTCAGCCGCCGCAGCCGGTTCAGGCTCCCCGTCAGGTGCGTCGCGGCAATCCGCCGGTCCATCAGCCCGAGGGCCATCAGCTTCTCGAGCATGTGCTGCAGGGTGACGATGACCTCGCGGCGCATCGACGCGCGCTCCATCTCTTCCTCGTAAATGAGGCGAAGCGCGTACAGCAGGTACGTGGTGTATTTGTCGATTTTCATCCGGTTCCGCCCGTAGCGGTTGTACAGGGCCATCACGCCGCGGCGGCCGTCGGCCTGCAGCTCAAACCCGCCCGCCTGCAGGTACGTGTGAAACAGCTCCAGGTTGCGCTCGACGAACCGGTAATCCCGGTTCGTCACGAGCCTGCCCTGCTTCGGGTCCCACACGTCCCGAATGAGAAACGTCCGCTCGAACAGAAGGCTCAGCACCCGGGCGAACTCCTCCCGGTCCGCCTCCGTCAGCGCCGTGTACCGGCTCTGCCAGTCCATCGCGCCGCCTCCTTTCTCAGGAAGGTCACCAACGGAATCCGGTACGATCCGACGACCACCGTCCCACCGTGCCCCCATTCAATCTCATAAGGCATCTCCGGCTCATCCCCCCGCACGACGGCGACGATGGTGCGCACGAAGTCGTCCCACTCCGGAAGCCGGAGGGCCTCGGCGGGCAACCGGCCCTCCTCGTCCATCTGCGAGAGGATGAACTGGGCGATCCGCTCTTGGGAGAACAGCGAATTGGCCCGCTCCAGCAGTTCCTTCGCCTCCGCCGCGAAGGCCGCGTCGTCCGCTTGGCTCGGACGGCGCAGGGGTTGCGGTTGACCGCGCTGGCGGCGTTTGGGTTCCGTGTAGAGCGCATCGGGATCGAAATACCGCACTTCGTACAACGGCACCTCGGCCATCGCCGCGGCAAGCGGAGAGGAAGTGCGCTCGTTCAGAGAGGGCAACGCGCGCAGGAGCTGCACCAGCTTGCCCTTGATGTCGCGATCGCTGTTGAGAAGGTACTGCAGCCGTTCCACCGACGCCCGGTTGTAGGCGGCGTTGCGGTGATCGATCTCGCGGAGCAGGTCATCCAACGACTCGAACGTGTCGGCGATGAACTGAATCCGCCGCACAATCTCGGCGCGCGCCGCCAGCTCGTCCAACTCCTGGCGCTGCTGGCGCAGCGAGGCGGCCATCTGATGCAGGAGGCTTGGTGCGGCGAGCCAGTCACGCAGGATCTGAAGGATCCGCGGCCGGAAGCGGTAGACGCTGTCGAAGGTTTTGAGCGGGTGGTACGTGGCGATGGCCACCGACAACTGGTAGCCGTCGAAGTGCTCGGCGAGCAGTTCGCGGATCTCCTGGCGCAGGTGCAGATTCTGATAATACGTATGGATGTTGTGCAGGAGGCTGCGGAGGTTCTCCCGCAGCGCCACGGTGGCGTCGTGCGCCGACTGCAGCGCCTGCAGCATGAACTCGTCCCGCTCCTCGTTGGCCGTGCGCAGATTCGAATAGACGGAGTACACAAAGGCGTTGTACCGCTGCTGCACCGGCTCCACGATGCTGTGCAGGGCGTCGAGCAGGATGCTGGCGTACTGCGGCACAATCAGCGTTTCGTCGAACCCGCCGCCGTCCGTCACGGCCTGAAGCCACCCGGTCTCAATCAGCTTTCGGACGAGGGCGTGCGCCCGGCCGGACAGCGTCCCCTCGTCCATCCCGCCGGCACCGCCGTTGTCGTCCGAGCCGCCGTTGGTGGCGTTCCCCGGCCCGTCGGCGCCCGCCCGGTTCCCGAGCGCGCCGCCATCCACATCTCCATCGTCATCCCCGTCTTCGGTCAGGTCCGTGAGGTCCCGTTCCATCTGGCTGATCAGATACGCCACCAGGTCAGCCCGGCGGAACGTGATCTCACGCTGGTAGCACGCGCGAAGGACCATGAGCGCGCGGAAATAGACGGCCCGATGACGAGCCGCCAGCAGGGAAAACAGATTTTCCGGCACCACTTCGAACAGATCCCGCATTCCGGCTCATCCACCCCCCGCCTGTCCTATCTATTCTACAACAAGGATCCGCGGGGCTGTAGACGCGCACATCCAGTGTCGACTGGAGAATGCGGGTCTTTGTACCATGGGCGTCGGGACCTGCCAGCGCCGCCCGGGCCCAGGACGAGCGTGGGCCCAGCACAAGCCCCGGCCCAGGACGAGCGTGGGCCCGGGATCCCCCTCCCGGGCCCACTCACCCGCCCCCCGGCCGGATCAGCCGATGGAGACCATCCGTTCAATGGCCACCCGAGCCCGGTCCGCCACCTCCGCCGGGACCGTGATCACGTGCCGGCCGTCCCGGAGCGCATCCCGCACCTTCTCCAGCGTGATCCGCTTCATGAACGGGCAGATGGCATCGGGATTGGCGGCCAAAAACCGCTTGGTCGGATTCTGCTTCTGCATCTGGTACAGGATCCCTGTCTCCGTGGCGACGATGAACTCCTCTGCGTCCGAACGCACCGCGTGCTGAAGCATCCCGCCCGTCGACAGGATCCTCGTTCGATCCGCCGGCAACGCCCCCTCGGCCGCCAGGTACATACTCGACGTGGAGCAACCGCATTCCGGATGCACCAGCAGTTCCGCGTTCGGATGCCGCTGCAGAACGGAGGTCACCTGCGTCGGATGGATCCCCGCGTGCACGTGGCACTCCCCCATCCAGATGTGCATGTTCTTCCGCCCCGTGACCCGCTGCACGTACGAACCGAGGAACATATCCGGCAGGAACAGGATCTCGCGGTCCTCCGGGATGGCCCGCACCACCTCGACCGCGTTCGACGAGGTGCAGCAGTAATCGCTCTCCGCCTTCACCTCCGCGGATGTGTTGACGTACGCCACCACCACCGCGCCCGGATGCTCCGCCTTCCAGGCGCGCAGCGCGTCCGCCGTGATGCTGTCCGCCAGGGAGCAGCCCGCCTCGAGATCGGGCAGAAGCACCGT
>NZ_JAIMAV010000102.1 GCF_023511815.1 Alicyclobacillus sp.
CATCCTCGCTGGTCTGGATCAGCCGAGCGCGGGGCGAGCCTTCGTCGGCGGGCGCGACCTGCTCACCATGTCTGCCGCCGAGATGGTCATGTACCGACGCAAGCAGGTGGGCTTTATCTGGCAGCAGACCGGTCGCAACCTCGTGCCCTACCTGACGGCGCAGCAGAACGTCGAGGTGCCGCTGCTCCTCGACGGCGTGCCCGCGGACGCGGCGCGGGAGCGTGCGCGCGAGCTGCTGGCAACGGTACGGCTCGAACACCGGATGGCGCACAAGCCGGAGCAGCTTTCGGGCGGCGAGCAGCAGCGCGTCTCCATCGCCGTCGCGCTGGCCAACAACCCGCCGCTGCTGCTCGCCGATGAGCCGACCGGTGAGCTCGACTCCGTCGCGGCGGAGACGATCTACGAGGTGTTCCGCGACCTCAACCGCCGCTATCAGGTGACAATCGTCATCGTGACGCACGACCCGGACATCGCGGCGCGCGTGGACCGCGTGGTGGCCATTCGCGACGGCCGCACGAGCACAGAGATCTTCCGCCGCGTGCGCGTCGAGGGCGGCCGCGCCGAGGTGACCCATGACGAGTACGTTCTGGTCGACGCCGCCGGCCGCCTCCAGATCCCGCGCGAGTTCCTCGAACGCCTCTCCATCCGCGAGCGGGCGAAGCTCTTGCTCGGCGACGGTCGCGTCGAGATCCTCCCCGATCACGTGTTCCGCCAGAGCCACGAGGACGCCTGATGGCACAGCAACGATCCAAGCTGCAATCCCCCAGCGCGGGAATCCGACAGGGCGCGGCCGTCGAGGTCCGGCACGTGTCGCGCCGCTTCCGGCTGGGGTCAGAGGATGTATGGGCGGTGCGCGATATCAGCCTGACGGTGCAGCCGGGCGAGTTTCTGGCGCTGATCGGTCGCAGCGGCTCGGGTAAGACGACCCTGCTCAACTTGATCGCCGGGCTGGACCGGCCGACCGAGGGCGAGGTGCTGATCGATGGCCGGCGCGTGGACACCATGAGCGATCACGACCTGAACGAGCTGCGCCGGCACACGCTCGGCTTCATCTTCCAATCCTTCGGCCTGCTCCCGCTGCTCTCCGCCCAGGAGAACGTCGAGCTCCCGTTGCGGATCGCCGGCTTCAAGCACGGCGAGCGCGTGCGGCGCGCCCGCCGCGTGCTGGAGATGGTGGGTCTCAGCCGGCGCGCCGAGCACCGGCCGTACGAGCTTTCCGGCGGCGAGCAGCAGCGCGTCGCCATCGCCCGTGCCCTGGCGACGGAGCCGACGCTGATCCTCGCCGACGAGCCGACCGGCGAGCTCGACTCCGCCACCGCCACGGCCATCTTCACGCTGCTGCGCGAGATCGCCCGCAGCGAAGGGGTGACGATCATCGCGGCCACACACGACCGCCTGGTGATGGAGCTGGCCGACCGGGTCGAAGAGCTGGTCGACGGCCGCCGCGCCACGGAGGGCACACAAGAGGTCTGGCGGCACGTCCAGGCCAGAGCGCGCAGCCCCTTCGCCGCCCCTTTGCCCGCGGAGGCGGCTCCAGCCGATGTATCCCCCCAGCCGGTTGGGACGCCGCGCCTCTCCTCGCTGGTCGGCGCCGATATCGCCCAGTTCCGGCCACCCGCCGGCGAGCCGGCGCGCGATGCAGCGCCGGTGGAACGCGACGCGCCACTCCCTGAGGCCGAGGCGCCGGACACGGCCCTGGACGACATTTCGCGCTGGGCGCCTCCAGAGCGCCGCTAGCTCGTGCCGTCGACGCGCGCCGACCGAAGCGCCGGAGAGCAAGACACCGAGCGCCGCGGCAGGTGAGACGCCCACGCGTGTTCCACGCCACCTGGGTCAGGCGGGCGGCAGGAGCCGGGTGCGGAGTGTCTCGACCTGGGCGTCGAACGGCGGACCACCCGGCGCCGTCATGGGCGTTTGGTCAGCTTCGCTGGTGTGCAACTCCACCAGCAGCGGGCCCTCGTCCGTCAGCAACGCCGGTAGCCGGATGCGGAACTCCTCCAGGTCATCGATCACGTAGGCATTTCGGTAGCCAGCGCTCTTCGCCATGCCGGCGAAATCGACCCGCCAGCCGCCGGGGATCGCCTGGCTGCCGGAGGTATGGTAGACGCCGTTCTTGAACACGAGATGTGTGAAGTTGCGCGGCGCCGCGCCGGCGATCGTCGCCAGCGAGCCGAGCTGCATCAGCAGCGAGCCATCACCGTCGCAGACGATCACGCGCCGCTCCGGCCGGGCCAGTGCCAGCCCCAGCCCCAGCGACGACGCCCCCCCCATGAAGCCGACGCAGGCTACCCACTCCGTCTCCGGCGCCAGCTCGCGCCACGCGGGCACGGTGGTCATGGTCGGCACCACTATCGCATCGCCGCGGTGCTCGGCGTCACGGTGAAGACGTTGCTGGAACCCGACGCCCCAGCGGACGACCTGGATCCCGAGTGGCTCGAGCTGGCCAAGGAGGCCATGGCTTCGGGCATCAGCAAGGAGGAGTTCCGGGAATTCCTCGAGTACCAGAAGTGGCGTCATCAACGCGAGGAATGAGTGGGGCCGGACGGGGGCCGCGCCGGTTCTGACACCGGCCGGACCGTGTCAGGCCGGTTGGACCGTCCGTTTGTCCCTCGACCGCCGGGTCCCGGGACAGACGGATTTTTGTTGGAGGGACGGGTGTGTTCAGTGTTCTCGCGAAACTCGCGTGGTTCTTCCGGGCGCACCGCGGCCGCTACACCATCGCCGTGGGGCTGTTGTTCATCCTCAACTTTGTCGAGATCGCGCCGCCGAAATTGATTGGGGACGCCATCGACTGGATGAGCCAGGGCACCCTCACCGAGGGCCGTCTCGTCGGTGTGCTGGCGCTGTACGTCCTCGTGATGGGGATCTCGTACAGCATGGGGTACACCTGGTCCTACCAACTGTACGGCGGCAGCCGAATCCTGGAGCGGACGCTGCGGCACCGTCTGATGCGGCATTTTCTCCACATGTCTCCCCCCTTCTTCGAGGCCCGGCGCACCGGGGATCTGATGGCGCTGGCGACCAACGACGTGCTCGCGGTGTCCCAGACGGTCGGATTCGGCATGCTGACCCTGATTGACTCCACCACCTTTTCGGCCACCATCCTGGTGACGATGGCCGTCTGGACGAGTTGGAAATTGACGCTTCTGTCGCTCATCCCGCTGCCGGTCATCGCCACCCTGGTGACTCAGTACGGCAAGGTGGTCCACCGCCGCTTTACGGAGGCGCAGAACGCGTTTGGGGAGATGAACGACCAGGTCCTCGAGACCGTCTCCGGGATGCGCGTGCTGCGGGCGTTCGCCACCGCGGCCCAGGACCGGGAGCGGTTTCAGGGCGTGATCGACGACGTGTACGAGAAGAACGTGTCGGTGGCCCGGGTGGATTCCCTGTTCGATCCGACCATCAAGCTGTTGGTCGGGACCAGCTATCTGATTGGACTCGGGGGCGGCACCTATCTGGTGTTCCGCGGGGAATTGACCATCGGCCAGCTGACGGCGTTCAATGTGTACCTCGGCATGCTCATCTGGCCGATGCTCGCCATCGGCGAGCTGATCAACATCATGCAGCGGGGAAACGCCTCGCTTGACCGCATTGAAAGCGCGCTCGCCCATCCGGCGGATGTCGAGGACGCCCGGGAGCCG
Source organism: Alicyclobacillus sp. (assembly GCF_023511815.1). GTDB lineage: Bacteria > Bacillota > Bacilli > Alicyclobacillales > Alicyclobacillaceae > Alicyclobacillus_H. The sequence continues at coordinate 3,642 of NZ_JAIMAV010000102.1, forward strand.
GTCTGGGTGGAGATTCCGGAGGAGATCCGGTTTGACCACGTCACCTTCCGATATCCCACCGCAGGCGCCGACAACCTGCGAGACGTCTCGCTCACCGTCCGCCGCGGCGAGACCCTGGGCATCGTCGGCCGCACGGGCAGCGGCAAGACGACGCTGTTGCGCCAGCTGTTGCGGGAGTATCCGCCCGGGGCGGGACGGGTGTGCATCAACGGGGTGCCGTTGGAGCGCATCCCGTTTGAGCGGTTGCGCGGGTGGATCGGCTATGTCCCGCAGGAGCCGACGCTGTTCTCGCGCTCCATCGCGGACAACGTCCGCTTCGGCCAACCCGGCGCCACCCGGGAGGACATCCTGCGGGCGCTCGACTGGGCCGGTTTCACGGACGATCTCGCCACCCTCCCGGAGGGCCTCGACACCCTGGTGGGCGAGCGCGGCGTGACGCTCTCCGGCGGACAGAAGCAGCGCATCGCGCTGGCGCGGGCGCTCGTCCGCGACCCGGAGATCCTCCTGTTGGACGACGCCCTGTCCGCGGTGGACGCGAGGACGGAGGCGCGCATTTTGGACAACATCCGCCGCCTGCGGCGGGGGCGGACCACGCTCATCGCGACGCACCGCATGCCGACCGTCGCCCACGCGGACCGGGTGGTGGTGCTGGAGGACGGTCGTGTGGCCGAATCGGGAACGCCGGAGGACCTACTGCGGCAGGCCGGGAGCTGGTTTCGCGAACAGTACGAGCGGCAGCGGGCGGAATCGGACACCGCGGAGGCCGGGGAGGGCGCGGACGTACCCCATCCGGGGGAGGACGGTGGCGGCGGCCCCCGGCAGGGCTTTGCGGCGGGAGGGGCAAGTGTGCGGGAACAGACGGGAGGCGAGGACGGATGAGGGTGGCCCGGCGGCTGTGGGGCTACGCCGTGGCGCAGCGCGGCCTGTTGGCGGCGGCCCTCGCCATGCTGGTGGTGGCGGTGGTCGCCGAGCTGACGGGGCCGTTCATCGCCAAGCGGATGATTGACCGGCACATCACCGGCATCGAACAACCGTGGTACGAGGTGGCGGCGCCCGCGCCGCAGGCGGTCGCCCACGGCGGGCACTGGTACGTCCGTTCGGACGAATGGCCGGCGGACGCCGCGCACGGGCGGGAGGTGCGCATCCTGCAGGTGGGCGGCGCTTTCTATTTCATCCCGCAGGCCGTCCCGTCCGAGGGCGAGCGGTCGGTGGAAGGCGGCCGAATCCTCATTCGCGCAGGCGGACGAACGGTGGTGGCGCCGGCGGAACGGTTGTCCGCCGCGGCGGTGTTCGCGTTTTACCGGCCGGAGATCCCGGCGCTCTGGCGACTCGCGTTGGCGTATCTCGGCCTTCTCGCCATCTCCGCCGTGTTCACCTACGGCCAGCAGCTCGCCCTGCAGGTGGTGGCCGGGCGCGTGCTGCGGCAGCTTCGGCGCGACGTCTTCGCCCATCTGCACCGGCTGCCCATGCGGTATTTCGACACGACGCCGGCGGGGCGGGTGGTGTCGCGGGTGACCAACGACACCGAGACCATCCGTGACCTGTTCGTCACCGTGCTGGCGAACGCCGGGTCGAGCGCGGTGTACATGGCGGGCATCTACACGGCGCTGTTTGTGCTGGACGTGCGCATGGCCCTGATCTGCCTGGTGCTTCTGCCGGTGTTGGCCGCCTGGATGGTGCTCTACCGTCGGGCGGCGGGGGCCATCAACCAACGCGTCCGCGGGCTGATCGCCGAGGTCAACGGGATGATCAACGAGACCATTCAGGGCATCTCCGTCGTGCGGGCGTTTGACCGCGAAGCGCGGACGCTCGAGGAGTTCGACGAGGTCAATCGGGCGCTGTACCATCAGCAGACGCGGCTGTTGCGGATCAACTCCGCCACGGGTTGGAACCTGGCGGCTCTGTTGCGCAACGCGTTCTTCGCCGCCCTGATTGCATTTTTTGGTTGGAAAACGCTGGGCGGCGTGCACCTGGTGTCCTTCGGCGCCCTGTACGCCTTCACGGATTATCTGACGCGCCTGTTCCAGCCGGTCACCCAGGTGGTCAACCAGCTCGCGAATCTCGAGCAGGCGAGGGTGTCCGCGGGACGCGTGTTCGCTCTGCTCGATGAGGCGCCGGAACCGGATGTTCCGGGTCCTGCGCCGCGAATCCGGGGCCACGTGGTGTTTGACGACGTGTACTTCTCGTACGACGGCCGCCGCGATGTGCTGCGCGGAGTGTCGTTTGAGGCGATGCCCGGCCAGACCATCGCCCTCGTCGGCCACACGGGCTCCGGCAAGAGCTCAGTGATGAACCTTCTGTTCGGGTTTTACGAACCGCGCGCGGGCCGCATCCTCATCGACGGGCGGGACATCGCCTCGTATCCGCGGGAGGCGCTGCGCCGGCAGATGGGGATGGTCCTGCAGGACCCGTTTCTGTTCACCGGGACCATCGCGTCCAATGTGAGTCTGAACGACCCGTCCATCGACCGGGAGCGGATCGACCGGGCGCTGAGGGCGGTGGGCGCGGATCGCCTTCTCGGCCCGCTGCCGCACGGGTGGGACGAACCGGTACGCGAGCGGGGGAGCACCCTGTCCTTGGGCCAGCGCCAGTTGATTGCGTTCGCGCGGGCCCTGGCCTGGGACCCGGCGATCCTGGTGCTCGACGAGGCGACGGCCAACATCGACAGCGAGAGCGAGGCGGCCATCCAGGCGGCGCTCGACGTCCTCAAACGCGGCCGGACCACCTTCGTCATCGCCCACCGGCTCTCGACCATCCGGGGGGCGGATCAGATCCTCGTGCTGCACGAGGGGCGGATTGTGGAGCGGGGCACCCACGATGCGCTGATGGAGCAGCGCGGCCGGTATTTTCGCATGGTGCGGACACAGTTGGGCCTCGGGGCGCCCGTGGCGGACTGAACACGGCCGGCGCCGGCGGCGGAGGGCCTCCCCGCGCGGCCGGTCGATGGGGGGTGGGCGATGTGCATGCGAAGGAAGGCGTTCTCGTCGTCGATCTCGGGACGACGGTCTGCAAGGCGGTCCTGTTCGATCCCTTGGGCGGCATCCTCGGGAGCGGCGCACGACGGATGGACATCCAACGCCCACAGGACGGCGCCGCGGAGCAGGACCCGGAATCGTGGTGGGCGGCCGCCTCGTCCGCGGTCCGGCAGGCCCTGGCCGCGGCCCCGCGGGACGCAGTGGCGGCGGTGGCGCTGTGCGGGCAGCGGGAGAGCGTCGTCCCGGTGGACGACCGGATGCGCCCGTTGCACCCGGCGCTGCTCTGGATGGACGCCCGCGGATGGGACCTGGCGGACCGGTGGCGGACCCGGATGGGCGCGCGCGTGCGCGCCTGGACGGGGCTGGTGCCGGGGGCCCCGTACACGGCGGGAAAGATCCACTGGTGGCTCCGCCATCGGCCGGATGTGGCCGCGCGGACCCGCTGGTATCTGCAGGCGAAGGACTGGCTCGTCCATCGCCTGACGGGCGAGGTGGTGACGGACGCGACGTTGGCGGCGCGCACGATGCTGTACAACCCGTTCGCCCGGCGCTGGCAACCGGAATTGCTCGGAGATCTCGGCGTGTCGGCATCTCGCTTTCCCACCGTGCTGGCGTCCACCGCGTGGGCCGGTGGGGTGCGTCCCGAGGCGGCGCAGGACTGGGGCGTCGCTGCGGGCACACCGGTGCTCGTCGGGGGCGGGGACCGTCCGTGCGAAGCCCTCGGGTTGGCCCTGGAGGCGGGCGAGGTGATGGAGTCGAGCGGGACGACGAGCAATGTCGCCACCCTCGCGGATCACCCCCGGCCGGGCCACCCGGCAGTGTCGGCGACCCCGCATGTCCTGCCCGGGCGATGGCTGTGGGAACTCGGGCTGGCCGGCACCGGCGCGGTGCTGGAACGCCTCGGGGAATGGTTCGGCGGCGCCCCGCTGGATTGGCGGCAGTTGGATCACGCGCTGGCCCGCACCCGTCCGGGGGCCGACGGCCTTCTGGCGCTGCCGCTCCTGTTGGGCGCGCGGGCACCGCGGTGGAACCGGCGGGTGCGCGGGGCCATCGCGGGCCTGCACCAAGGGCACTCAGCGGAGGATTGGCTGCGGGCGGCCGCCGAAGGGATTGCGTACGAGCTGCGGGCGGCGTTGGACGCGCTGGCGGCGGCCGGGGCGCCGTCGCGGGTCGTGCGGGTGACGGGCGGGTTGAGCCGGTGTGCCCAATGGAACCGCATCAAGGCGAGTGTCTACGGCCGGCCGGTCATCCAGTCGGAGGTGGCTTATGGCGCGGCGTTCGGCGCGTTTCTGTTGGCGGCCGGGCGGCTCGATTGGCCGGTGGAGGAGGCCGTCGCACGGCGGCGGGCCGCGGTGGCCGCGGTCCACGACCCGGATCCGGCGGAAACCCGGTTGTACGAGGCGGGATACGCCCTGTACGAGGCGCTGCACCGGCAATTGCTGCCGCTGTGGCCCCGCCTGGAGGAATATCGCGCGCAGTCGCGAAAGATCATGCCACAGAATCTCACAGATCCCCACGCGTCGGATGAGGGGTTGTGATCCGCACGGGGGGCCACGGCCATCCCGGTGAACGGCCGGGCGGGCGGGGGAGGGATTTGGGGATGCTCGGAGAGATTCGTCAGCAGGAGATCGTCCGGTTGCTGACGGAGCGCGGGTCGGTGCGCATCCGCGATTTGACGGAACAGTTCGGCGTCTCGGAAGAGACCGTGCGCCGGGATCTGAAGCGGCTCGAGGCGGAGGGGGTGCTCCGGCGCACGCACGGCGGGGCCATCCTGACGGAGCCGGTGCATCGCGTCCCGCCGCCGCAGGTGCGGGCGCATCAGAACCTGGACGCCAAGCGGCGCATCGCCCAGCGCGCCGTCGAACTGGTGCCGGATCGGGCGACGGTCATGCTCGACAACGGATCGACCACGCTGGAGATCGCGCGCCGGTTGGCGGAACGGCCGGTGACGGTGATCACCAACGACCTCGCCATCGCAGCGGAACTGTCCGGGGCGTGGCAGGTGCAGCTGATTGTCCTCGGCGGCACGCAGCAGAAGGGCACGCTGACGTTGGTGGGGCCGGAGTGCGAGGAGAGCATCCGCCGCTACCACGTAGATGTGGTGTTCCTCGGCGCGGGCGGCATCAGCGCGCGGCAGGGGTTGACCACCGCCTCGAGCGCGGAGGGGCCCGTCAAACGGGCGATGATGGCCTCGGGCAGCCGCGTCTACTGTGTCGCGGACCGGAGCAAGCTGGGGCGCGCGGCGCTGGTGTCGTACGCGCGGCTGGACGAGGTGGACGCCATTCTGACCGATGGGCCGGGGCCGGATCGGATGGCGGCCCGGGCGGCGGACGCCGAGGACGCGCGGGGGCCGGACGGGAGCGCCGACGAGCTGGAGCGGTTGGCCCGCCACGGCGCGCGGTGGATCTTCGCGTAGCCGGTCGTCTGGTTTTTATATTGACTGAATTTGTGGCAAAGGTATAGAATGCGCTTGAAATCCAACACAAGCCAACAGGGGGATGCGCCATGCTG
>NZ_JAIMAV010000103.1 GCF_023511815.1 Alicyclobacillus sp.
GCGTCAATTCCGGTGAACGGTTCATCCAACACGACGAGCGGCACCTTTCTGGCGAGACAGAGGATCAGCATCAGGCGTGCCTCCTGTCCACGCGACATATCGCCCGCGCGCTGCCGGAGATCCAGTTTCATGAACTCCGCGAACCTTCTGGCGGCAGCGGCGTCAAAACCGGGGAGAAACGTCTCCGCCCACCGGATGGCGTCCTCACCCGTGTGATCGCGATACCAGCGGGCGCGGTCGGGCAGGTAGGCGATCCGCCGGTTCGTCCGCCACCCGGGTGCCTCGCCGAAGACATGAATCTCGCCGGCATCGGGCCGCGCCAGACCGGTGAGGAGGCGAAACAGCGTCGACTTGCCCGCTCCGTTCGGCCCCAGGATGCCGACCACCCGGTGATGCGGGATCTCCAACGTGACGCCGTCGAGCGCCCGCCTGCGCCCGTACACCTTGGTGACATTCTTCAAACGCACTGCCGTGTCGTTCATTCGACCTGCCTCCCTCACGTCTCCCGGGAATCGTCCTGAGCCTCGCGGAGCAGCGCACGGATGTCGTCCCAGCCAAATCCAAACGCCTGCATCTGTCGGATGAATTCCTGGGTCACACGCCGCGCCAGGGTCTGCCGGAACCGCTCGATGCGTTCCGGCGAGGTGGTGATGAAGGTGCCCTGCCCGCGGCGGGTCTCCGTGAGCCCGTCGCGATCGAGCTCCTGATACGCGTGGCTGACCGTGTTGGGGTTGACCCGCAAAGCTTGCGCCATCTCGCGCACGGACGGAATCTTGTCGCCCGGTCGGATCTCTCCCTTGGCGATGGCCTGCCTCATCTGTTGGAGAATCTGTTCATACAGCGGTTGGCTCAGGTCCAGATGAAAGACGAGCGCGCCGGCGCGGCGTTCCTCCAAGCCGTTCCCTCCTCTCGGAGCGGTCGGGCTGAGCACGGAATGTACCTTGTGAATTGAGTGTATCATATCACTTAATACACTTGCAACAGTGCGGTTCGCCGCCGGCACACGCCCAGCCGGTGCCGCCCATTCTTTAGAGAGGTGATTCGCCCCGTCGCGCGGGTATGTTTCGCGAAGAAGCGGAGACACCAAGCCACTGTTCCGCCCGCGGCCCCCGCGGGTCGGCGGGGAGGATGGGCTCAGCTCAGCCGCTGCTCCAGCTCCTCCAACTGCAACAACTGGTCCTCCCACGCCTCGACGACGGCCGCGTGTTCCGCCTCCAGGCGTTCGGCCTCCTCCTGCAATTCGCGGAGGCGGTCAATCTCCTGGGCCATCGCGGCTTCGGTCATCTGCTCGGCGATGGCGGTCTGCCGCGCTTCAATCTCGACGGCGCGCGCCTCCAACCGGGCGACGGCCTCGCGCAGTTTGCGCACCTCCGACGACCGGATGCGCTGGCGGGAACGTACGTCCCCCTCGGTGCCGTGCCAGGCTGCGGCGCCTCCCTCGCCGGCCGCACCCGCGCTCGCGGCGCCCCCGGCGGTGACCGGGCGGACCGGATCCGCTGAGGAGGCGGCCCCATCCTCCGCCTCCGCCCAGCGCGCCTCATCCCGCCGCTTCTCCAGGTACTCCGAGTAATTGCCGATGTACGTGTGCAGACCGGCTTCGTCCAGGGTCCACACGTGCGTCGCGATGGCGTCGATGAAGTACCGGTCGTGCGAGATGAAAAGGAGGGTGCCGTCATATTCCTGCAGCGCGTCCTCGAGCACCTCTTTGCTCCACAGATCGAGGTGGTTGGTCGGCTCATCGAGCAGCAGGACGTTGGCCTGCCGGAGCATCAGCCGGCACAGGGCGAGCCGGCTGCGCTCGCCCCCGCTGAGGCCGGCGACCGGCTTTTCCACGTCCTCGCCGCGGAACAGAAAGCGGCCGAGCGCCGTCCGCACCGTGGTCCGATCCATCTCCGGGTGCTCGTCCCAGAGGGTGTCGATCACGGTGCGCGCCGGATCCAAATCCGCCTGCTCCTGGTCGTAATAGCCGATGTCGACATGCGTACCCCACTGCACCGTGCCCGCCAAGGGCGGCAGCAGCCCGGCGAGGGTTTTGAGCAGCGTCGACTTGCCGATGCCGTTGGGTCCGAGCAGAGCGATGCGCTGTCCGCGCGCGACCCAGAGATCGAGCGGGCCGGCCAGGGGCCTGCCCGGATAGCCGGAGACGAGCCCCTCCGTGCGCAGCACGTCGCGTCCCGACTCGCGCGCGCAGGTGAACCGCAGGGCCATCCGCGGCGTGCGCTGGGTCGGCCGCTCGAGCCGGACCATGCGCTCCAACAGCTTCCGGCGGCTCTGCGCCCGGCGGGTGGTGGTCGCGCGGGCGATGTTCTTCTGGATGAACGCCTCCTGCCGGGCGATCTCCTTCTGCTGCGCCTCGTACCGTTTCAGGTCCGCCTCCAGACGGGCGGCCTTCTCCTCCACGTAATCGCTGTAGTTTCCGACGTACCGCTCCGTTTTCCCGTTCTCCAGTTCGTACACGAGGGTGGCGACGCGATTGAGAAAATACCGGTCGTGCGACACCACCAGAATCGCCCCGGGATACCCCTGCAGATACGATTCGAGCCAGGTCGCCGTGTCCGTGTCGAGGTAGTTGGTCGGTTCGTCGAGGACCAACAGGTCCGGCCGGGACGCCAACAGGCGTGCCATGGCCAGCCGCGTCTTCTGGCCGCCGCTGAGGGACGCCACCGGTTGCGTGTGCATCGAGGCAGGGAATCGCATCCCGTCGAGCACCCGCCGGATGCGCGCGTCCACGCCGTAACCGTCCGCCGCCTCAAACGCCAATCGCAGGCGGTCGTACTCGCCGGAGACCTCGGCCAGGCGGCGTTCGTCCCGATGCACGAGCGGATCGGCCATCTCCTGCTCCAAGGCGCGCAGGCGCGCCTCGAGCGCACGCACCTCCCGGAAGGCGGCCTCCATGTACTCGTACACGGTCTGGCCCTCGTCCGCCTCGACGAACTGCGCCACATAGCCGATGCGAACGCCCCGCTGCACGTGCACGTGGCCCCCGTCGGCCGGCTCGACCCCCGTGATCACCTTCAGCAGGGTCGTCTTGCCGGCTCCGTTCGGTCCCACCAGCGCCACCCGGTCCCGATCCTGGATCACCAGGCTGGCCCCGCGCAGGACCTCGTGCCCGTCGTACTGTTTTTCGATTCCGTCCGCCTGCAGGATGATCATCGTTTCCCTCGCTCCGTCTTGGTCGTGTCGATCGGTGATCCCAATCATACCATCCACGCCTGTCTCATAGAGTGTACGGAAACGTGTCCACCCACCCGGGACTCGGGGGTGGGCGCACGGGACGGGTTCAGACCGAGCGGTGGCCGGCCGCCGGCCGGCGATGGCGGGCCGTCGACCGCGGGCGCTGTGGGAGAGGAGGGGCAGGGATGCTGGAGGTGTTTGCGCCGGATTTCGCCATGCCTTCCGGGATGGTGTGGCAGTACGAGGTCATCCGGTGGTTTCAATCGTGGGCGTCGGTGGGGTTGACCGAGCTGGCCAAGGCGTTGAGCCTGCTCGGGGTGGAGTGGTTTTACGTCGTGGTGTTGCCGATCCTGTTCTGGGCGGTCAGCAAGCCCCTGGGGCTGCGGCTGGCGTACGTCTTTCTGTGCTCCATGTACGCCAACGGATGGCTGAAGGATTCCCTGAAGGTGCTGAGGCCGATTGGGATCCCCGGGATCGAATCCTGGATGACGTGGAGCGCCACCGGTTACTCCATGCCGGCGGGGCACGCCCAGGGACCGATGACCTTCTGGGTGATGGTCTGCCGCTGGGCGGGGCGGCGCTGGCTGTGGATTGCGGCGATGATCCTGGTCGCGGCGATCGGGCTGTCGCGCGTGTACCTCGGCGTGCACTGGCCGCTGGACGTCCTCGCCGGGTGGGCGCTGGGGCTCGTCTTCGGCGTGCTCGGGTGGCCGCTCGGGCGTTGGTGGACCAAGCGGCAGTACGCGTGGAACGTGCGGATGTGGCTGTCCGTCCTGTTTCCCCTGGCCCTGATGGTCATTCACAGCGGGCCGGACTCCCTCCGTTACGCCGCCCTTCTGATGGGCATCGGGGCGGGGGCGACCCTGGAGGAGCGGTGGGTCGGCGGACAGATGGACCCGGCGTGGTGGCGCAGGGCGTGCGCGGTGATCATCGGCATCGCCGGTCTGATTGCGCTACAATATGTGATCAAATGGCCCGGTTGGCCCGGGGTGACGGTGGTCCGGGACGTGCTCACCGGTCTGTGGGCGACGCTCGCCGCCCCTTGGGTGTTCGTGCAGTGCGGGCTCTATCGAAAGGGCGATCCGGTTGAAGGCTGAGGAAACCCGCGATGGCGAACTCGCCGACAAGGCCCGCCTGCGCCAACAATATCTGCTGGCGCGGCGGGCGTACAGTCAGATCCGCGGTGCCGAGGCGAGCGCGTCCATCTGCGCCCGCCTGACGGCGTTGGTGGCGGACCTTTGCGCCGAGGGCGCGCTGCGGCCGCACCCGCGCGAGGGCGGCGCGATTGCGCTGTACCGCGCCATCCGGGGCGAGGCGGACGTGTCGGGCGCCGCGCCGGCCCTGGCCGCGGCCGGCTGGCGGGTGGCGTATCCGGTGGTTGAGGGGCGGGCGCTGCGGTTTTACCGGCCGCTTGCGGCGGACGCCTGGCGGCAGGGGCGATTCGGCATCTGGGAGCCGGACCCCGGGCGGGCGGAACCGGTGCCCACCGAGGCACTGGCGCTGGTGGCCGTCCCCGGGGTGGCGTTCACCCCGGATGGACGTCGGCTCGGCTACGGCGGGGGGTATTACGACCGGTGGTTCGCCGCGGCGGCGGGCGCGGGGCCGGTCCGCGTCGGTGTCTGCTTCGCGTGCCAGCTGGCGGAGGATCTGCCCGCGGAGGCGCACGACGTGCGGGTGCATCACCTGGTGACGGAGGCGGGGGTGACGGTGTGCGGGTGACCGCGCTGATCCTGGCCGGCGGAGCGAGCCGCCGCATGGGGCGGGACAAGCTGTCGCTGCCCCGGCGGGCCGGAGGAACGGACCGCGTGATCGATCACGTCGTCGACGTCGCTCGCACGGCGGCCTCCCGCGTGGTGCTGGCGGTGCCCCCGGGCGGCTTTGGGGGACCGGTGCCCGCCCTGGTGGAGCTGGTGCCCGACCCGGCCTGGCACCAGGGCCCGCTCTCGGCCCTGGCGCACGCGTGGCCGGCGGCTGTGGGCGGTGGGGCCGACACAGCGCCGGGCGGGGAGCCGGCCGCCGGCGCGGCAGCAGGATTCGCCTGCGAGCCGGGCGGTGCGGGGACGGCCGTTTTGGTGCTGGCGGGCGATCTCCCGGGCATCGACCCGGCGGTGCCGGCCTCCTTGAGGGCGGCCCTGGCCGGGGCGGAGGCGGACGCGGCGGTGGTGGTGCGCGGGGGGGTGGACCAGCCGCTGATCGGTCTGTACACCGAATCCTCGGGGGCGGTGTTTCAGCGGATGGCCAGAACCGGGCAGCGGCGCCTCCTGCCTGCGCTGACGGCGCTGCGGGTGGTGCGGGTCGACGCGGATGCCATGGGGTGGCCCGAGTGGTGGACGAGGCCGGTCCACACCCCGGCGGATTACGAGGCGTGGCTGCGCCATACGGAGGGATGGGCGTGAAACGGGAGGTTCCGGTGGAACAGGCGATCGGCATGGTGCTGGCACACGACCTGACGAAGATTGTCCCCGGTGAGTTCAAGGGGCGCGTGTTCGCGAAGGGACACGTCATCCGGGAGGAGGACATCCCGGTGTTGCTCGACATCGGGAAGCGGCACATCTACGTGCTCGAGCTCGGACCGGACGAGATGCACGAGAACGACGCGGCGCAGACCATGGCCAGGGCCGTGGCCGGCGAGGGCATCGCCTTCTCGGAGGTGCACGAGGGCAAGGTGGTGATGAAGGCCCGCTGGCGCGGCGTGCTTCGGGTGGATGAGGAACGGGTGTTTGCCGTCAACCGGATCGACGGGATCTCCCTGACGACCCGGACGAACTGGGTGCACGTGGACGAGGGGACGTCGGTGGCGGCGGTTCGCCCGATTCCGTTGGTGATTGAGCGCGAGAAGGTGGAGCGGGTGGTCTCCATCGCGGGGGATGAGCCTCTGATTCAGGTCCTGCCGTACCGCATGGACCGGGCGGCGCTGGTGACGACGGGCAGCGAGATTCAGACCGGGCGCATCGAGGACAGGGCGGGCCCGGTGCTACGCGAGAAGCTCCGGACATACGGGGTGGAGGTGGTCAGCCAGGTGTTTCCCGGCGATGACCAGGCGGCCATCACCGCGGCCATCCGGGACGCCCTGGCGGCGGGGGTGCCGCTGGTGCTCGTCACGGGCGGAATGTCGGTCGATCCCGACGACCGCTCCCCGGCCGCCATCCGCGCCGCGGCGGACGAGGTGGTGACGTACGGGACGCCGATGCTGCCGGGGTCCATGTTGATGCTGGCGTACGCCAGGGCGACGGCGGCGGGGCCGGATGGGATCTCGCCGGCCGCCATCTTCGGCCTGCCCGGGGCGGTGATCTACGACCCGCGGACCTCCTTCGACGTGTTGCTGCCGAGGGTGCTGGCCGGCGTGCGGTTGACGAAGGACGACATCGCGCGCCACGGGGTCGGCGGGTGGCTCAATGCCTGACCGGGAAGGAGTCGGGCGGCCTCGTGCGCTCGGTGTCGTCGGCCTGCAGAACAGCGGCAAGACGCGTCTGATGCGACGGATGATTGAGCACTTCGCGGTGGATGGCCTGCTGGTGGCCGCCATCAAACACGACGCGCACGCAGCGGATGGCGACGATTGGGAAAAACCGGGCAGCGACACGGCGCTGTTCGCCTCGGCCGGGGCGGTGGCGACGGTGGTCGCGGGCGGCGGGCAGTCGCTCTGGCGCTGGCGGGACGACGCGTCGGCGGAGGACGCGCGGGCGCTGGTGGAGCGCATGGCGCGCTGGGGGGCGATGCGCGGCGGGATGGACCTCATCCTGGTGGAGGGCTTCAAACACAGCCCGCTGCCGAAGGTCGCGGTGGTGAGGACCCGGGATCACCTGGCCTGGCTGGAGTCGGCGGGGCTGTCCCAAATCAGGGCGGTGGTGGGGCCGGCGGATGCCCCCTGGCTTGCCGGCGCCCGGTGGCCAGTGTATGATGAGGACGATGTCCCAGGGCTGTGCCGGGACGTGTGGACGCGATGGTCCGTGCCCGTGGACAGGATGGTCTAGACGATCTCGCGCGGAGGAGGGGGCGGGATGGGCCTCGGAAACATCGGTTGGTCGGGCCTGATCCTGATCCTGGTGGCGTTGCTCCTGGTGTTCGGGCCGAGCAAGCTGCCGGAGATCGGTCGGGCGTTCGGCAAGTCGCTGCGGGAGTTCAAGGACGCGACGCGCGGGATGATGGACGAGGCGGCGGGAGCCGCCAAGGAGGAGCCGGTGCAGAAGGCGAGCCCCCGCGTGGAGCCGATTGAGCTGAAGTCTCCGGAATCCGGGGATGACCGGCGAAACTCCCCGTGATGGTGGTCCAATCGGGGCTTCCGGAGGGAAGCCCTTTCTTGTCGCCTTCGGCGGGCCTGGCCGGGGGCGAACCGCGCTCGGCGCGACGCCGGGTGAGACGGGAGGTGCGCGTGGCCGGTGAAGCCGGAGCCGCAGATGACGTTCACCGAACACCTGGAGGACCTGCGCCGCCGCATTCTGTACACGCTGGCGGTGTTCGTGGTGCTGTTCGGCGTCTGCCTCGGCTTTGTCTCGCGCATCTACGGGTATCTGGTCGCACCGCTGGCGCGAGAGGGCTATCATCTGATGGTGGTGTCTCCGGGCGAGGTGATCACCGTGTATCTCTCCATCGCCGGGATTGCCGCCATCGGCCTGACGTTGCCGTTTGCGCTCTATCAAATCTGGCGGTTTGTGGCGCCGGGGCTGACACCGGTGGAGCGGCGGTACACCCTGCGCCTGTTGCCCGTCACCCTGGTGATGTTCGTCCTCGGCATCCTCTTCGCCTGGTTCGTCCTGTTTCCGACCATCCTGCATTTCCTGCTGCGGATCGCCGCGGAACACTTCAGCGTGATGCTGCGCGCCGGCAGTTACTTCGGCTTTCTCACGAACATCTGTCTGCCGTTCGGGTTCATCTTCGAGCTGCCCATCGTGGTCGTGTTCCTGACCCGCATCGGGGTCATCGGTCCGCGCCTTCTGCGGCGGATCCGCCGCTACGCGTATCTGGTGATTGTCGTCCTCGGCGTCATGATCAGCCCGCCCGAGCTGATCTCGCACCTGAGTGTGGTCGTCCCGATGATCCTCCTGTACGAGGTGAGCATCGCCCTGTCCGCCATCGCGGAGCGGCGGCGGGCGAAGGCGGCCTCCCCGGCGGCGTAAAAATCCCCTCCGGACCGCTTGCACCGGGTGTGACCGGTGCATTAATATATCTCTTGGTGTTAGCACTCGGGTCTGGTGAGTGCTAACAAAACAAGGCCTAGCCTAGGAGGGTTTGTCATGATCAAGCCGCTCGCAGATCGCGTCGTGGTGCGCCCAGTGGATCGCGAGGAGAAGACGGCCAGCGGCATCGTCCTGCCGGACACGGCGAAGGAAAAGCCGCAGGAGGGCGAGGTCATCGCGGTGGGTCCCGGCCGCATTGAGGACGGCCAGCGCGTGGCGCTCGACGTCAAGGTGGGGGACCGCGTCATCTACTCCAAGTACGCGGGCACCGAGGTCAAGTACAACAACGAGGAATACCTCATCCTGCGCGAGAGCGACATTCTCGCCATCGTCGAGAAGTAAGCCAAGCGACAAGGAAGCCCAGCCTACATAGGGCATACAAGGAGGCGCACGGACATGGCGAAAGAGATCAAGTTCAGCGAAGACGCGCGCCGGGCGATGCTGCGCGGTGTCGACGCGCTCGCCGACGCGGTGAAAGTGACGCTCGGCCCGAAGGGCCGCAA
>NZ_JAIMAV010000104.1 GCF_023511815.1 Alicyclobacillus sp.
CCTAGCTACTCGGATGTCTTGGCCCTTTCCGAGGCCGGACTTTCACCGGCTGGACGACGCGTGCTTTCCGGGCACGCTACAAAAAAACGCCCGCCGGCGGCGGAGGGCGCTCCGTCTGCCGGACGGGCTGAGTTGTACAACACCGGGTGCCGCAAGGAACGCAACCCGCGATCCCGGCCGATCCCGGCGCCGGGTATCGTGGCAGACCGCCTTGGCGCGGCGACCCGGTGGTTCGAAATGGAAATTTCGACGCCGGTGCCGTCCGTCAGACGGCTTTGCCGCCGCCAGCCGCTGGCGCCGCCTTGCTTCTCGACGCGATGTACGCGGCGAGCTTGCCGTGATCGAACTCTCGCTCCCACTTGGCGACGGCGATGGCCGCGACGGAGTGCCCGAACACGTTGACGCCGGTGCGCGCCATGTCCATGACGCGATCGACGGCGGCGAGCAACGCCACCCCCTGAATCGGCAGCCCGAACGCCGTGGCGGTGGTCAACAACACCACCAGCCCCGCCATCGGCACGCCGGCGATTCCCTTGGAGGTCACAATGAGGATGAGAATCATCGTGATCTGCTGCCCGAGGGTCAGGTGCAGCCCGGCGACCTGAGCCACGAACAGGCTCCCGACGGACAGGTACAGGCTGGTGCCGTCCGCGTTCCAGGAGATCCCGAGCGGGATGACGAAGGCGGCGATGGACCGCGGCACCCCGATGCGTTCCGCGAATTCAATCAGCTGCGGCAAAACCACCTCCGAGCTGGTGGACGAGAACGCAATCAGGAACAGATCGACGATGCCCCAGAAGACCTTGAAAAAGGGCACCCTCAGCACCAACCGGCAGACCAGCGGGAACAGGACGAACACCACAATCGCCAGTCCCAGATACGTGACCAGGATGACCTTCGCGAGGGGCAGGAAGACCTTGTACCCATACTTGCCCGCCGCGTACGCCGCCAGCGCGAAGACTCCGACCGGTGCGGCGTGCATCACCCAGCGGATGAGCGTGAAGGACGCCTGCATCAGCCCCTCGAACACCGCGAGCACCGGTTTGCCCTTCTCCTTGACCGACGCGATGGCCAGGCCCAGCATCGCGGCGAAGAACACCACGGACACCACCGCGTCCTTCTGGAACGCGTCGATCACGTTTTTCGGCGGGATGTTGACAATCATATTGATGATGTCGATCTTCTGCTGCTTGGCGACGGTGATGTCCCCCGCCTTCGCGCTGGCGACCTGCACGCCGGTGCCCGGTTGCAGGAGATCCGCCAACAGGATGCCGATCAGAATGATGACGGTGGTGATCACCTCGAACCAGACAATCGTCTTGAGTCCAATCTTCCCCATCCGTTTGATGTCGGCCACACCCGCCGCCCCGACGACAATGGCGAAAAACACGACCGGCAGGATGACCATCTCGACCAGGTTGATGAACATCGTGCCGAGCGGTTGAATGGCGACACCGAATCCCGGAAAAATGAGTCCCACGATGGCTCCCAGGACGAGACCCGCGAAGATGAACAAGGCCAACCGTTTGCTCATGAACTCTCCTCCCACCCTATGACGGATGACAGCGTTTTCAATCGTGATACGGGCGCAACGCCCCGCAAAGGCGTCGCCGCGCAAGGCTAACGACGAATGCCGTGGATCACCTCCTTCAGCGCCCCGCTCTGCGCCGATTCCACCTGGGCCTCCCGCACGATGGCCTCGGCGAGGATGTCGGTCGGGTCCACCACGAGCGGCTCGTCCTCCGGGCGGATCACCGCCGGAATCTCCGTGCACCCGGCGATCACCGCCTCGGCGCCGTGTTGCGCCGCGTGATGAATCACGCTGGCGAACAGGTCCCGGCCGCGCGCCAGCTCCCCCCGCTTGACCGCACGGATGCCTTCCTGCACAGCCTGCTGAAGCTCATCCGGCGGGACGAGGGTGGCGATGCCCGAGGCCGCCAGCGGCGCCTGATACAGGCCGGTCGCCACGGTCGCGGTGCTGGCCATGAGCCAGGCGCGGCGCACCCCCTTTTCCTGCAGCGCACGGGCAACCTCTCGGGGCATGTGCACAAACGGAACCGGAACCGCGTCCTCCAACGCGGGCAGGAAGTGATGTGCGGTGTTGCACGCCATGGCCAGCACCTCGGCCCCGGCCGCGACCAATCGTCTCGCGGACTCAATCAGCGCCGGCGTGGGGTCCTCCCCGCCCTGCAGAATGGCGGCCACCCGGTCCGGGATCTGCGGGTAACTGTCCACAATCACGTGCAGGTGATCCTGATCCCGTTCGGCCGGGGTCCGGAGCACGATTTTTCGCATCAGATCCACCGTGGCGAGCGGCCCCATTCCACCGATGATCCCGACGACCTTTGCCACGCCACTCACCTCGTCGATCTCGTTCATTTTCCGAAAGACATACCAGGGCCCGCCCGCGCGAAACCGGTCCGCAAGCGGGTGTGTCCAACCGCCGCCAGGCGCGTGGCCAAGCCCGAATTTCAAGTCGGTTTACTTGAATATACCCGGGATGGGGGCCCATGTGCAAGGGTGAAAATTCAGGTGCCGGTCTTGGATCCCTGAGGTCGCTCGGGGGAGCGAGTTCCGCCACGAGCGGTTCAGGCGGATCACGCCTCCGCCTGAACGCCCGGACGAATCCATTCGAAGGTCTCCTTCGGTTGTTCGAGGATGAAGGGACTGGGGGTGCCGACCGATCCGATCCACAGATGGTGCATCGCGCGTGTGCAGACGGTGTACAGCAGGCTCCGGTCCGATTCCCGGCCGTACACCCGAGCCGACGCGTCGTGGACAATCACCCCGTCAAACTCCACGCCCTTGGCCAGATACGATGGCATCACCAACACGCCCGGTGTGAATTCCAGGGTGAAGGCGTCCACCAACACGGCGCCCAACTTCGGGCCGAGCGCCGCGTGCACCTCCCGACTCTCCGCCGCCGTCTTGCAGATGACGGCGATGGTCTCGCAGCCCTTCCGCCGGAGTTCGTCAACGGCCCTCACCACCGCGTTGAAGAGCGTCTCACGATCCGACACCTCCACCACCTGGGGCAGGTCTCCCGGCCGCTCGAACGGCTCGATGGTCTCCCCTCCCGGCACCATGCCGCGGGTGAAGGTGACGATCTCCCGGGTGGACCGGTAGCTCCGGGTCAGCCGGATGACCTCGGTCTCTTGGGCGCCGTACAGGCGAAGGAGGGTCCGTTCATCCCCGAGGGCGCCGCCGTACGGAGAGATGGTCTGGTTAAGATCGCCCAGCAGCGTCATCCGGGCCCGCGGGAACAGCCGCTTCAAAAAGGTCAGCTGAAACGGCGAGTAATCCTGGGCCTCGTCGACCAGCACATGCCGCACCGTGGTGTTCATGTGCACGCCCTGCAGGGCCTCCCGCAGATACAGAAACGGCGTGGCATCTTCGTACCACAGCGTGCGCGCCTCCAACCGGGCCAACGTCTGTTCGCAGATCTCGGGCCACTCCGGCGGGAGACGATCCCTCCCAATCAATCGGCCGGCCAGCTCCGGATCCTCGAACAGCCTGCGATACAAAAGCGCGGGTTGTGTGAACAGAAACCTGCGGATGCGCGCCCGGACGGGTTTGAGGTACCGCTTGAGCACCATGCGGGCGAGGATTTCCCGCTGCCGGTCTTCGTCATCGCCGCCGTTTGAAAACGGGGACTGCCGCATCTGCTGTTGGACCTTGCGGTACTCGGCGTCGTCGAGGGTTTCCACCTCGCGCTCGACCCACTCCGCCCTCCACTCCGCCTCCGCGAATTCGTCCACCCGCGCCAACAGCCAATCTCGCAACCACTCCAGGCGATCCGCCAGCCGGCGCGGCGCCTCCGGCAGATAGAACTGCCGCCGCATCTCCTGGGCCGGGACAATCACCCGATCCTCCAACCGGATGGGCCGAAAGGCCATGCCCTCCTTCAAAAGGTACGCCTGATACGCCTCAAGCAAGTCGAGGAAATCGGTCGATCCTTTGAACCGGACCCCGGCCCGCCGCACTGCGTGTTCTCGCGTGCCCTCCTCGGTGAGCAGGTATTCCAACTGGTCGTACGGATGTTCCACCTCGAACTGGCGCCCCAGCCGGTGGACCAGGTATTCGTAGAACGTCGCCTGGCGGATGTTGTCCTCGCCCAGCTCCGGCAGGACGGTGGACACGTAGCTGCTGAACAGCGGATTGGGTGAGAACAGCAGCATCTCGTCCGTCGTCAGCGTCTTTCGGTATTTGTAGAGGAGATAGGCGACCCGCTGCAGGGCGGCCGAGGTCTTGCCGCTGCCCGCCGCTCCCTGAACGACCAACAGCCTTCCGCGGTCGTGCCGAATGATGCGATTCTGCTCCCGTTGGATGGTCGCGACGATGTTCCGCATATGGGAGTCCGACCGCCGGCTGAGGACCTCCATCAGCATCTCGTCGCCGATGGTGACACTGGCGTCGAACAGGAGGCGGATGACCCCGTCGTGGATGACGAACTGGCGCTTGAGGTCCATCGTCCCCGTGATGACCCCCATCGGGGCTTCGTAGGACACGGGACCCGGCGTGTGGTCGTAGTACAGGCTGGCGATGGGCGCGCGCCAGTCGTAGACGAGAAACGTGTCGTCATCCGCTTTGAACGAGCCGATTCCGATGTAGATGCGCTCGGTGCCCGCGGCCCCGGCCTCCCGGAAGTCAATCCGCCCGAAATAGGGGGAATCCGCCAGTTTTCGCAGGGTCTTCAGTTCCCGCGCCGCCTGCTGATGCAACCGTTCCCGATCCGCCAGCACCTCGGCCTGTTGCCGGATGCTGAAATGCGTCTCGACCAGATCGTCCAGGCTGCTGAGGTTGATGGTCACCTCATCCCAGAAGTTTCGCCGCAATTCCACGACGTCTTCGCGGACGTCCCCGACCTGGGCCTCCAGTGCCGCCGCCCGCCGCCGGATCTGTCCGACCACGTCATCCACGCGCCGCTGCTCCGATTGCCACTCCTGTTCCGGTACGCTCACCGCCGAACCCCCTGCCGTTCCAAACACTGCCGAACCTTGATAATACTCCCCCACAGGACGGAAGTCAAATCCCCCGCGGCTCCTCCCCGCCGCACTCGCCCAACCCGCGGACTGAAGCCCGGGGATCACCGGATACGCGTCAGGGTGCACACGCCCGAAAATAGGCGTGTGCACCGGTCCGGCGGGACGTCTGTGCCATACGGTAGATCACGTCATCCAGGCGAAAGCCATCAGTCTGGAAGGAAGTGATTCGCATGTGGAAACGGATGTACGAACTGGCCCTGAGACTGCTCCATCAGCCGGTGGCCATTCAGCACATCAGCGGGATGGTGTATCACGGCATCCTCATCCGCGTCAGCAAGAAGGGGATGTACCTGGTCCCGTTCGATGATCCGGTGCCCGCCTCCGGTGACCCCGGGGCGGCCGTTCAGACCGCGGAATGGACCGGACCGCAGGCGGGTGACGCGGTGGACGCCCGTCCCGTGTTTTTCGCCCCACTGTTCTTCCCGTTCGCGGTCGTCGCGTCCTTCGCGGCCGGTTCCCTGCTTGGCGCGGCCGCGTCCCGTCCGCCCTACCCGCCGTACCCGTACTACCCTCCGTATGGCGGATACCCGTACTGGTGAAGGCCGGGGCGTCACTCGACGCGAAGGCCGATTTTGCCGAACTGTTCCCCGTCCTGCAGCCGGCGCAGCGCCTCCCCTGCGTCGGCCAGCGGGTACACTTTGTCCACCACCGGGCGAATGCCGCGATCGGTGACAAATCGGAGCATGGCGCGGAATTCGTCCCGGCTGCCCATCGTGGTCCCGAGCAGGTTGAACTGCCCGTAGAAGAAGGAACGGATGTCGATGCGCACCTCGTCGCCCGCCGTCGCGCCGAACGTGACCAGGGTTCCGCCCGGCCGGAGCACGGACAGGCACTGGTCGAAGGTGGCCGCGCCAACGCTGTCGATCACGACGTCCACCCGCTCCCCGCGAAGCTCCGCGAGCCAGTCGGACTCCGTCGGGATGGTTCGATCCGCCCCCAGGGCCTCCGCCCGCCGCCGCTTCTCCGCGCTTCGCGACGTGACGATGACCTCGGCGCCCGCCGCTTTGGCGAACTGCACCAGAAAGGTCGCGACCCCGCTGCCCGCGCCGGGGATGAGAACCGTTTGGCCCGATTGGATTCGTGCGCGGGTGAACAACGCCCGGTAGGCGGTGAGCGCCGCAAGCGGCAGCACCCCGGCCTCCTCCCAGGTGAGGTGGGTGGGTTTGGGCTCCACCTGTTCCGCGGACAGGACGATGAACTCGGCGAACGTCCCATCGGTGGGAGACCCGAGGATCTCGTGCCCGGCGGGCGGCGCCGGGGAGTTTTCGTACCAGTACAGGCTGGGGTTGACCACGACCTCGTCCCCTGGATGGAGGTGTTGGACGTGTTCACCGACGCGATCGATCACACCGGCGCCATCCGACCCGAGCACGACCGGTGGATCGCCCGGTTTGGCCAGCCGGGTGACCCGCAGGTCACGCCGATTCAGGCCAGCGGTCTTGAGCCGTATCCGGACCTGGCCGGGCCCGGGCTCGGGCGTTGGAACATCGGTGAGGCGCACTCCGGCGAGGCCGGGTTCGCCGTGGTGGATGAAGGCTTTCATACGGTCACCTCCTGAGCCATGGCCTCGCCCCGCCCACTGTGCACGATTCGGCACCACAGGTCGAGGGAAAAGGCCCATCGCCCCTATGGTACCGCGCCCAGGTCGCCTTGTGTACCGCTCCCTGGGTCAATGGGTCAATCCGCCGTCGTCCCGCGCGCAGAACGGCGGGTTCGTACCCGTCCGGCGGTCCAGGCCAGCCACACGGCGAGCAGGAGGAAGAGGACTAGGGACACCCACCCCGGCGCCCACGGATTCGCGGGCAGAGGCACCCTCAGGCTCACCAGGATGGCGATGAGGATGCCGAGCAGCGATTCTCCCGCGATGAGTCCGGAGGCCGCGAGCACCCCCTGCTCCGCGATGTCGGCCTGTGCCCCGGGGTCCGCCTCGCGCCGCGGCCGCGTGACCCACCACCGAACCAGTCCGCCCAGCAACACCGGAATGCTGGTGTGCACGGGCAGGTACAGGCCCACGGCCACCGGGAGCGCCTCCACCCCCAACAGTTCAATCGCCACCGCCAGAGCCACCCCGATGAAGATGAGGTCCCAGGGCATGCTGGCGTTCATGATCCCCTCGATGATCATCTTCATCAGCACCGCCTTGGGCGCCGGCAGGTCCTTGCTGCCGAATCCGTAGGCGTGATCGAGCAGAAGCAGCACCCAGCCGATGGTCAGTCCGGAGGCGAACGTCCCAATCAGCATGGCGGTCTGCTGCCGGCGCGGGGTGGCGCCCACCAGGAATCCGGTCTTGAGGTCCTGCGAGATGTCGCCGGCAATCGCCAGGGCCGTGCAGATGATGGCCCCGACGATGAGGGATGCCACCATCCCGCGCAGGCCATGAAAGCCGGCCGCGCGGTAGGCGGTGGCCACAATCAGCAGGGTCGCGATGGTCATCCCGGAGACGGGATCCGAGGAAGAACCGACGATGCCGACGATCCGCGCCGACACGGTGACAAAGAGAAATCCGACGATGGCCACGCCGAGCGCGCCGATGATCCCGACGTCGAGCTGCGGTAAAAACGCGATCACCAACAGCAGGATGACGGCCAAGGGGATGCTGACCTTGCGCGGGATGTCCTGGTCGGTGCGGAGGTTTCCATCGGCCGACGCCGCGGCGGTGTCCCGGGCGGCGGTCAGTGTGGCGGCCAGCGTCCGCCACAGGGTCGGCAACGTGCGGATGAGGCTGATGATCCCGCCGGCGGCCACCGCCCCGGCCCCGATGTAGCGGATGTAGTTGTCCCAGATGCCCCAGGCGTCCAGTTTCGGCACCGGATCGGTGCCAGGTGGCACCACGCCCGCCCCCTGGCCGAAATACGCGATCATCGGGATCAGAATCAACCACGCCATCACGCCGCCGGCGGCCATGAGACCTCCGATCCGCGGCCCCACGACAAATCCCACCCCGAGCAGCGAGGGCAGTGTGTCCATGCCGATCATCCCCTGGCGCAACCCGGCGACGCCCGTGGAGATTTCGGAGGGAAACAACTTCAGGCCGTCCTCGAGGAACTTGAACACGGCTCCGAGCCCCAGTCCTTTGAACACCAACCAGGCCCGCCGTCCGCCCTCCTCTCCGGCCATCAACACGCGGGCGCACGCGGTCCCCTCCGGGTACGGCAATTTCCCGTGTTCGCGGACCACCAGCATCCTTCGCAGCGGGATCATGAACAGCACGCCGAGAAACCCGCCTGTGAGGACCACGAGTGTGATCCGAAACAGGTCCGGATTCGCCTTCCAAAGGAAGAGCGCCGGCAGGGTGAAAATGGCTCCGGCCGCCAACGCCTCCCCGGCGGTGGTCATGGTCTGCACGATGTTGTTCTCCAAGATGGAGTTGCGCCGCAACAGACCGCGGATGATGGCCATCGAGATCACCGACGCGGGGATGGACGCACTGATGGTCATCCCGATGATCAGGCCGAGGTATGCGTTCGCCGCGCCGAACACCACGGCCAGGATGATGCCGAGGACGATGGCCGTCACCGTCAACTCCGGCGGCCGTTCCTCCGGCGAGACAAACGGTTGGAACGGTTTTTCATTCGTCATTCCTGTCGCCCCTCTCTCCCGGGTGGTTCACCACGGACTTGCCCGGGTGCCCCGCATCGCGCGGTATGTGGATCAACCGTAGGATGTGCAAATGACGGTGCATCATCCGCGAAACGCCAAAAGGTCCAGCCGGCACCTTGGTGCCAACTGGACCTTCGCTCGCCTGGCGGCGTCCTGCTTTCCCAGGGGCTCCC
>NZ_JAIMAV010000105.1 GCF_023511815.1 Alicyclobacillus sp.
ACACGACCGTTAAGCCCTCCAGCGCCGAGGATACTTGGGGCGGGAGCCCCTGGGAAAGCAGGACGCCGCCAGGCGAGAGAAGGTCCAGTTGGCACCAAGGTGCCGGCTGGACCTTTTGCATTGCCGGGGCTTTTTCGTCGTGGCGGGGCGGCTGCCGATTTCACACCCGGCCGATTTGAGACCCGGCCCGGGATGGGAGGGTTCCTACTTGGCACGTCGGCAGGGACCCCGGCGCGTTGCGGATGCCTTCAAGTTTGTGTGGATTCTGCAATGGCCCTGGTGGCGCATTTGAGGATCAGGTCCACCACATGCCTCGGTGGGTACGCGTCGAAGTAAGCGTGGACGAGCGTTGCGTCGACCTCGTTCTGATGGAGGAGAATGTCCATCCATTCACGGGCGTTGTAACGGCACAGACTGGCCAGTCCGTAGAGGATGGCGTAATGAACGCACCAATCCGGGTCCGGGTCTCTGTTGGTGAGATATTCCCGCTCAAGATATTGCTTTGACCATGGATGCCGCCCATTCGGTGCGGGAATGCGCACCAGACCCTCGGGACCGGACAAATCGGGGGGTGGCCCGCCTGCGGTGGCAGCCGTCTGGGTGGACGCGGTGTCGATGGTTTCTGCTCCGACCGAAGCGGTTGCTGAATCGGGCATTCGGTCGAGGTACTCCTCGACCCACGCGTCAATCGGCATGTTGCGACGCGCCGCGAGGGCACGGGGAACCCACGCGACATCGGCTGTCGTTCCCGGTCCGCGAGCCGCCGGGCCCGGGCGCATCTGTACGGGTTCCACGTGAAGCCGGTCCGGTGCGATGGTGGACAGGACCCCATGAAGGCCGGGCAGTTGGCCCAACAGGTCTCCCATCTGCCATCTCGTCGGCAGATGGTACGCGGGGTGGAGGCGATGGCATGCGCTCTGCAACACCCCTTCCCTGTAGACATGGATGGCCTCGTCCAGAAGTCGATACACCGCACGTTTTTGCCGCCGAACCGAAAGGCCGTGTTGCAACACGGAGGACGACGGCGGATACGTGGGATCGACGGCATGCAGAACGGCCTTGAGCCAATGCAGACACCCGTAATAGGCCAGGACGGGTTCCACTTCGGGACCGGATCGCTCGGCGGCCTTCAGAAACGCGTCTCCGAGACGAGCCGAGGAGACCGACTTCCCAGCGGCGTCGTAGATCGCGCCGCCTCCGGCCTCCGGATGCAAACGCTCGAGGATGGGCCGCAGAAGCGGTTCGTGAAGCCAATGGGAACGTTCACACAAGTCGAGATCAAGCACGATGCCCTCCAGGTGCGCTGGGGATGTTGATTGACACGGATCTGGGCGGTTGCTATACTACGCGTAATATCCGCGGGACAGGCCGGTGGTATTCAACCGGCCGTCCAATGGAACGGACGACGGTCGACCGACGACGGTGGAGTCCTGTGGCGACGCCGAATCGTCTTCGCACCGTATCCCAACCACCGCCGGCGGCCCAGACGCCGAACCGGTGCTGTTGTATTGTTTTCACCGCGTTCCGTGGAGAACGGCAGTTCGGAGAGGGCAGGAGGGAATCGAGCTGTGCCGGACCGTTGGAGTACGAAATTTGCCAGGGAAGGGCTCACCTTCGACGATGTGCTGTTGATACCGGCGAGATCGGAGGTTCTCCCGCGTGATGTGGATGTCCGCACCCGGCTCACCACCGACATCCAACTGAATATTCCCATTGTGAGCGCCGCGATGGACACCGTGACCGAAGCGGCGCTCGCCATTGCCATGGCGCGCGAGGGTGGCATCGGCATCGTCCATAAGAACATGTCTATCGAGCGTCAGGCGGACGAGGTGGACAAGGTCAAGCGGTCGGAGAGCGGTGTGATCACCGATCCCATCTATCTGACGCCCGATCACCCGATTCGGGATGCGGAGGCCCTGATGGCGAAATACCGCATCTCCGGCGTGCCGATTGTGGAGGAGGGCAGTCGCCGTCTGGTCGGCATCATCACGAACCGGGATTTGCGGTTTGAGCGGAACTATGATCGCCCCATCCGTGAGGTCATGACCCAGGGGGCGCTCGTCACCGCGCCCGTCGGGACGACGCTCGAGGATGCCAAGGAGATCCTGCAGCAGCACAAAATTGAGAAGTTGCCGCTGGTCGATGCCCATGGTGTGCTCAAAGGCCTCATCACCATCAAGGACATTGAAAAGGTGCGCCAATTTCCAAACGCCGCAAAGGATGCCAAGGGGCGGCTGTTGGTCGGGGCCGCCGTGTCGACCTCCAAGGACATGTTCGATCGCGTCGACGCTCTCGTGGCCGCGGGTGCCGATGTGATCGTCGTGGATACGGCGCACGGGCATTCGGTCGGCGTGATTGAGTCGGTGAAGGAGATCCGCAGGAGATACCCGGATCTTCAGCTGATCGCGGGAAATGTCGCCACCGCCGAGGCGACGGAGGAACTGATTCAAGCCGGCGTCAATGCCGTCAAGGTCGGAATTGGGCCCGGATCCATCTGCACCACGCGTGTGGTGGCCGGCATCGGCGTCCCGCAGATCACGGCGGTTTACGACTGTGCGACGGTGGCGAGGCGGCACGGGATTCCCATCATTGCCGACGGCGGCATCAAATACTCCGGCGACATCGTCAAGGCCATCGCGGCAGGGGCCAGCACCGTGATGATCGGCAGTCTGCTCGCGGGAACCGACGAGAGCCCCGGCGAGATGGAGATCTA
Source organism: Alicyclobacillus sp. (assembly GCF_023511815.1). GTDB lineage: Bacteria > Bacillota > Bacilli > Alicyclobacillales > Alicyclobacillaceae > Alicyclobacillus_H. Next base: position 2,714 of record NZ_JAIMAV010000105.1, read on the forward strand.
CCAGGGACGCAGCTTCAAGGTGTACCGCGGCATGGGTTCCATCGGCGCCATGAAAGCGGGCGGCGGCGAACGGTACTTCCAGGAGGATACGAAGAAGTTGGTGCCGGAGGGCATCGAGGGGCGCGTGCCGTACCGTGGACCCCTGGCCGAGATCCTGTACCAGCTCGTCGGCGGTCTTCGGGCCGGCATGGGGTATTGCGGCACGCCGAGCATCGCCGATCTGCAGGACAACGGACAGTTCATCCGGATCACCGCGGCCGGGTTGCGAGAGAGTCATCCTCACGACGTTCACATCACCAAAGAGGCACCCAACTACAGCATCTGACCCTTCCACACCGGCCAGGCCGCACACCCGCCGCTGGTGTGCGGCTTCCATTTGTTCTGATCATCGCCACCGGGACACGCCGTCCTGCTGTGCTATACTGATGCCGGACCTGCGGACATCGCCGGGATCTTTCGTGCACAACCTTTGCACACAAGCCAACGTGACGATAGACAGACCAGCGACAAGGGTTCGCTGATACAAGGAGTGTGGGCCGTGAGGAAGTCTTCGTTTCCGACCATCGCGATCGCCGGGTTCGCCCTGGCCCTGACGACCGGGGCGGCGTTACCGACCGCGCAGGCTGAGGTGATTCACCAAAACGCGCTCGCGGCTCTCCACGCCCCGCAACCTCCGGTCGTCAAGGCGCAGTCCGTCGTCCTGATGGATGCCGACAACGGGCAGATTCTCTATGAGAAGAATGCGGATGAACGGCGTGCGCCCGCTTCGACGACCAAGATTATGACCATGCTGTTGGTCATGGAGGCTGTCGCGAACCACAAGATCAGCTGGGACGACGAGGTCCCGGTCACCCCGGACGCCTATCAGGTGGCGACCACGTCGGACGTCTCCAACGCCTATCTCGATCCGAGGGAACACTTCACCCTCCGCGACATGATGGATTTCATCGCGGTGCTGTCCGCCAACGACGCGACGGTCGCCGTCGCCGACCGGATCGGCGGGGACAAGGACAACTTTGTCGCGATGATGAATCAGGAGGCCAAGCGGCTCGGCCTCACGGGAACGCACTACATGAACCCGGACGGCCTTCCTCAGCAAGACCATTACACCACCGCCATGGATTTGGCCAAGCTGTCGCGATACCTCATCACGCATTATCCGCAGGTGTTGGAGTTCACCTCCAAACCGAACGTGACCATCAAGAGCGAGGTGCGGAAGCAGACCAACACCTGGCCGAACACGGACGAGATGATCGGCCATTACCCGGGCGTGGACGGGTTGAAAACCGGGTTCACGGATGATGCCGGATACTGCTTTGTCGGCACGGCCCAGCGCAACGGGGTCCGGTTGATCTCCGTCGTGATGGGTGATACGAAAAATGACATCCATCAACGGTTCGTCGATACACAGAAGCTGTTCGATTACGGATTCCAACAGTTCACCGAGACCAAGGCCGCGGCAGAGGGACATCCGCTGGCGTACACCGTCTCGGTGCCCAATGGGAAAAGCACCAAGCTCGCCGTCACCGCGGGCGATGACCTGATTGTCGACCTGCCGGCCGGGGTTCAGGGCCAGGTGAAATTCGTCTCGCAGCCGGTCGTGGCGCCGGTGCACCAGGGGCAGAAGGTCGGAACGCTCGAGTACGTGGTGGATGGCAATGTCATCGCCGAGACGGACGCGGTGGCCGCCGCGGACGATCCGAAAGCCAATTGGTTCGTGCGCCTGCTGCGCGGCATCGGACACTGGTTCAGCGGATTGCTACATCGGCTGTAATGTACTAATGTATTTGTCGGAACCGTCTCGGAAGGTGGCGATGGCGTGGGCTCGGCGCTGTGGTTGCAAATCGGCAGTCTGACCGTCTGCAGCATTTTGGCCCTTCTGTTCATCGTCGGCGCCTTTTTTGAAATGCGCCGCTTCCTGCGCAAAATGAGGAAAGAATAAGATACAGGCGAAAGCCGGAGGGAGAGGGAACCATGACGGTAACGGGTACGGACGTCGTCAAGCGCGGTATGGCGCAGATGCAAAAGGGCGGCGTCATCATGGACGTCGTCTCGGCGGAACAGGCGAAGATCGCCGAGGCCGCCGGTGCGGTCGCGGTGATGGCGTTGGAGCGGGTGCCATCGGACATCCGCGCGGCCGGCGGTGTGGCGAGAATGGCGGACCCCACCATCATCGAGGAGGTCATGAAGGCCGTCTCCATTCCCGTGATGGCCAAGTGCCGCATCGGGCACATCGTCGAGGCCCGCGTCTTGGAGGCGCTTGGCGTCGATTACATCGACGAGAGCGAGGTGTTGACGCCGGCGGATGACAAGTTCCACATCAATAAGAAGGCGTTCACGGTGCCGTTCGTGTGCGGCGCACGCGATCTCGGCGAGGCGCTCCGCCGCATCGCGGAAGGTGCGAGCATGATCCGCACAAAGGGTGAGCCGGGTACCGGCAACATCGTCGAGGCGGTCAAGCACCAGCGGCTGATGCAGGCGCAGATCCGGAAGATCCAGAACATGTCGGAGGACGAGCTGGTCGCGGAGGCGAAGAACCTGGGCGCGCCATACGAGCTGGTGCTTGAGGTGCACAAGCAGGGTCGTCTTCCCGTCGTCAACTTCGCCGCCGGCGGTATCGCGACGCCGGCCGACGCGGCGCTGATGATGGAACTGGGTTCCGACGGCGTGTTCGTGGGTTCCGGCATCTTCAAGTCGGAGAATCCGGAGAAGTTCGCGCGCGCCATCGTCCAGGCCACGACGCACTATCAGGATTACGAGCTCATTGCGCACCTGTCGAAGGGCTTGGGCACGCCGATGAAGGGCATCGACCTGAACACCCTGCGCGACGAGGAGCGCATGGCCGTTCGGGGTTGGTGAGCATGAGGATCGGGGTGCTCGCCCTGCAGGGGGCGTTTCACGAACACGCGCGCATGCTGCGCGACCTTGGCGCCGACACGGTGTTGGTGAAGTTGCCGCGCCATCTGGACGGTTTGGAAGGCCTCGTGATCCCGGGCGGTGAGAGCACGACCATTGGGAAGCTGCTGCGCGAGTACGAGCTGATGGAGCCCATTCGGGCCATGGCCCGCGAGGGGATGCCGGTGTTCGGCACGTGCGCCGGGATGATTGTCTTGGCCGCGCGCATTCAGGGCGAGGATGAGCCCCATCTGGCGCTGATGGACGTGACGGTCAATCGCAATTCGTTCGGTCGGCAGCGGGAGAGCTTTGAGACCGACCTTTCGATCCCGGAGCTGGGCGACGACCCCTTCCGCGCGGTGTTCATCCGTGCGCCGCACATCGAGTCGGTCGGCCCGGGGGTTCGGACCCTCGCGACGTACGAGGACCGGATCGTCGCGGTGCGAGAGGAGAAGTTCCTCGCGACCTCCTTCCACCCGGAGCTGACGGCCGACGACCGGTTGCATCGGTACTTCCTCGGCATTGTCGCCGGCGAACGTTGACACGCATCACACAGGCCCGAATGGTTCGGCAGGATGTATAGAGGAGGGGTGCCCCGGGGGCACCCCTTTCACATCGCGATGGCCCATACAGGATGGGGGAAGCGCCGGCCTGCCTTGCGACGCCCCCGTCCGTCTGGTATGCTCGATTCATCTGTGTGTACGGACAAACCGTCCCGCGCCAGCTCAACATGTGGTTCGGGACACCGGATGAAGGGGTGTTGGACATGCTGGATCTGCGCGCCATTCGCAGCCATCCGGACACGTTTCGCGAAGGACTGAGGCGGCGCCACGCGGACCCGTCGCTGATTGACCAATTGCTCACGGTCGATGAGGCGTGGCGCAATGCTCTGGCGGAAGTGGAACGGCTGAAGAGTGTTCGGAACCGCGCGTCGGAGGCCATCGCGCAGAAAAAGCGCCGGGGCGAGGACGCGAGTGCGGACATCGCGCAGATGCGGGAGGTTTCCGACCGGATCAAACAGCTCGACGACGAGGTCCGCCGGTTGGACGACGAGGTCAGGGGCCTCCTGCTCGTCATTCCAAACATCCCGCATGAATCCGTCCCGGACGGTGAGAGCGAAGCCGACAACGTGCCCATTCGCCATTGGGGACAGATCCCCAATTTCACCTTTGATCCAAAGCCCCACTGGGAGATCGCCGAACGATTGGACATCGTCGATTTCGAGCGGGCCGCCAAGGTCACCGGGTCCCGGTTCGTGATCTACAAGGGGCTTGGCGCGAGGTTGGAGCGGGCTCTCGCGAACTTCATGCTGGACCTGCAGACGACCCGCAATGGGTACACGGAGATGTTCCCCGCCTTCATCGCCAACGACACCAGTCTCGTGGGAACCGGCAATCTGCCCAAGTTCGGAGACGAGATGTTCAAGCTGGAGGGTCTGCCGTACTACCTCATCCCGACGGCGGAGGTGCCGTTGACCAATTACCATCGAGACGAGATCCTCGACGGCGCACGGTTGCCGATCAAGTACGCGGGGTACAGCGCCTGTTTCCGGTCCGAGGCGGGATCGGCCGGCAAGGATACGCGCGGGCTCATCCGGTTGCACCAGTTTCAAAAGGTCGAGCTGGTCAAGCTGGTCCTGCCGGAGTCGTCGTACGATGAGCTCGAACGCCTCGTGGAGGACGCGGCGTCGGTGCTCGAGGCCCTGGAGTTGCCGTACCGTGTGATTGAAATCTGTACAGGGGATCTGGGTGCGAAAGAAACGAAGAAATACGATCTCGAGGTGTGGATGCCCGCGCAGGGGGTGTACCGCGAGATCAGCTCGTGCTCGAATTTCGAGGATTACCAGGCGCGCCGCGCGAATCTCCGCTTCCGCCGGGATGAGACGGCCAAACCGGAGTTTGTGCACACCCTCAACGGTTCCGGCCTGGCCATCGGCCGCACCGTCGCGGCTATTTTGGAAAACGGGCAGCAGGCGGACGGAAGCGTGCGGATTCCCAACGCGCTGGTGCCTTATCTCGGCGTTGACGTCATCCGGCCTGCGGATTGACGGGTGATCCGGCATGTGGCTGTCGTATTTGTGGGATGCGGTCAAAGTCGCGTTCATTCTGTTCGTTCTTTGGTGCATCTGGATGCAACGGCGGGCCATGCACCGCACCGCTTTCGGGCGTTCGATGTTCATCTCCTGGACCGCTGTGTTGATGGGCTTTCTGGTCGGTCTATTGCCGACCATCTCGGCGGCGGTGGTCTCCATCGTGCTGTTGATCACCGGATTCGGGATGATGATTGTCCTCGGGCTGAAGTCATGGGCCCGTTTGCGAAAGACCCGATCCACCCCCCGCCGCAGTGACCAGGCGGCCCGGTCAAGAACCGTGACCGGGGATGGGGACGGTTGAGGATCAGCGGAAGACGGTTGCCACCCAATCCGTGAACCGCCCCAGGTTCCGGAAGACCATCCTCCCGAGGCGGCGGCGGTGACGGCCCAGAGGACCGGAAGACCGGGATGGAGGGAATATCGTGCGCGTGACCCAGTTGTCCATCGTCATGGAGCGGGACGATCTTCAGGCCTGGCTCGACGAACTGTGGCCGTCTTCCGGTCTTCGGATACTGTCCATCGGTCCGGAGGGCGTCCGCGGTCAGGTGAAGCTTCTCTGGTGGCATGTGGACTTCCTGGCGGTTCCCGCGGTTCCCGCACCGGACACCGTGGCCTTGGACATTTCGGCCCACAAGCTGGTGCCCATCCCGTCGGTGCTTGTGCAGCGCCAACTCAAGGAAGCCGTGCGCGACGCACCGCCCGGCATCTCGGTGGTGGAGGAGTCCCTGCGCGTGCATCTGCCGTCCCTCCTGGAAGGCCTGGGTATCCATCTGCATGTGCGCCATCTCGGCTGTGAGCCCGGGCGATTGACCCTCAGCGTTGAAGGACTGCAGGTCCCCTGGTCCCTGGTCGTCGGACGGACGTGATCCGGAGGGTTCCGTCGGATGGGTTGATCCCTCGGATGGTCCGACTCTGGATGACCGCCCGAGCGTTTCCTTTGCTGAGCGTCCGGACACTGTGTATAATGAGAAGTGTGGGGGCTCTTCAGCGCGAAGCCGCCCTCGACCTGATATGCACCCGTAGCTCAGGCGGATAGAGCGGTGGTTTCCTAAACCGCGTCTTGCGGGGGTTCGAGTCCCTCCGGGT
>NZ_JAIMAV010000106.1 GCF_023511815.1 Alicyclobacillus sp.
GGGAGCCCCTGGGAAAGCAGGACGCCGCCAGGCGAGCGAAGGTCCAGTTGGCACCAAGGTGCCGGCTGGACCTTTTGCATTGCCGGGGGCTTTTTCGTCGTGATCGCCGCAGTTTTTTCGAAGGCCGGGTGCCCGGACCGGTGGTGGAGGTTGACAAAGCGGTTTCACTGTAGTATTACTAATTGAGAATACGTTTTCCGAAAACGAATTCCCCGTGCATGGGCGGTGTTGCGCATGGTTACGATAAAGGATGTTGCGGCCAGGGCCGGGGTATCGCCCGCGACGGTGTCGCGGGTCCTGAACGGTGTGCCGACCGTGGACGCGGAGATCGCCGCGCGGGTGCGTGAGGCGGTTGCGGCGCTGGACTATCAGCCCAATCAGGCCGGGCGCAATCTGCGCATGCGGATCGATAGCGCTTTCGGCCCCGAGTTCTCGGTCCGATCCCGCGAACACCTCGGCGCCAAACGCCGCATTGCGGAGCGGGCGGCTGCGCTGGTCTCCGCGAATGACGTGATTGGGCTCGACTCGGGATCGACCGTGTCCATGATGTGCCCGCACCTTCCGCCGGGGGTGATGGTCTACACCAACTCCCTGGCCGTCCTGCAGCCGGCCGCGAGGCGCGGCGTGACGGTCAATCTCGCACCCGGGCGCTATGTGCCGGAGATGGCCGCGGTGTTCGGCACGGAGACGGATCAGTACTTTCGTCAACGGCGACTCCGGCGTTATTTTCTGTCCTCGGCCAAAATCGACGTGCGGCGCGGCCTGTACAACATCAATCCGCTGACGACGACCGTGAAGCTCGCGGCCATGGAACGGGCGGACATGTGTGTCGTGCTCGCGCACCACGAGAAATTCTGCGACGCCGGACTGGACACGTATGCGCCGCTCGAACGAATTGACCTGCTCATCACCGATTATATCCCAACGCCGTACCGGGATGTGGTGCTCCAAAGCGGCGTGCCGGTGATTGAGGTGGCGCCACCGGCGGCCTCCCAGACGGATTGACCGGTTGGGCGGGCAGCTCATAGAAGCCCCGCCGCGCGAAGGCGGCGTCATGCACGGGAATCGGCTTGTGCACGCGGGACCCCCTGGGATGGGAATCAAATGGCGGATGAAAGGCGGCATGACCATGGATGCAGAGCATCGGGCGGACGACAGGCGAACGGATGGCGGGTGCACCCGCGTCTTCATCCTGGCGGACGACCTGACCGGTGCGGCGGACGCGGCCAATTACTTTCGCACCGGGGCCCACCGGGTGCGGGTGGGCCTGAATCCGGACCGGCCCTGGGATCCGGCGCTCGGGCCCGAGGTGGTGCAGGTTGCGGACACCGAGTCGCGCGCGGCGGCTCCGGCGGAGGCGCGGGCGCGGGTCGCGGCGGCGGTGGAGCAGCTGAAGGCTCTCTTTTCGCAAGAATATGGGGCATCGTATGTGTACAAGAAGGTCGACTCCACGCTGCGCGGCCATCTCGGCGCCGAGCTGGAGACGGCGCTTCAGGCCCTGGAGCGGCGGGTCGCCGTGTTGGCGCCCTCGTTTCCGGCCAACGGTCGATGCGTGCTCGATGGCCGTCTGACGGTGCACGGGACGCCGGTGCATGAGACCGCGTTTGCCAAGGACCCGCGAAATCCCATCGACACGGACCGCATCGCCGACCTGGTCCGGCGCGGGGTGTCCATCCCGGTGCGCGAGATGCCGATCCCGGTGGTTCGCTCCGGCCCAGAGGCCGCTCGCGCGTGGGTGGACAAGCACCATGAGAAACACATGATTGTTGTGGCCGACGCGCAGACCGAGGACGACCTTTCCACCCTGGCCTCGGCGTTCGCGGCCCGGCAGGATGTGCTCCTGTGCGGATCCGCGGGGTTGGCCAAGCACCTGCCGCCGCACTGGCTCCGCCGCGGGGAGGGCGTGTCAAGCGCTGCCCCGGTTCCCGCGGATCAGGTCCTGGTGCTGGTGGGCAGCGCCAACCCGGTGGCGCATCGGCAACTGGAGGCCCTGGCGGAGTCGACCGGGCTGGAGGTCGCCGTCCTGGACCCGGTCCGCTTGGCGGATGCGGCGAGCAGCCAGGACGAGTTGGCCATGGCCGCCCGGCGCCTGGCCGCGGGCGCGTCCGGCGGAGGGCGCGTGCACGCGGCAGCGCTGGGGCAGCGGCGGCCGGCGACGGACACCTTGCGCCGGTTCGAGGACGATCTCGCCGCCGTCGCGAAGGCCTGGTTCGAGACGGTGGACGCGCGGCGCATCGGGTTCGTCGCGACCGGCGGCGATACCGCCCTCGCCCTGTGCCGGGCCATCGGGGTGCAGGCCATCTGGCCGGAGGGCGAGGTCCTGGCGGGCATCCCGTGGAACACCATCGAGACGCCGCGCGGCTCGGCCCGGTTGGTCACCAAAGCGGGCGGCTTCGGCGAGGACGACGCCCTGCGCCGGGCGGTCGACTTTCTCACCCGCGGCGCGGGTTCGTGAACCCCGCCCCAGAGGCGAACCGGCGCATCCGCGAACATTTGACGCGTCGAACATTTCATACGTGGAGTTGACGACATGGTGGAAAAACCGATTGTGGCAGTGACGATGGGCGATCCCGCCGGCATCGGCCCGGAGATCACCCTGCTGGCGGTGCAATCGAAGGAAGCGCGCGAACGCGTGCGCATGGTGGTCATCGGCGACCTGGGACGATTGCGGGAGGCATCCCGCATCCTCCATGAGGCCGGGCGGTGGCCGGGTGAACCGCCCGCCCTGCGGGCCATTTCGCGGGTGGAGGAGGCCGAGTACCAGGACGGCGTGATCGACGTCCTGGACCTGCGCAACGTCCCCGCGGACCTGCCGTGGGGGCGGGTGACGCGGGAGGCCGGACAGGCGGCCTTCGATTACGTGGCCAAGGCGGTCGATCTCGCCGTCCACCGCACCGCCGACGCGATTGCGACGGCCCCCATCAACAAGGAGGCCTGGAAGCTCGCCGGGGTGAAATACCCCGGGCACACGGAGGCGTTGGCGGAGCTGTCCGGTTCGCCGAGCTCGGCGATGATGCTCGTCAACGGCCGTCTGCGCGTCGTCCACGTCACGACGCATGTCAGCCTGCGCCAGGCCATCGAACTGGCGACCACCGAGCGGGTGCTGGAGCGCATCCGGTTGACGCACAGGTCCCTGGAGCAGTTCGGCCTGAAAAGGCCGCGCATCGCGGTGGCCGGCCTCAACCCGCACGCCGGAGAGGGCGGACTGTTCGGCGACGAGGACGAACGCCAGATCCGCCCGGCCGTCGAACGCGCCCGGCAGGAGGGCGTGGACTGCAGCGGACCGTGGCCGCCCGACTCGGTGTACGCGCGGGCGGCGGGCGGGGAGTTCGACGCCGTGATCGCCATGTATCACGACCAGGGCCACATCGCCATCAAGATGCTCGGCTTCGACACCGGCATCAACGTGACGCTCGGGCTGCCGATTCTCCGGACTTCGGTCGATCACGGGACCGCCTTCGACATCGCCGGCAAGGGCATCGCGAGAGAACAGAGCATGATTGCGTCCATCCTGGTGGCCGCCGACTTCCTGACCGGCGAAGCCGCGCACACCGCATAGAGGAGGAGTCCTGATGAAACGCGCCATCGACCGCATTCCCGGCGGGATGATGATCATCCCGCTGCTCATCGGTGCCATTTTGCGAACCCTGTTTCCGGATCTGCCCAACGACCCGGTTTTCAAGAGCTCGTTCACGGGCGGCCTGTTCACCGGGGCGTCGGCCCTCCTGGCGGCCTTCTACATCTGCCTGGGCAGCACCATCCAGCTGCGCGACACCGGCTACATCCTGCGCAAGGGGGTGGCGCTGTGGGCCGGCAAGATCCTGACCGCGGCCGTCATCGGTTTTCTCATCAAATGGCTGGCGCCGGACCAGAACCACCTGGTGCTGGGGCTGTCCGCCCTGGCGATTGTGGCCGCGTTCTCCGACACCAACGGAGGACTGTACATGGCGCTCATGGGGCAGCTCGGCAAGCGCCGGGAGGACGTCGCGGCTTACTCCATCATGTCGCTTGAGTCGGGGCCGTTTTTCACCATGCTGATCCTCGGCGTCACCGGGTTGGCGTCGTTCCCGCTGTTGGCGTTCGTGTACGCCATCCTGCCGCTCATCATCGGCATGGTGCTCGGCAACCTGGACGATGAATGGCGTAAGTTCCTGAGCAAGGCCCAGGACGTGTTGATCCCCATGTTCGCCCTCGCCCTCGGCTTTGGCATCAACCTGGCGAACGTGCTCAAGGCGGGCCTGTCGGGGATCATCCTCGGGCTGTTGGTCGTCGTGGTCACCGGCATCGTGCTGGTGCTCCTGGATCGCCTGACGGGCGGCAACGGGCTCGCCGGTATCGCGGCGGCTTCCACGGCGGGCAACGCGGCCGCCGTCCCGATGGCGGTGGCGGCCGCGTACGCCGGTTACAAGGGGATCGCCGCGACGGCGACCGTCCAGGTGGCGGCTTCGGTCATCGTCACCGCCATCCTGGTGCCCATCCTGACCGCCTGGTACGCGCGCCGTGTGGACCGCAGGCCTAACCCCGGGCAGCGTTCCGCCGCCTGACACCGGCCGGCTATCCTTCTGCCGGCCGCCCCATGGAGTGGTTGACACCGGCCACGCCGGCGGGTATATGTACGGTATAGACCCCGGACACACGGGGCCATATGGGCGATGACAGATCCAGTAGATCCGTGGCGCCGACAGAGAGCGCGGGCGCAGGCTGAGAGCCCGCGCGGGAGAGCGCGGATTGAAACCGAGTCTGGAGCTTTCCGTGATCAAGCGGAACGGGTGCCGGCCGTTACAACGGCGCGGAGCGGGTGCTCGCCTGCGTGTGCGGGTTGGGCGCCAAAGAAGGTGGTACCGCGAGCCCTCTCGCCCTTCTGGCGAGAGGGCTTTTTGTCATTGAACGCGAGCGATGGAGGGGATGGCCATGCGTGCGGCGAAGATGGTGGTCAAGGTCGGGTCGAGCAGCCTGACGGACGCCGCCGGCCGCGTGGATGCGGAGAAAATCGAACGGATTGTCGACGAGATTCAGGCGGTGCGCGCCGAGGGATGGCAGGTGGTGCTGGTGTCCTCCGGAGCGGTCGCGGCCGGGATCGGACGGCTGGGATGGCGGCGAGCCCACCTCACCATGCCCGAGAAGCAGGCGGCCGCATCCGTCGGCCAGGGCCTGCTCATCGGCATGTACGAGGCGCGCTTCGGAGCGCACGGCGTGCCGGTGGGGCAGGTGCTCGTCAGCCGCGCCGACATCCAATCCCGGCACCGGTACATTCACATCCGCAACACCCTGACGACCCTGCTCGCCCGCGGCGTCGTGCCGATTGTCAACGAGAACGACACCGTCGCCGTCGAGGAGATCCGGCTCGGCGACAACGACACGCTGGCGGCCCTGGTGGCGCTGGTGGTCGAGGCGGACCGGCTGGTGCTTTTGACCGACACCGACGGACTGTACACCGCCGATCCAAGGGTGCGGGCGGACGCCCGCCGGATTGACCACGTCCGCGAATGGACGGCGGACCTCGACCGCATGGCCGGCGCGGCCGGCACCGCGGTGGGGACGGGCGGGATGCGAACGAAGCTCGCCGCCGCGCGCATCGCGGTGGAGGCGGGCATTCCCGCCCTGGTGGCGGCGAGCCGCGAGCCGGATGTGCTGAGGAAAGCCGCGCGGATGGAGCCCGTTGGAACCTGGTTTCACCCGCGAACCGCCCACCTGCCCGCCCGGAAGCTGTGGATGGCGCACGGCACGCGCGTGGAAGGGACGCTCGTGTTGGACGACGGCGCCGTTCAGGCGGTGGAGGAGCACGCGGCGAGTCTGTTGTTTCCGGGGATCGTCGCGGTGGAGGGCGAGTTCCGCGAGGGCGCGGTGGTGGCCCTGTGCGGGCCGGACGGGCGGGTGATTGCCAAAGGGATGGTGCACCTGTCCTCCGGGGACCTGCGGGTCCTGCTGGAGCGGCGGGCGGCCGGCCAACCGGTGCATCTCGAGCATGAGGTGGTGCATCGGGATCGCATGGTGTTGACGCAGACGGCGGTGACGCCGGGAGACTGAGGAGGGATGAACGTGGCGCTGACGGCGGAGCAGACGGAGGGCATCCTGCAGCAGGTGCGGGCGGCCAAAGCGGCGAGTCGGACCCTGGCGGGCGTGGACACAGGCCGAAGAAACGAGGCGCTGCGGGCCATCGCGGATGCGCTGTGGCAGAGGCGCGGCGAGATCCTCGCGGCCAACGCCGGGGACGTGGCCGCGGCCCAGGCGGCGGGCGAGGCGCCGAGCCGCGTGGACCGGTTGCTGCTCAACGAGCGGCGGTTGGAGCAGATGATGGTGTCGCTCGAGCAGCTGGTGGCGCTGCCGGACCCGGTCGGGACGGTGGATGAGCGGTGGACGCGTCCGAACGGGCTTCGCATCGAGCGGGTGCGGGTGCCGTTCGGCGTGATCGCCATCATCTACGAGTCGCGCCCGAATGTGACGGTGGACGCGGCGGCACTCGCGCTGAAGACCGGCAACGCGGTGGTGCTTCGCGGCGGCCGGGAGGCGCTCGGCTCCAACGCCGCGCTGGTGGCGGCGATGCGGGCGGGGCTCATGGGCGCCGGGCTGCCGGAGGACGCGGTGCAGTTGGTCGAGGTCACCGACCGGGATTCGGTCGACGTGCTCATCCGCGCCAAGGGCCTGGTCGATCTCGCGATTCCGCGCGGCGGCGCCGGCCTCATCGCGCGGGTGGTGGAGAACGCCCTGGTGCCGGTCATCGAGACGGGGGTCGGCAATTGCCATGTGTATGTCGATCGCGCCGCAGACCTGGAGATGGCGGAACAGATTGTGGTGAACGCCAAGGTCCAGCGGCCTTCGGTGTGCAACGCCGCCGAGACCCTGCTGGTCCACCGGGACGTCGCGCAGGCCTTCTTACCGAGGGTGGCCCGGGCGCTGGCCGCAAAGGGCGTGGAACTGCGGGCCTGTCCGGCGGCCCTGGCGATCCTCCGCCAGGCGGGAATCGGCGACACGGTGCGCGTCGTGCCGGCGGAGGCGGCGGATTGGGACACGGAGTACCTGGATCTGATCCTCGCGGTCCGGGTGGTCGACGGTCTGGAGGAAGCGATTGCTCACATCGAGCGCCACGGCACCCGCCACTCGGAGGCCATCGTCACGGCGGACGAGGCGGCCGCGGCGCGGTTCCTGGCGCAGGTGGACGCGGCCGCGGTGTATCACAACGCCTCGACGCGATTCACGGACGGATTCGAGTTCGGCTTCGGGGCGGAGATGGGGATCTCGACGCAGAAACTGCACGCCCGGGGGCCGATGGGTCTGCCGGAGCTGACGACGTACAAGTACGTGGTGCGCGGGACGGGGCAGGTCCGGTCGTAGGGCCGGCCGCCTCGCGCCGCAAGACGAGGAGGCGACAGGATGCAGCTGGAGTCCATCGTGTTGCGCCGGGTGAAGATGCGCATGCGCGAGCCGTTTGAGACGTCGTTCGGACGCGAGCAGGACAAGGACATCGTCGTGGTGGAGGCCCGCTCACAGGCGGGGGCGGTGGGGTTCGCGGAGTGTGTGGCCATGTCGGATCCGCTGTACAACGAGGAGACCGCGGACACGGCGTGGATCATGATCCGGAAGTACTTCGCGCCCCTGGTGTTGCGGCAGAAGTTCGAATCCTTGGACGATGTGCGCGGACTTGTACGCGTCCTTTCGCCCTACAAAGGCAACCGGATGGCGAAGGCGGCTGTCGAGATGGCGGTGTGGGACTGCTGGGCCAACGAGACGGGCCGGCCGCTCGCGGCGTTGCTCGGCGGCGCGCGCGAGGAGATCCCGGTCGGCATCAGCGTCGGGATCCAGCCGGATATCCCCGCGTTGCTCCGCAAGATCGAGGGGTACGTGCAACAGGGATTCGCGCGCGTCAAAGTGAAGGTCAAGCCGGGCTGGGATGTGGAACCGCTTGCGGCCATCCGGCGCGAGTTCCCCGACCTGCCGCTGATGGCGGACGCCAACAGCGCCTACCGGCTGGGGGACGCGGAACACCTGCGCCGCTTCGACGAGTTCGGCCTAACGATGATCGAGCAGCCGCTGGCGCATGACGACATCCTCGATCACGCCGTCCTCCAACGCCAGCTGAACACCGCCATCTGCCTGGACGAGAGCATCCACACCGCGCAGGACGCCCGCAAGGCCATCGAGGCGGGGGCGTGCCGGGTGATCAACATCAAGGTCGGGCGCGTCGGCGGATTCGCGGAGGCCATCGCCATCCACGACGTGGCGCGGGCCAACGGCGTGCCGGTCTGGTGCGGCGGGATGCTCGAGACGGGCATCGGGCGCCTGCACAACGTCGCGCTGACGGCCCTGCCCGGCTTCACGCTGCCGGGGGACACCGCGCCGAGCGCCCGTTATTTTGACGAGGACGTGATCCATCCGCCGGTCGAATTCCTCCGCCCCGGGGTGCTCGCGGTCGAGCCGTTGTGCGGAGTGGCGTCGCGGGTGCGGCGGGATCGACTGGATGGGTGGACGGACGCCGTGGAAGAGATCGGGCGTGATTGAGCGAGTGTGAAGGCGTGCGCGTGAGAGCGAAGGACATGGAGCAACCACCGGTCCTCCCGTCGCCGGGGCTCTGCCGGGGCGTTGCGCGGAGATCCTCGCGTGGCTGGTAAATTTGTGCGAAGATCAGGGTGACGGGGCCCCGTCGA
>NZ_JAIMAV010000107.1 GCF_023511815.1 Alicyclobacillus sp.
CTGCTCGGCGTGACGCGCCTCGGGTACATTCCCGTGCCGACCGCGGCGGGGAACGCGACCATCATGCACATCCCCGCAGTCATCGGCGGAATTATGGAAGGTTGGCCGGTCGGCATGGCCATCGGCCTCATCTTTGGATTGTCCTCGTTTCTCAACGCCACCGTGCCGCTGTTCAAGGACCCGCTGGTGGCCATTCTGCCGCGTCTGTTCATCGGCGTCACGGCGTACTTCACCTACCGGGCTCTCAAGCGGGCCAACCCGTATCTGGCCATCGGCGTGGCCGGATTTATCGGTTCGGCCACCAACACCATCTTGGTGCTCCTGATGGCCGTGGTGCGGCACTACATGCCGTTCGCGGCGGCGGTGACGGTGGCTGTGGTCAATGGTTTGCCCGAGGCCATCGTGTCGGTGATTGTCACCCTGGCGGTGGTCGGGGCCTGGATGCGACTGGGCGGCGGCCGAAAATCGAAGCTGTCCGAGGCCTCCGACCTGAACGGGGAGGGATCTTGAGATGGGGGCGGGTGACGCGGCAGAGGGGGCGGCCCGCCCCCTTGGCATTGCCGCCGTGCCGGGGCTGGCCGTCGGCCACGCGCATCACCCAACGGCCCTGACCGGCTGCACGGTGGTTCTGACGCCCCGGGGAGCGGTTTGCGGGGTGGACGTGCGCGGCTCCGCCCCGGGGACGAGAGAGACGGATCTGCTCGCGCCCCACAATCTGGTGGAGGCGGTCCACGCGGTGGTGCTCTCGGGCGGGAGCGCCTACGGTCTCGACGCGGCCACGGGCGTCATGGGGTTTCTCGAGGCGCGCGGGATCGGCCTGCAGGTGGGGGTGGGGGTCGTGCCCATCGTCCCGGGGGCGGTCCTGTTCGATCTCGCCGTCGGCGACGCCCGCATCCGCCCGGACGCGCGGGCGGGACGCCTGGCGGCGTCGGTGGCGTGGCGGGCCTGGTCGGCGGGCGATCACGGTGACGACGCGGGCGAAGCGCCTCCCGGGTGGTGCGTGGCCGGGGCGGACGCGGAAGGAAACGTCGGCGCCGGCTGCGGCGCCACCGTCGGAAAACTGGCCGGTCCCGCGCACGCCGTGAAAAGCGGCCTTGGAACCGCGGCGCGCCGCCTCCCCGACGGGACGGTGGTCGGCGCGCTGGTGGCCGTCAACGCCGTCGGCGAGGTGGTGAATCCGGCCACCGGGCGGGTCATCGCCGGAGCGCGCCGGCCCGACGGCGGGTACGAGGACAGCCTGGACCTGTTGATCCGCCGGGTGCACACGGTCACGGCCGGGACGAACACCACCATCGCGGTGGTGGCGGCGAACACCTCGTTGACGAAGGCGCAGGCCAACAAGGTGGCACAGATGGCGCACGATGGGCTGGCGCGCAGCATCCGCCCGGTGCACACGATGTACGATGGCGACACGGTGTTCGCGCTGGCGACGGGCGGGCGTCCCGTTCCGGTCGATGTGATTGGGGCGGTCGCGGCGGAGGTCCTGGCCGAGGCGGTCGTGCGCGCGGTCCTCGCCGCGACGCCGGCGGGCGGGCTGCCGGCGTGCAGCACGCATGGTTTGGAGGGATGAACGTGGCGGAAGGCGTGAGCCGCTTTGTCGACGAGGCGGAGGTGGTGTCCCTCGCACAGGCCCTGGTGCGCATCCCGAGTGTGTACGATCCCGCCCGGGAAGGGGCGAACGAATCCCGGGTGGCGGCGTTCGTGGCGGATGTGCTGCGGGAGATGGGCCTGGAGGTGCACGTGCAGGAGGTCGTCCCCGGAAGGCCCAATGTGATTGCCCTGTACGACTCCGGGCGCCCGGGGCGGACCCTGTTGTTCGAAGGCCACACGGACGTGGTGACGGCGGGGGACCTGACGCGCTGGAGCCACGATCCGTTCGGCGCCGCGCTGGTCGACGGCCGCATCTATGGCCGCGGCGCCTGCGACACCAAAGGGAATCTGGCCGCGGCCATCTGCGCGGTGCGGGCCCTTCAGCGCGGCGGCGGCCGGTTCTCGGGCCGAGTGATGCTGTGCATCCCGTGCGACGAGGAGGGCCTGATGCTCGGTATCAAGGATTTCATCCGCCGTGGTTGGGCGCGGGGCGTGGACGGGGCCATCATCTGCGAGCCGGAGCAAAACCAGATCTGCATCACACAGAAGGGCGCGATGCGGGCCATCCTGCGCACCTACGGTCGAATGGCGCACGGTGCCATGCCGCTGACCGGGATCAATCCGACCACGCGCATGGCCCGCATTCTGGTCGTCCTGGATGAGTTCGAACAGCTGGAGAAAGCGCGCGTCGGCGAACACCCGATGCTCGGGTGGCCGAGCATCACGCCGACCGTGTTGCAGGCGCCGGTGCGCGGCGAGGCACAGATCAATGTGGTGCCCGACCAGTGCATGGCGGCGCTCGACATCCGCACCGTGCCAGGGCAGGATCACGCCATTCTGCGCCGGCAGATGGAGGACATCCTGGACCGGCTCGGCCGGGGCGATCCCGATTTTCACGCGGAGCTCGAGGTCATCGAGGAGCGGCCGTGGACACAGACCGACCCGGACGCCCCCGTGGTGCGGGCGCTCGCGGACGCCTATCGCAGCGTGACCGGGCGCGATCCGGTGTACAATGGGGTTCCGGGGGCCACCGACGGAACGTTCCTCCACCTGGCGGGTGTGCCGATTGTGACGACCGGGGCGGGGGATCGCCACATCCCGCATCATGTGGACGAGTACGTGGAGGTCGCCGAGTTGGTGGAGACAGCGCGGATTTACGCGGAGGCCGCGATGCGATTTCTGAGCGCCTGAGCGCGTGCGGATCGCACACGCCCCCGGCCGGAAATTCGGAGGGACCGGGGCGGGCGCCACCTCGCCGGCCGAGGCCGTGCGATGGGCGGGGACGCGGCCCGTGGATGGGAAGGGGATGACCGCATGACGGTGTTGGTGACGGGGGGCGCGGGGTACATCGGATTGCACACGGTGGCGGAGTTGATGGCGCACGGCGAGGCGGTCGTGGTGGTGGACGACCTGTCGACGGGACACCGGTTGCCCGAGCCGTTCGCGCAGGTGCCGTTTTACCCGGTGGACATCCGGGACGAGTCCGCGGTGGCGTCGGTGATCGAGCGTCACGACGTGGACGCCGTGGTGCACTTCGCCGCCCGGTCGCTCGTCGGGGAAAGCGTGCAGGACCCGCTTCTGTACTACGAGCGCAATGTGGGCGCCACCCAACATCTGCTGCGGGTCATGATCCGCACAGGGGTGAGGCGGCTGGTCTTCTCGTCGACGGCGGCGGTGTACGGACACCCGGATCGCACACCGATCCGCGAGGACGATCCCACGGCACCCGTCAACCCGTACGGAGAGACCAAGCTCGCCATCGAGCGGATGATCCGCTGGTGCGGCGAGGCCCATGGGCTGTCCGCCATTTCCCTGCGCTATTTCAACGCCGCCGGCGCGCATCCGGACCTGCCGATCGGCGAGGACCACCGTCCGGAGACGCATCTGGTGCCCATCATCCTCCAGGTCGCCCTCGGCCAGCGCGAGGCCATCACCGTGTACGGGGATGACTACGATACGCCCGATGGCACCTGCATTCGGGATTACATCCATGTCATGGATCTCGCGAGCGCACATCGCCTGGCGTTGAACCGGTTGCGGACGACGGACGTCCGAACGGAGGTCTACAACCTGGGGACGGGACGAGGGCACTCCGTTCTCGAGGTGGTGGCGGCCGCGCGGCGCGTGACCGGGCACTCCATCCCCGTGGTGATGGGACCCCGCCGCGCGGGGGACCCGGCCACGCTCGTCGCTTCTCCGGAGCGTGCGCAATCCGTACTCGGCTGGGCGCCCGCACACACCGATCTGATGTCCATCGTCGCCAGCGCCTGGCGGTGGCACCGAAGCCATCCGGACGGGTATGAAGAAAATTTGCATTCCATGTAAGAAAACCTGACAGAACACGTTGACCGCATCCCTCCCACCTTCATATAGTAAGCCTATACGAAGGCGCGCGGCCGACCCGCAACGCCGGCCCGGCCGAACAC
Source organism: Alicyclobacillus sp. (assembly GCF_023511815.1). Classification (GTDB taxonomy): domain Bacteria; phylum Bacillota; class Bacilli; order Alicyclobacillales; family Alicyclobacillaceae; genus Alicyclobacillus_H. The sequence goes on from NZ_JAIMAV010000107.1 coordinate 4,017, forward strand.
CCTGCAAACGAGGTGGAGAGGAATGGCACCGAACTCCGCGTTGACCGCGTCGAACGAGGCGCTGGTGGCGGCACAGAAAATTCTCGATCTCATCCAGGAAAAAGGCATTGAGATGGTGGACTTCCGCATCGTGGACGTTCCCGGGCGGCAGCACCATGTGACCATCCCGGCGTGCGAGGTCGAGGTGGATCAGCTGATCCACGGGATCGCGTTCGACGGCTCGAGCATCCAGGGCTTTCGCGGCATTGAGGAGAGCGACATGGTCATGCGGCCGGTGCTCTCCAGCGCGTATGTCGATCCGTTCATGGAAGCGCCGACCCTCGGGCTCAATTGCACGGTGTATGAGCCCAACGGCGCGCGCTACGAGCGTGACCCGCGGTACATCGCGGAGAAGGCCGAGCAGTATCTGGCGGCGACGGGGATCGCGGACAAGGCTTTTTTCGGCCCTGAGCTGGAGTTCTTCCTCCTCGACGACGTCCGGTTTGACTCCAGCGCCAACGGTGCGTTCTACGCGGTGGACTCGGAGGAGGCCGTGTGGAACACCGGCAAGGGAGACCGTCCCAATCTGGCGTACAAGGTGAAGAACAAGAGCGGTTATTTCCCGCTGCCTCCGACCGACACCCAGCAGGACATCCGCACGGCGATGGTCAAGGAACTGATGGCCGCAGGCATTCGGGTCGAGCGCCATCACCACGAGGTGGCGACGGCCGGCCAGGCGGAGATCAATTTCCGCTTCGACACGCTGACCAAGACGGCGGACAACACGATGCTGTACAAATACATCGTCCGCAACGTGGCGCGCCGCTACGGTAAGGTGGCGACGTTCATGCCGAAGCCCATCTTCGGGGACAACGGGTCCGGCATGCATGTGCACCAGAGCCTGTTCAAGGGCGACAGCCCGATCTTCTACGAAGAGGGCGGCTACGGAAACCTGAGCGAGACGGCCCTGTATTACATCGGCGGGATTCTGAAGCACGCCCCGGCGGTGCTGGCCTTCTCCAACCCGAGCACCAACTCCTACAAGCGTCTGGTGCCCGGTTACGAGGCGCCGGTGAACCTGGTGTTCTCCAAGGGCAACCGCAGCGCGGCCGTCCGCGTACCGGTCGCGGCGGTGACGCCGAAGAGCTGCCGCATCGAGTTCCGCACCCCGGATGCGACCGCCAACCCGTACCTGGCGTTTGCGGCCATGCTGATGGCCGGCATCGACGGCATCCGCAACCGGATTGACCCGCGGGAGCACGGCTTCGGTCCTGTGGACAAGAACATCTACGAGCTGGACGCGGCCGAGAAGGCGCTCATCCAGAGTGTTCCGGGCTCCTTTGAGGAGAGCCTGCAGGCGCTCGAGGCGGACCACGAGTTCCTGCTGGAGGGCGGCGTGTTCACCGTCGACTTCATCCGGGCCTGGATTGACCTCAAGCGGTCCTCGGAAATTGCAGCCGTCAATGTGCGGCCGCACCCCTACGAGTTCCATCTGTATCTCGACCTGTGATTCGATAAGAGATCCGCATCTCAATTTTCGAGTGAAACGGGGCCCCAACGGGCCCCGTTTTCCATCGGGTTGCGCCGGTGCGGGTCGGTTTGCCCCCGCGGGGTACCTCGTGGGTGCCACGCCGGGTGCCGGGACTTACTCCGTCTCCCCTTCCTCGTCGTCGTCCTCCTCATCCGGTTCGGAATCCGAACCCCCGGAGTTCGGCTCTCCCGCAGCCTCGTCCGGCGCGCGATTGGTCTTTCCGTCGATGGCGGTCTTTTGAAGCCCCGTCATGCTATCGAATGCCACACCTCCGTGGGAGGGATGGCTTCGGGCGCGGTCCATCTCGCCGATGGCGGGCAGGGCCCGGGTCGCCTGCACATGGGCCGCCGGTTTTGGCTGCGCGCCCATCGCGATGGCGTGAACATGCGAACGTTGGCCAGTGTGCAGACCCGCAAACCATCCGGCGGTGCCGATCACCAACAGGGTGAGCGCGGCCGGCCGCCACAGGGATTGGTGCTTCAAGGGGACATCCTCCTCAGGTGGGAAGTGGTCGCGCCATCCGAGGACGGCGCGCCGGATGTCCATAATTTACCTCCCGCTTCGATCCGGTATGCACCCGGCGCCTCCGAATCGGGATGGGCTCGGCCGAACCGGGATGGGCTCAGCCGAATCGGGATGGGCTCCGCCGAACCGGGATGGGCTCAGCGGCTCCACCAGGCCAACAGGCCGGGGATGGCCGCCAGCGCGAGGATGCCGATCAGCACCAGCCAGGCCCCGGGGCGCGCGAAGTTCAGCGTCCATCCGATGCCGAAGCGTTTCGGGACCATCCACGCGGGATCGTCCGGATTGTAGTACAGGGCGCCTCCGATCCAGTGATCGTCGTCGTCCCGGTGCACGGCGGGCGCCATCCCCGGCGCGCTCGCGGACACCCGGTGCGTCCCATACCCGGCCTCGGGCGCCTTGCCCGGCCGGATGAGTACCGCGAGCCACGGAACGATGACCCCAATGAGGATCCCGAACGGGAGCGCGAACACCGTCCAACCGGTTGCCGGGCCGAGCATTCCCCACAGGAGCAGCGCCGCAAGGCCGAGACCGATTTGCGCAAGGGCACAGGACCCCCAGGTGGCGCGGATCCATCGCCGTCGCTGCAGCGATTGCAGGGTCCAGGAGGTGTCGGGGTCCTCCGGATCGACATCCGTGCGCGCCGCGCGCAGCGAGATGTGCACCAGCAGGCTGATGAGAAACAGGAGGACCTGCGGAATGAGGATGCCGAACGCGGACAGGATGCTCTTGGTCGACCACTGGTCGGGCGTACCATCGAGCCCGAAATGGGTCGGAAACCGATCGGGAAGCACGGGGTACCGCCAGATGCCGATGGCGATGACCACGGCCAGGATGGCCAGCGAGGGGATGGCCCAGGCGAGAGACGGGGTACGACGCGGCCGAGTGTCGGCGACGATGACCTGCGTGGCGCCGGAGAACCAGTCCTCGGCCTCCTTCACCCGCCGAATGGTCCGGTGCGCCGCGTAGTAGTTGATGTAAAACGCGGCGGCCGTCAGCACCACCACCGCCGGACCTGCGAGGAGCGCACCCGTGCCGGGGACAAGCAGGACGGCGAGATCCGTCAGGATGGCCAGGACGGCGATCCCGCCGAGCCGGCGGAAGAACGACCGGGTGGCGCGGCGGACGGCGGGGTGGTGCGCCTTCGCCCGCGGGACGCGCACACCGAACGGCAGGGTCGGCGGCATCACCGCCGGTAACAGGGCCTCCACCACGACGAGCACCAGAATGACCACCAAGGAGACCAGATGCGCGGGCAACAGGGCGATGGGCTGCATCATTTCGAAACACCTCCGGTGGATGGCGATGAATCCGAATGGCCGGTGGACGGGGCGGAACCCGCGGGTGGAACGAACGAATTCAGCAGCTCTGCGCACTCCGCCAGGATGTCCTCCGGTGGGATGCCCTTCACGAACGCCTCGGCGAGGAGCACGCGCGCGCGTTCCCTCCACGCGTCGCGAAACGCGGGGGGCGCGGGCTCACAGACGACGACGGCGCCGGTGCGGCGGTGCAGGCGGATCAGGCCCTCCTGGCGCAACAGGTCGTACGCCCTGTTGACGGTGTGGAAGTGGACGCCGAAATCCGCCGCGAGTTGCCGGATGGGGGGAAGGGGATCTCCCGGTGCCAGCTGTCCGGTGGCGAGGCCATTGACCACCTGATCGCGGATCTGCTGATACAGCGGGATGTCGCTGTCCGGCCGCAGGTACAGGAGCATGCGGGTCACCTTCATTGTTATATTTGATATGTAACAATGATAACAGGGGGTGGGTGGTTGTCAAGCGGGTGGATGGTTCAGTGGAGGTCAGGAAGCAGACGCCCGGCCTGTGCAGGCCGGGCGCCTCGTATGCGGGGACGTTGGAGAAGGGTCGGTCGTGGACCGATCCCTCTGTGCATGGGCGACTCGCGGGACGGCGCTCCGCGGGGAGGCGCTCCGCGGGGAGGCGCCATCCGGTCGATGGGCCGGCGGCATATTCCGCCGACGCCGTGACTCCGCGGCGCTCAGACCTCGGTGGATTCACCCGGCCGGAGCACGCGGCCCTCGATGCCCGAGGCCTGCAACAGCTGCACGAAGCGGTTCGGGTCCTGCTGGATGACCGGGAAGGTGTTGTAGTGGATCGGAATGACCAGCTTCGCTCGCACCCACTGGGCGGCGAGTGCGGCGTCATCGGGTCCCATGGTGAAGTTGTCGCCGATGGGCAAGAAGGCGATGTCAATCGAATGGCGTTCGCCGATGACCTTCATGTCGCCGAACAGGCCGGTGTCTCCGGCGTGATAGACCGTCTTTCCTCCGAACTCGACCACGAAGCCGCCCGGCATGCCGGTGTAGATGATCTTCTTCTCGTCTTCGACGGTGAAGGAGGAGGAGTGGAACGCCTGCGTCATCTTGACGCGTCCGAACGGAAACGCAAACGATCCCCCGAGGTTCATGCCGTGGGCCTTGGCACCCTGCCAACTCATGTAGGTGGCCAGCTCCGCGGTGGCGATGATGGTGGCGTCGTT
>NZ_JAIMAV010000108.1 GCF_023511815.1 Alicyclobacillus sp.
CATCACCCGCGCCGCTACATTCTCGAGTTGGTCAAGGACGCCCCGGCCGGCACCCTGTGTGAGATTCACGTCCCGCACCGGACCGGACCGCTCATCGCGGAACTGGAGAATCTCGGGATGAACGTGGCGGTGGCGGAATTGGAACCGGGCCATTTCCGGCTGCGGGTTCTGAAGATGTGAGGAGGTGTGGGTCGGATTGGCCAACCCGGGCGCGGAATGGAAGACGTTTTCGACGGTGCAGGAGGCGTTGCAACACCTCAATGAATTGGTTCGTGAGGCCCAGGCGTCCGGTTGGAACTGGCTCACGGCGGACGTCGGAGAGCACATCAATCCCGGGGATGTGTACGACGCCTATGAGGCGCTGGGCCTTGGCCCGACGGCGGAGGATGTGCTGGACGCCGAGCGGTGCGGGCCCATCGCGGCGGTGGTGCTGACCCGGTTTCAACCGGCGGATCGGGCCTTGTGGCGGACCCTGGCCGAGCAACGGTTCGACGCTCAGTACCTGGAGGGGTTTCGCGCCGGTTTCCGGCTGACCCTGCCGGCCACTTCGTCCGCCTTCCGCGGCCGGGACGCGCTGCTGCGCGGCGTGTACGACGGGGTGATGGCCAACGCCGCTGTGTTCTGACGATCTGCCGCCGGCCTTCGGGTTGGCGGCCGATTCCTTTTCGGCGGGTGTGGGTGGTCGTGGACGGCCGTGGTCAATCGCCGTGATCCGATGTCGACCTAGCCGCCTTCGGGTCGGCGGGGTTTCGACCGGCGCCACCCCAGCGCCACCGCGGCGTTGCCGCAGCGCGACGTCGGCGCTACCGGCGCGATGCCTCCTCGCTCTGCCACAGCACCGGCGCCACCCGCTCGGGCAGAAGCGCTGTCCACCGAACCTCCCCAGGGGTGAGTGTCTCGATGACCGTCTTGAGGATCCCCAGGCACCGGATCAGCAGCATGTACTTGGTCTGCACCCGAAACGACGGATGATTGACCAAGTTCCGCAGGGCGTGGCGCATCGCCTCGCGCCGGTTTCCTCCCTCGTGCAGCGCCAGCCACAGCGAATCAAACAGGTCGGCCGCGGAGCGGCTCGACACGAACCCCAGTGTCTGCAGTGCGGCCATTACGCCGGCACGATGGCCGAACATCACGCTCTGGATCAACTGCCGCAATGCCGCCACCTCGTCCTGGCCAAGGCGCATCGCCATCCCGTGGTCGAGGAGGGCCAGCCGCCCATCCGGGAGCGCCAGGAGATTGCCGAAGTGGGGATCCAAATGGACGAATCCCTCGACCAGCAGCTGCCGTGCGTACAGGGTGATCAGGGTGTCGCGCAGGTGGATTGGATCAATCCCCCAGGCCCGAAGTTGCCCGCTGTCGCGAAGATCCGCACCCTCCATCCACGACATGACCAACACGCGACGGCTGGACAGATCCCGGTGGACCGCGGGGATCACGACGCGCGGATCATCGGAAAATCGTTCGGTGAACCGGCGCATGTGATTGGCCTCCTGGACAAGGTCCAATTCCCGGTTCAACGCCCCCGAAAACACCTCGTACAGCCCGTTGAGGTTCAGGCGGGATTGCACCCCCGGAAGCCGCCCCGCGACCGCGAGGATGGCGCGCAACGTGGCCAGGTCCGCCTGCACCATGCGTTCAATGCCCGGGCGCAGCACCTTGACCGCCACCCGCTCGCCGTCCTTGAGGGTCGCGCGATGCACCTGCGCCAACGAGGCGGACGCCACCGGCTCCTCGGCAAACGCCGTGAACACCTCCGCCAGCGGCCGCCCCAGCGCCTCTTCCACCGATCGCCGAACCGCCTCGGACGGCGCTTTGGGCACCTGGTCCTGGAGGGGGTTCAGCGCTCGGGTGAACGCCTCGGGCAGGATGTCCTCCCGCGTCGCCAGGAACTGCCCCGCCTTGACCACCACACCGCACAGGTCTTCCGCGGCCCGCCGAACCGCCAGCCCGGCCTCCGCCAACATCCGATCCCGCTTGGCCAGCGTGTCCTCTGTTCCCTCGCGCCACAGGCGCTCCTGGCTGCGCCAGGTGCGAATCAGACCCGCCGCCAACCGGACCAGGCGGATCCGGCGAGCCATCCCTGCCCGAATCATGCCGATCGCCTCCGTCGTCATTGTGCGCGGCGCCGCGCCCCGCCGGCGTGACCCGCCGCACACTGAGCACGGTACTCCATCTCAATCTTTGGCGCAACATCCCGCGAAAGACCGGGAGCCCGCCGCGTGACCCGCCGCACACCGTGTACGGCGCTTTTCTGCGACACTGTCTTCAACCGGTTCGGCAGGTCTGCCCAGGGCCAGCCCGGGGCAGACGGAACCTTCTCGTGTGAGGAGCTGAGTCCCCATGCGCATTCCGAATTTCAACACGGAGGAAGGCAGCATTCTGTACAGCGACACCGTGGGACGGCAGATTGCACCGCGCGTCGGCGAACAACTGTTCCAATCCCTTCGGCCCACCCTCGATAACAGGCCCAATGCCCGGATTCTCGATCTCGGTTGTGGCCCGGGCACCCTCACCCTTCCGATTGCGCGCCTGTATCCGGAGGCTTCCATTCTCGCGACCGACGCGTCCCCCGCGATGATTCAACTGTGCCAATCGGCCGCGGCCCGCGAGGGTTTGAACAACATCGAAGCGCGGGTGATGAACGCAAACCACATGGACCTCGACCCGAATTCGTTCCATCTCGTCGTCTGCAACCTGGCCTTTCCTTTCTTCGCACGCCCGGATGAGAGCGTGGCGGCCCTCCGCGAGGTGCTCCACCCGGACGGCGAGGTCTGGTTCAGCGTCCCCGGGCGGGAGACCTGGGCGGAGTTTTTCGCCATCGCAGAGCGGGTGATGGGTGATGCCGTCCGCGTGGCCAAACCGTTCCTCGCGAAGTTCACCCAATCCGAGCATCTGCCCGGCTCACTTCGCACCGCCGGTTTCACGGTCGAAGAAAGGCGGGTCAAGTTGCCGTTTCACTTCTCTGACGGCCCTTCCGTCCTCTCGTTTTTCGGCCAACTGTTCCACCTGCTCGACTACGCTCCCGAGGTGCTTCGGGAAGAATTGGCCCGAGCCATCGAATCGGCGGCTCCGGACGGGTTCACCATGCACTACGAGGCCGTGATCCTGCGCGGGATCCGCTGATCCCGCGCGTCCTGCCTTCTCCCGCGCCGCGTTTCATCGTCGACCCCCGCAGACGCCCCAGGCCCTTCGGAGCCGATCCCGTCAGCCGGCATGCGCATGACGCGGGAGAGCCCACCCCGGCACCTCACCACACCGCGATGGCCAAGAGCATTCCAAAAGCCCAGTGATGCCAAGCCGCATACCGCATCACCTCCGGCGTGCCGGGCGTCGCGGCGGCGCGAATCAGGCCAAGCGCCAGCGGGATCGCCAGCACGGCCGCCAGTGCATCCACCGGCAACCGACGGGCCGCCGTCAGCCCCACCAAGGCAACATATTCCGCCGCAAGAATCCCCCCGAGGGCCCAAACCCGGCCCCGTGGTCCGAGGGCCATGGGAAGGGTGAAGCGACAGACTCTGTCCGTTTCACAATCGCGCAGATTGTTCGTCCAAATCATCGATGCGATGCCGAAGGCGAGCGGAAGCGAGGCGACGGCCACCGATGGCAACGCGGCCCAGATCGAGCCCCCATCCCCGGGACCGGTGCAAACGCCGTAGCCCAACACGGCCGGGACCGGGCCCATCAGAAAAAAGGCGGTGATCTCCCCGAGCGCCATGGAGGACAGGGGCTTCGGCCCGCCGGAGTACAGGTACCCCGCCAACAGACCCGCCACCCCAAACGGAACGACCCACGCCCCCGCCCGGAGAGCGAGCGCCAACCCACAGAGGATGGCCGCTCCGGTGGTGGCGGCGGCCAGGCGATGCGCCTGATGGTGCGAGATCCGCCGGCGGCCCGACGCGTCCATGGCCTCCTTCGACCACCGGTGTGCGTCCAGGCCGCGGGTGACGTCCAGCACATCGTTCCAGACGTTGCAGGCGGATTGAACCAGCAGGCACGCGACCAGCAGGAGCAGCAGATCCGAAATGGATGGAGGGAAACCTCGACGGTGGGCCAGTCCGGCCCCGAAAAGGGCCGGTGCGAGGGTGCCCGCGAAGGTCAGGGGGCGAAACAGCCGCCACCAGGGCGGCCTGTAATACTCACGCGGCGAACCACGCCATGCACCCGATGAGGACGACAAAACCGGCCACCTCCACGCCTTCGTATGCGGCCACCCGCGCCAGCCCGCGCCGCAGCGGTCCAGGATCCCCCGCCTCCGCCGCCCGCCACACCGCCTCATCCGCGAACAGGCGGTCCGCCGCGCGATACGACACGAGCGATCCCCACGCCAGCGTGAGAAGACCCACCACCGCCGCGACGGCCCACACCAAGGTGTCCCCGTCCGCCCACGGCGGCCACACCCGCGCCATGCCGGACACGCCCCCGAGCCAGATCCCGGTTCCCACGACCAGGGCCCCCGCCGCGGTGAGCACGGGATGCGCCCGGCGCATCACCGTCCGATACACCCGAGGCTGCCACGGCCTCGGCAACCGTGCCACGGCCGGGAACAGAGCGAGCCCCGTGAACATGACGCCACCCACCCAGACCATCCCGCCGATCCAATGCGTCACCAGCAACAGCCGCCATCCCATCCGGAATCCCGCCTCGCCGTCCCCCGCATTTCGTCAGCGTCAGCCGTCCTCTCCGCCGGCTCCCATCATGCGACCACCGTCACAGCCGCTCGAACAACTCCGGCACCTCAAACCGGCGCCCGACGATGAACGGCCACTCGTGCTTTGTGTACGCCCGTGCCCGGGCCTCCCGTTGACGGCGAACCATCCGCATCAACAAGGCCAGGTCGTCCGTCTCGAACGACAGCAGCCACTCGTAATCGCCCAGTCCAAACGCGTGCACGTTGTTGGTGCGAACCTCCGGGAACTCCCGCCCAAACTCGCCGTGTTCCTTCAGCATCAGCGCCCGTTCATCCGCCGGGAGCAGATACCACTCGGGCGTCCGGATGAACGGGTAGAAACACAGGTACTTCTTTGGCGGCACGCCGCGCAGGAACGCCGGCGTGTGCGCCTTGTTGAACTCCGCCTCGGCCGTCACCCCGACGAACGACCAGGGCACATGGGCGGATCGGCCCGCGCGGGTCCGTCCCAGATCCACCACCAGATCCTGAATCTCATCGGCCGACGGGCCGTACATGAACCACAGCACATCCGTGTCCGCGCGAAACGCCTTCGTCAAATACGCCCCGCGCAAGGTGACGCGGCCCTCGCGGCGCGCGAACACCCCAGTGACTTCCTCAATGGATTGACGCACGACGGCATTTCGTTCCGCGGAATCCATTCGAGTCCAATCGCCCTGAAACTTCCAAGCCAAGTGGCCCGTGAACACGGTCTGCATGAGAACCCCTCCCACGCCCCCATTGTGCCGGGCCGCCCCGGCCGTCGATGTGCGGGGCGTCACAAAGGGCGACCGGCGAGGCGCATCGGGCGGCCGAAAAGGTGTACCATGAATGTATCGACAACCCGGTGGGGGGCAATCACATGGCATCCATTCCAAGCCTGTTCGTCGCGCACGGGTCCCCGATGGTGGCGGTCGAGGACAGCCCGTACGGCCGATTCCTCGACACCCTCGCATCCCGTCTGCCAACGCCGCGAGCCATCGTCGTCTTCACCGCCCATTGGGAACACGGGACACAACGCATCGGCGCCCACCCCGCGCCGTCCACCGTGCACGACTTCGGCGGCTTTCCCGAAGTTCTGTATCAGATCCGCTACCCCGCGCCGGGCGATCCGGCGCTGGCCGAGACCATCCGGCACCGGTTGGCGGAGATGGGCGTCGAGGCCGAATTGGACGAGCGCCGCGGGCTGGATCACGGCGTCTGGACCATTCTCCGCCGCATGTACCCGGAAGCCTCCATCCCGGTGGTGGCGATGTCCGTCAACCCGCGTCTGGCCCCCGCCGAACAGTTCGCCATCGGGCAGGCGCTCTCGCCGCTGCGGGCGGACGGCGTGCTCATCATCGGCAGCGGCGCCACCGTACACAACCTCGCCCGCCTCGACTGGTCGCGTTCGGATGACACCCCAACCCCGTGGGCGCTCGAATTCGAACGGTGGCTCGAGTCCAGATTGTCGGCCTGGGACCTGGAAGCGCTCTTTCGCCACCGGGACCTCGCACCCGGCGTCGAGTTGGCCGTGCCGCCCTGGGGCTCGGAACACTTCGCTCCGCTGTTTTACGCGATGGGCGCATCCTCGGACCATCCCGTGGCTCACCTGTGGCATCGGGACTTCCAGTTCGGAAGCCTGTGCAACAGCGTGTACGTGTTCGGATCCGACGAAAGATTGTGACCAAACGGTCGGTGGGGGCTGTCGCCCAAAACGTTTTACGGCTAAAATAAAGGTCAGGAAGTCCATGACCGCGATGCCCAAGGAGGCTGGTGGAAAGATGAATCTTGAGGTGAAGACGCGATACGGACGGGTGCGGGGATACACCGCGCACGGCGTGCGCCAGTGGCGCGGCATCCCTTACGCCAAACCGCCGGTTGGCCCGCTGCGATTCCAGCCGCCCGCTCCGCCCGATGCGTGGGACGGCGTCCGCGATGCCACGTCGTTCGGCCCGGCGTCGCTGCAACCCGAGGATCAGGCCATCGCGAACATCGTCGGACGTGCGAAGCTGCCGGAGAGTGAGGACTGCCTGTATCTGAACATCTGGGCTCCGGCGGACGAAGGCCCGCATCCGGTGATGGTCTGGATTCACGGCGGCGCGTACGTATCGGGCTCGGGATCCGTCAACTGGTACGACGGCACCTCGTTCGCCCAGCAGGGCGTTGTCCTGGTCACCATCAACTACCGGCTCGGCGCGCTCGGATTCCTGTACCTGGGTGATCTCTTCGGCCCGCAGTACCACACCTCATCCAACCTGGGCCTGCAGGACCAGGTGGCGGCCCTGCGCTGGGTGCACGACAACATCGCGGCCTTCGGCGGCGACCCCAACCAGGTGACCATCTTCGGAGAATCCGCCGGGGCCGGAAGTGTCGCAACGCTGCTCGCCACGCCCAGCGCACGCGGTCTGTTCCACCGGGCCATCCTGCAGAGCGGGTCCGGCGCGCTCGGCGTGCACACGCCGGAGAGCGCCACCGCCGTGACGCAGCGCTTTCTGGCGGAGCTCGGCGTCGAACCAGGGGATGCCCAGGCGCTGTTGGCCGTGCCCGGTCCGCGGTTCGTCGAGGCGGCAGCGGCGCTGCGCAACCTGGCGCTTCCCTTCGGCCCCGTGGTGGACGGGACGTTCCTGCCCAAGCACCCGCTCGCCGCCCTTGACGAGGGAGTGGCCGACGGCATCCCGGTGATCCTCGGCGTCACCCGGGACGAGTACCGGCTCTTCCTCGCCGGAGATGACCGCTGGTTCCAGGCCGATGAAGCGTCGCTTCGCCAACAGCTGCGGCGGATGGACGAGCGGTTGCAGGACAGCGTGATCGACTTCTATCTCCGTCACACCCCCGGGGAGAACGCCGGCGAACGTCTCATCCCGCTCGTCACCTATCGCGTGTTCGTCCAACCGATGCTCGCCACCGCCGACAAACTCGTGCGCCGCGGCAACCCCGTGTGGATGTACCGGTTTGACTGGGCGTCGCCGGTCCTCGACGGGAGGCTGGGCGCGTGCCACGCGATGGAGATTCCGTTTGTCTTCAACAATCTGGATCAAACCGGGGTGGACCGGTTCACCGGCGACTCTGCGGATCGGTATCCCATCGCGCAGGCGATGCATCGCGCCTGGGCAGCCTTCGCCAAATCCGGCGATCCCAACGGCGACGGCACCCCGTCCTGGCCCACGTACGATCTCGAAACCCGCACATTGCTGGCCTTTGGCATCAATACGCACACGGAGACCGACCCCTATGGGCCGGAACGCGCCGAATGGAATGCGGCGAGTCCGCCGGCCCCGTCCATCACCTGAGGGCGGACCTTCACCGGGGGCTTCAAATGGGGGCCGCCGGCCGGATTACCCGGCGGCCGCCCGAAACGAGGGAGTCGGGTGTAGTCACGATTTGAATTGCGTTGAAGATGGGGAGGGATTGAAGCCGGGCCGGGGCAGACCCGGCCCGGCCGTTGGGGTTAATGATGATCGTCGCCCGGATCGACCTTGTGCCCGTAGTGCTTCTTCACGTTCTCCACCGCATCCCCGTCAATCAGGAATTCCGCCGCGGGTGTGCTCAGTCGGATGACCCGCTTGTCCAGGTCAAACGTGGTGTCACCGAGATGAATCTCATACGACTCGCC
>NZ_JAIMAV010000011.1 GCF_023511815.1 Alicyclobacillus sp.
GTACAGGGACACATGGTCGACCAGATGGTCGGCCAAATCCGGAAAGAGCCGGACCGGCAGGTGTGCGTGCTGGATGCCCACCGGGGTGTCGTCTGCCGTCAGGAGCCGGGAAAACTTCCACACCTTCTCCCCGTCTCCCAGGTGCAGCAGCTCGCGCAACCTGGCCGACGGAACCTCGGCCGATTTGGCGATGACCAGCGTGCCAGGCCGCATGCCGCGTTCCTTCATCTCTTCGCTGAAGCTGCGGAGGGTGAGTGGATCGGGCATCCAGGAGGCGGTGACGAACGTTCCCCTTCCCTGCTCCTTACGGATCCACCCCTCATTCGCGAGCCGACTCAAGGCCTTGACGACGGTGATCCGGCTGACGCGAAACTGCTCGCACAGCATCTGCTCCGTCGGAATCTGGGTCCCCGGGCTCCACGCTCCGGATTCAATCTGGTTGCGGATATACTCTTCAATTTGCCGGTACAGCGGTATTCCGGCATCGCGGTGAACCTGCAACGTCCTGACACTCCTTCAGACAACCCCCGCCCTAGGTCGGGGTCCCCTCATTCCCGTTCGAGACCGCCGGTCTGCGCCAGCCGAAGGGCGCCGTACAGCGGGGCGTTCTCGCCCAACGCCGCGACCGCCACTGGCGTCTGCCGGACAAGCGGGGAAGCGCGCCGCTGCATGGCCGCCTCGATGGCCGGCGACAGGAGGTCGAAGGCGCCGGACAGGCCGCCCGTGACGAGGATGACCTGTGGATCGAGCGCGCTGGCCAGGGCGGCGATGCCGTCCGCCAACTCCTTCGCCCACGTCCGCCACACGGCAGCAGCTTTGGCATCCCCGGCGCGGACGGCCGCTGCCAGCTCGTGGCCGTTGGCTCCAGTCCGCCAGGTCAACGAGCGTTGGTCGAGCGCGCGTCCTGCGGCTCGCCCCTCAAACGTCACGCAGTGCCCGCCTTCCGTATCCGGCTCTTCCGCAGGCGCACCGGGTCCTGCCTGCAACCAACCGAATGCGCCCGCACCGCCGTGCGCCCCCCGGCACACGCGCCCCCCGTACAGGATGGCGCCGCCAATCCCTGTACCGATGCTGATCAGAACGACGTCCTGCAGGCCTCGGGCGGCTCCCAGCCAACACTCCCCCAGGAGGGCGAGTTGCGCGTCATTTTCGACCGCGGCCGGCGCGCCGAGCCAGGCGGACAGGTCGGCCGCCAGCCGATGACCGGTGAGGTACGGCAGATTCGGGACCCAACACGTTTCATCGGCCAGCCGGGCACCCGGGATACCGACGCCGACTCGCTGTACGGCCGTCCCCTGTCGCATCTGCAGGCGCTCCGCCAAGGCGGTGACGGCTCTTCGGAACCCGGGGAAGCTGTCGGGTGTCGGCACGGTTTCACAGGCCAGGATCTCCGCCCCTTCTGCCACTGCCGCCCGGATCTTGGTGCCGCCGACGTCCAGGCCGAGGACCGCCAACGGGCATCACCTCCTGTCGGCGTTGAGAGCTGCTGCCGTCGTTCGGGCAACGCGATCGCGAAATTGGACGTATACCTGTTCGTTCCGGTCAGGCTCCACCCCCTCGGCGTTCGGCGACGCAAACGGCTTCACCGCGTACCCTCGCTCGGCCAACCGGAGGGCGGTCTCCGAGACCAAGGTCTGCATCACGGCGATGGAGGCCAGGGTCGACAAGCCGCCCACCTTGCCTGCCACGCCTGGCACTTCCACCACCGCGTCCTCAGATGTGACCCCGTTGTCGATCACGATGTCCGCGATGTCACCGATCTTCAGCCCGCTGGAGTGCGTCGCGGGCTTGGTGCGGTGATTCTCCCCCGACGTCACGGCCACCACGAACATCCCCCGGCGCCGTCCCTCCAGGGCGACTTCGACCGGCGCTGCGTTCTGCCCGCCGTGGGAGATCACGACGAGCATGTCCTGCGGGTCCCAGCGCTCGTGGCGCAGAAACACTTCCATATAGCCTTCGCGCCGCTCGAGCCACAACACCTCCTCTGCCCCGCCCGGGCCGCTGACGGTCGTCCACATCAGGCGCGGGTCCATCACCGGGTAAAACCCCACGTACCCGCCGTAGCGGGGAAACGTGTCCTGGACCGGCAGCACGGAGTGGCCGCTGCCGAACACGCGCACCCAGTGCCCGCCCGCGATGGTTTGGGCTGCGCGCTCTGCCGCCGCCTCCAGCTGGTCGCGCTGGCCCATCAGGCGTTCCGCCAGCCGCTGGACTTCCAAGAGGTACTGGATCATCAGGATTGCCGCCTCCGTCCATTCGCCATATTGATATATCCTTTGCGGCTATCATATCAATTCAGAAAAGGATATTCAATAGATGGTTGGTCTGCTGCGACAATTTATTTCGAAGGATGGCCATGCGCGCTGGCCTCGGGGAGGCAGGCCGCCTCCCTCCCCGGATGCCTGTCGCGGACGAGGCCCGGAGCATCATCGGGCGGCTTGTCCGAGGGTGCGTGCGAAGTATATACTGTGAGTGTGACACATGCCGGCCGGGATGGCGGAACAGGCAGACGCTCTGGACTTAAAATCCAGTGGGCGCAAGCCCGTGCGGGTTCGAGTCCCGCTCTCGGCACCAGAAGTTTGCACCACAAAGTGTGTACCAGCAAGGCTGCGCCAGTAAGGCTGCACCAGTAAGCCTGCACGAACCAGGCTGCACGAGCGTTCTTCCCCGTTGCCCCACTGCGGTCAACGGTTTTTCCTTTCAGCGCCTTCCTCCGCTTCTGTCCTCTTTCCGTAAGGTTCACTCAACAGGTGAACATCGCTGTGAACAAGGAGGGGCACCGGTGCCAGACGTCGTTCGGACTGAATTTGAAGTGCGGTGGGGGGAGTGCGATCCCGCCGGGATCGTCTACCATCCCGCCTACTTGGACTGGTTCTCCGTGGCCAGGATGCACTTTTTACAGGAGAACGGGATCTCGTACATGAAGGAATTTCACGACCGAGGGATTGTGGTGGTCGTGCTCGAAGCGCAATGTCAGTACCGAAAACCGCTTCGCGCAGAGGACCGGGTGTGGGTGGAGGCGTGGTGGCGCCATCTGTCGAGAACGAGGTTCGGATTCCAGTACCGCGTGATCAACGCCGCAGGTGAGGTCTGCACGACGGGGCGGACGGAACACGCGTTCATCGATCTCCACGGGAAGCCTTTGAACCTCGCGAAGCGAGACCCGGACCTGTGGCGCCGGGTCCAACAAATCCCGGTGCGCGGGGAGTGGAACAGCTGACGATCACGGTGGGACCCGGCGGGTGTGGTGACCGTTTCCCCGGGCAGGCAGAGGGAGCGCGGGCCGATTCGGCCTGGGTCCGGAAATGTGCGGCTGTGGCGGATCAACTGCCTACACCGGTTCGCCGCGCCGCCATACTGTAGGTGACAGGCGGAAGTAACGAGGCAGCAGAGTTTGGGGTGGTAGGAACCGGATGGCGGGATCGCCCGAGACGGCGTTGACTTGGGGGCCACCCTCGTGGTAAGATTGGTTGCGTTCGCTCCTCTGCGGCTGTAGCTCAGAGGGAGAGCACCACCTTGACACGGTGGGGGCCACAGGTTCGATTCCTGTCAGCCGCACCAAGTGACTGCCGACGCGCAATGCGTCGGCCTTTTGCATTTTGGTCGGCGTATACCTTTCGGACATCCGCCTCATACTGTCAGTAGATGCGAATTTCGGAAGGACTGATGACCGTGCGCATCGCTGCGATTGACACCGAGCTTGCGTCGGCGTCCCTCGCGCAGAAGCTGGCAGATTCGGGGTGGACGGTGACGGTCCGTGCGGATCGCCCCGGCCGAATCGTTTTGGAATGGGAGGACGGCCAGCGGGAGGCGGTTCGGCTGGCGGAACAGTTGACCGCGTTCGTCCTGACAGACTGGCTGTATGAGTATATTCAAACTCGCGTCGGGATGCGCCATCCATATTTGGAAATGGACCAACGGGAGTATGTGACGCTTTTGGTCCTGCACGGGTTGCGTCACAAGCCGGATTCCCCTTGGGAATCCTGCCGATCCCGCCTGCAGCACGGGATGCTGGTCGCGCTCGGCGGCGGGCGATCCGGACCGGCGCACGTGTCGGTGGATGGGGTGGTGCGGTTTCGGGCGCGGCGGTTGTTGGTTGGGATTGACCCGGCCATCGACGAGACCGTTCATCAGATGCAGACGGATCAGGAATATGAGGAGTTCGTCTCCATGCTGCGCTATATCCTCGACGCGCAACCGGCGTCGCAACAGGTGATTCACGTGTTTTGCAGCGATGAGCGGATCTGGCTGTGCGACGCGGAGGGCAATCTGGTGCGCGACAACGAGGTGTCGACGGCGGCGGTGCAGGTGTCCGACGGGGAGGAGGTCAATCCGGAGGACCTGGCGATGAGCATTCTGATCACGCGGGCACCGTGCCGGATTGTGCTGCACGACCTGCATCGCAATGCACCGTGGCCGACCTTCGCCGAGACGGTGACGCGGGTGTTCCAGGAGCGGGTGCGGCGATGCGAGGATTGCTCCACCTGCCAACAGCTCCGGTCGCATTTGGACGATCCCCTGTTTTCCTGGGGAGACGTTCCGATGGCGATGCCCGACCCGTACGATTGAGCCTCCCGTGAGGCGGACGGAGGTTGACACGGGTGGCGCGGTTCGCTATAGTCGAGGGCAATGACACTTCCATGGAACATCGCGAGGCGATGCGGGAAGACGCCGGCGGGCACCATCCCGTTCCAGAGAGGGGCGCCGGAGGCTGAGAGCGACCCACGCGGACGCGCGCCAGGCACCACTTCCCAAGCCGCCGCCGGGGATGGCCTGATCGGCGCGCTTGCGCCTGTCGGGCGGAAACGGTGGCCGTTCGCGCACGATACGCGCCAAAGGGCGGTGATCCCGGACACCCGAAGCGGGTGGAGCGCGGGGGCGCCGCTGAAGTTGGGTGGAACCACGGGAACAAAGCGTTCTCGTCCCATGCGGGACGAGAACGCTTTTTCGCTTGTTGCCACCTGTTCGCGATTGGTCAGAGTTCATCGGTGTGAGGAGTGAGCGGGATGCGCACATACACGGTCCGATTGAAGGACGGTTCGGAGCGGGCGTACGAAGCAGGAACATCGTTCGCCGAGATCGCCGCGTCCATCAGCCAGGGACTGGCGCGGGAGGCGGTCGCGGCCAAGGTGAACGGCCGCGTGCTGGATCTGTCGCGTACGCTGGAGTCGGATGCGGACGTGGAGATTTTGACCCTCAAGGACCCGGAGGGCGTGGATGTGATGCGGCACACCTGCGCGCACGTGATGGCGCAGGCGGTGGCGCGGGTGTTTCCAGGGACCAAGTTCGCCATCGGTCCGGTGATTGAAAACGGTTTTTACTACGATTTCGCCGATCACACCTTCACCCCCGAGGACCTGCCCGTCATCGAGGAGGAGATGCGCCGCATCATCCGTGAGGACCTGCCCATCATCCGCGAGGTGCTGACGCGCGAAGAGGCGTTGGCGCTGTTCTCGGAGCGCGGGGATCGGTTCAAGGTGGAGATCATTCACGATCTGCCGGAGTCGGAGATCATCACGGTGTACCGGCAGGGCGAGTTCGTCGATCTGTGCCGCGGGCCGCATCTGCCGTCGACGGGTCGCATCAAGGTGTTCAAACTGATGTCCATCGCGGGGGCGTACTGGCGTGGCGACGCCTCGCGCGAGCAACTGACGCGCATCTACGCCGTGGCCTTCGCCAAGCAGGCGGAGCTCGACGAGCATCTGCGGCGGTTGGAGGAGGCCAAGGCGCGGGATCACCGGCGGCTCGGGAAAGAGTTGGGGATCTTCATGCTCTCCAAGGATGTCGGTCAGGGCTTGCCGTTGTGGCTGCCCAACGGGGCCAAGGTGCGCCGGGTCATTGAACGGTACATCGTCGATCTCGAAGAGCGCCTGGGGTACCACCACGTGTACACACCTCATCTGGCGAACGTGGAGCTGTACAAGATCTCGGGGCACTGGGAGCACTACAAGGACGACATGTATCCGCCGATGCAGATGGACAACGAGGAACTCGTCCTGCGCCCGATGAACTGCCCGCACCACATGATGATCTACAAATCGGAGCTGCGCAGCTATCGGGATCTGCCTCTTCGCGTGGCGGAGCTCGGGATGATGCATCGCTACGAGATGTCCGGAGCCTTGGCGGGATTGCAACGGGTTCGCGCGATGACGCTCAATGACGCGCACATCTTCTGCCGGCCGGATCAGATTCAGGAGGAGTTCAGCCGGGTCGTGCAGCTGATCCAGCGGGTGTACCGGGACTTCGGGATCACCGAGTACTACCACCGCCTGTCTTACCGGGATCCCGCGGACAAGGAGAAATATGTGCAGAACGACGAGATGTGGAACCGCGCCGAGACGATGCTCCGCCAGGCGATGGATGAGCTGGGGCTCGACTACGTGATCGCCACCGGCGAAGCCGCGTTCTACGGGCCGAAGCTCGATGTCCAGGTGCGCACGGCGCTTGGCAAGGACGAGACGCTCTCGACCGTGCAGCTCGACTTCCATCTCCCGAACCGGTTCGAGCTGGAATACATCGGGGAGGATGGCAAGCCGCATCGGCCGGTGGTGATCCACCGCGGCGTGGTGGGGACCATGGAGCGGTTCGTGGCGTTCCTGTTGGAACAGTACAAGGGCGCCTTCCCGGCCTGGCTGGCGCCGGTGCAGGCGCGGATCGCGACGGTCAACGAGGCGTACGAACCCTACGCGAACGAGGTGGCGGAGGTGTTGCGCAACGCCGGGTTCCGCGTCGAGGTCGACGCGCGGCCGGAGAAGATCGGCTACAAGATTCGCGAGGCCCAGGTCCACAAGATCCCGTACACCCTGGTGGTGGGGGAGAAGGAGGCGGCCTCTCGGGCGGTGAGCGTCCGCCGCTACGGCCAGGGCGACCTCGGCCAGATGTCACTGGAGGCGTTCACCGGCCGGCTCCGGGACGAGGTGGATCACAAGCGGCTGTTGGTGGAGGCCTGACTCCATCGGGAGGGCCCGCGGCTTGACGCCGCGCCGGCGATTGCGGTAGAATGACGGTGCTTTCGTGGAACCGCATAAGACGAAGTAGAAGCATCCGGCTTCTCACCTGGTGGGCTTGCGCCGACGGGTCAGTGCAGCATCGAGATACGCAAGAACTGTGTTTCGGATACGATGCACGAGGTGGGCGCGGATGTGAGATCCGCGCCCTCTTGTTTGCCCGGCGCGCCAAGGCGCACCGTCTTCGCGCCCGCGAACCGAATCCATCCCCGGTGGTGGGAGTGGACCCTTTGGAGGTGACAGAGTATCAAAGAGGATTTTCAAGTCAACGACGGAATCCGTGCGCGGGAGGTCCGCGTGATTGACGTGGACGGAGCCCAGCTGGGCATCATGAACATCCGCGACGCCCGCCGGATCGCGGAGGAGAAGAACCTCGATCTGGTCAATGTGGCGCCGACGGCGAAACCGCCCGTCTGCCGCATCATGGACTACGGGAAATTCAAGTATGAGCAGAGCAAGAAGGAGAAGGAAGCCCGCAAGAACCAGCGGGTGACTCTGCTCAAAGAGGTTCGGATGACGCCGAACATCGAGGATCACGACTTCCAGGTGAAGCTCAAGAGCGTGATCAAATTTCTCCAGGACGGAGACAAGGTGAAGGTGAGCGTCCGCTTCCGCGGCCGCGAGATCACGCACGCCTCCCTGGGGCAGCAGCTGTTGCTGAAGCTGGCCGACGGCGCGGCGGAATACGGCGCCGTGGAACGTCCCCCGCGGTTGGAGGGGCGCCACATGATCATGATCCTGACGCCGAAGGCCTCCAGCTGATTCCGTCGGGGGCTTGAGGGTGCGCGCGGCGCACCGACACTGTACGACACCAGAAACGGAGGAACTTCCGATGCCGAAAATGAAGACTCACAGCAGCCTGTCCAAGCGCGTCAAACGGACGGCTTCCGGCAAGCTGAAGCGTGCGCACGCGTTCGCGTACCACAAGGCGGAGCACAAGAGCCCGGCGCGCAAGCGCCGCCTGCGCGGGACGACGCTCGTCTCCAAGAGCGACCAGAAGCGCATCAAGCAGCTGCTCGGCTATCTGAAGTGAGGCCTCTCGCATCGCCAAGAGGCCAGACCCGACGCCATCGCCGGACGGGATGATAAAAGGAGGACGTTGAACCATGGCACGTGTCAAAGGCGGCGTCGTGACGCGCCGTAAACATAAAAAGATCCTGAAGTTGGCCCGCGGTTACCGCGGTTCGAAGCACCGGCTGTACCGCACGGCGAAGCAGCAGGTGTGGAAGTCGTACATGTACGCGTACCGCGACCGCCGGGCACGCAAGCGCGACTTCCGGCGTCTGTGGATCCAGCGGATCAACGCGGCGGCCCGGCAGAACGGCCTCTCCTACAGCCGTTTCATGCACGGGCTGAAGCTGGCCGGGGTCGAGGTCAACCGCAAGATGCTGGCCGACCTCGCGGTGGCGGACAGCAAGGCGTTTGCGGAACTCGCCAACGTGGCAAAACAAAAACTGCAGGCGTAAGAGGCATCCGCCTCTGGGGCCCGGCCCGCACGGCCGGGCTTTTTCCATCCGCGGGATGGAAATGGCGATGACGGAGGGGGAACGGCGTGTATCTGGAATCCGCGCGAAATCCGAAGGTGCAGCTCTGGGCATCCCTGAAGACGAAACGGGGACGCCGAGAGCATGGGATGTTTCTCATTGAAGGAAGACGTCTCGTAGAGGAAGCGTTGCAATCCGACCTGTCCATCGCGGCCTTTTTGTGGAACACCGGCGGCGATGAACCGCCGGCGGATGTGCTGGACCGGGTGCGGGCGCGCGGCATCCCGGTGTACGAGCTGTCCGTGCAGGCCTTCGGCGCGGTGTCGGATACGGTCACCCCGCAGGGTTGCATCGCGGTGGCGAAGATGCCTGCGCCGGGGGACACACCTGCGGCAAGGCCGCTCGACCTGTTGCTCGACGGGTTGCAGGACCCGGGCAACGTGGGCACCCTGATTCGGACCGCGCACGCGCTCGGGGCCACCGGTGTGTGTTGTGGCACCGGCACGGTCGATCCGTACGCCCCCAAGGTAGTTCGAGCGTCCATGGGGGGCCTGTTTCATCTGCCGGTCACCGTCGCGGAGAGTGTCGATCACATTCGGAGGTGGAAAGACCTCCATCCACAGGGCCGGGTGGTGGTGGCCATGGCGGATGCGGCGACCGCCTGTGACGAACTGGATCTCCGTTGTCCTCTGTTGATGGTGATCGGCAGCGAGGCTTCCGGTGTATCCGCCGAGGTGGCCCGGCTCGCGTCGGACGCGGTGCGCATCCCCATGCCGGGCGGGGCGGAGAGCCTGAACGCCGCGGTGTCGGGGGCCATCCTTCTGTACGAAGCGGCGCGGCAGCGCCGGTGCTCGGCAGGACCCGGATGGCGGGACGGTTCCGGTGAAGGCCTCCAGTGAAAGCGGTCCCCGGGTGCGATATACTGGTGCCGAGACCTTGTCCGAGGGAAGGTCCGCTCGGGGAGCGGCCTCGGAGCCAGGAGGTTGCGTGTGGAAAAAACCGGTGTACGAAGCATCTTCAGCGGCGCCAAGGCCACGGCACTCGCCGCGCTCGGCCTGTGCGAGTTTGTGCGCGGGGCGCTGTTGTTTTTCATTCTTCCCATCTATGTGCGCGGCGTGCTCGGGATGACCTCCGCCACCGTGGGATACGCCATGGCGGCCCACTACACGTTGGACACCGGTCTGCGCAGCCCTTCGGGTTGGCTGACGGATCGGTTCGGGCAGCGCCGGGTGGTGCTGGTGGCGCTCATCGTCGGATGGTGCGGACTGTTTTTCGTATGGCGAGCCCATCGCGCCTGGATGGTCGTGCTCGGCAGCGCCCTTCTCGGCGTCGGGATGTCGGCCATCTGGCCGGCGGTGATTGCGCGGGTGACGCGCGCGCTTCCGCCCGCGTCCGAGGCCACCGCCATGGGGGGCGTGATGATGGCGTGGCTCACCGGGGTGGGCGCGGGCACCGTCAGCATGGGGTGGTTGCTCGGTGAACACGTCCGGCGCGGGTTCTCGCTGCTTTTGGCCGTGTGGGCGGCGGCCACCGGGATCGCCGCGGTGGTGCTGAACCAGAGGCCGGTGGCGGAGGCGCATCACCGCCTTCACCCGCGCGAGGTGTGGCGCGAACTGGTCCGCATTCGGCTCCTGTTGCCGGGCACATTCGTCCAGACGTTCGCCATGGGGGTGCTGATGCCGGTCCTGGTGCTGTACACGCACTTTGAGCTTGGATACAGCGGACGGCTGTACAGCGAGCTGCTCGTGGCGGGCGGTGCCGCCACGGTGTTATTTCAGATCCCGGTCGGACGGCTGGTGGACCGGTTTGGCTTTCGTCCGTTTCTGTCCGGTGGTTTCGTGGTGTGCGCCGTGATGTTGGCGGCGCTGGTCAACGTGCGGCCGCTGTGGGCGGTCGTCCTCTGCGCCGCCGGACTCGGCGTGGGCTACGCGTCGGTGTTGCCCGCGTGGAACGCGGTGTTGGCCAACACGGTCTCGGAGGAACGCAGGGCGGTGATGTGGGGCATTTTCATGACGGTCGAGGGCCTCGGGATGGCCGTGGGACCGCTGGTGGGCGGTCGTCTGTGGGACGGGGTGGGGCCGTCCGCCCCGTTCTGGACCGCATCCGTGATCCTGTTTGGCATGGCCGTTTTTTACGGATTCGCGCCGCTGGAGCGACTGTTTCACCGCAGTGAGCAGCCGCTGGCGGCGGAGGACCTGAGGGAAGTGCTCTGACTCACCCGGGCACGACAAGGAGGCGCGCCGATGACGAACTCGTACCACCTGTGGTTGGCGCCGCTCGTCGCGCTGGTGGTGGCACAATTGTTGAAGCCCGTGATTGTGGTCATCCGCGCCCGCCGTTGGGATCCGCAGCGCTTGCGCCAGTCGGGCGGCATGCCCAGTTCACACACCGCCCTGGTGGTGGCGCTCGTCGCCGAGCTGTGGTTGCACGAGGGTGGGCGCAATCCGGTGTTGGCGTTGGCGTTGTTCGTGGCCTTGATTGTGATGTATGACGCGGCCGGGGTCCGCTGGCAGACGGGTCGTCAGGCCGCGGTCCTGAACCGCCTGCTGCAGGATCTGCGGCGCGCGGACCTTGCGGGGCGCAGGAGTTCGCACGGGTTCCGGACCGGAAGAAGCGCGCGGCCGTTGTCCGAACCTCGCCCCGGTTCGGATGCGCGGCCGGTGGTGCAATCTCCCATACAGATCCAGGTTCCCTCCGTACCCTGGTGGTTGATGGACTGGCCGGAGTTGGATGAACACCTCGGCCACAAACCCATCGAGGTGTTGGGCGGCTGTGTGGTCGGCATGGCCGTGGCCTGGATCCTCCACTGATTTCTCTTCCCCTCTTCTGCACGGCGTCCCACCTGAATATGTTCTCTCAGAGATGCACCCCCACCCACCCCGGGTGGGGAGGAGGAGGGATTGAATGGATCGGCAGTGGCGCACGTACGAGACTTACCGCAGTCCGTTCGATCCGTGCGCGCCCCGTCCGAAAACGTACATCGTCCCGCCCAACCAGTATTACGTCATGCAGCCCAAGGGCCTGCGCCAGTTCGCACCGCGCGAGGCGCTGAAACGCGGGACGCTGTGGCCGGACCTGTACAGCCCCTATGAGCGCGCGCATCGGGAGGGAGTGGCCGATGGAGAAGACGGTTCCTAAGGAGTACCACCAGTACATGCAGGAGCTGCAGGCCGTCGATTTTGTCCTCGTGGAGCTGACCCTGTATCTGGACACACACCCGGACGACCAGCAGGCGTTGGCGCAGTTTCAACAGTTCCAGCGGCGCAAACAGGCGCTGATGCAGCAGTTTGAGGCGAACTTCGGACCGCTCCAGGAATTTGGCAACAGTCCGGCGGGAAACCGCTGGGCGTGGGCGGAAGGCCCCTGGCCGTGGCAGGTGTAGCCTCCGCAAAAGAGGCGTCAATGGCCGAAGCCGTCACCCGGGGCCCGGGGCGGTGACGATGGCCTCAAGAAGGGGGTATGTCGCAGGCCCAACCGGAACACCGTACAGAAGGACATTCGTTGTGAAAGGACAGGTACGGTGCGGACTTCCGGTTGGACGGCCATCAAACTCATTTTTTGGCGTGACCTTCGGGGGTTGACCCGCCATTGGGCGGCCCTCGTCATCACCCTGGGGCTCACGGTGCTTCCGTCGCTGTACGCGTGGATGAACATCCTCGCGTCGTGGGATCCCTATGGGCACACCGCGTCTTTACCTGTGGCGGTGGTCAACGAGGACAGGGGTGCGACCGTGGACGGCAAACCGGTGCGGGTGGGGGACGAGGTGGTGTCCTCCCTGCGCGCCAACCGACAGATTGGATGGGTGTTCGTCGATGCGAAGACCGCCGCGCGGGGGGTGGAGGATGGCACGTACTACGCGAGCCTCCTCATCCCCTCTGCGTTTTCCGAGACCCTGACGAGCATCCTCACCCATCATCCGACGCCCGCCACGATTGACTACACGGTCAACGAGAAAATCAGCGCCGTCGCGCCCCGAATTACATCGGCGGGCGCGAACGCGGTGGTCGAGCGCATCAACCAGGCGTTTGTGGAGGTGGCCGACGGGGCCATCTTTCAGGTCTTCAACCGGCTGGGGTACCACCTGTTGGCGCTCCGGCCGAACCTCGAGTCGTTCACCGCCTGGATGGACGCGGTGGATCAGGCGTCCCCGGACATCGCGCGGGCGGTGGCCGGTGCGGATGCGGGTCTGCAGGCGTTCTCGGCCCTGCTCGACGCGCTCCCCGCCGATCTCCCGCAGGTCACGAAGGCGTTGCAGGACGCGACGCAGGCGACGTCCGCCACACGCCAGGTGCTGCGTCAGGTCGCGGACCGGGCGCCGGAGGCGGAGTCCGCCATCCGGCGGGCGGCCGCGTGGGAGGACTCGGTCTCCGGTTCCCTCTCGGCCCGTTGGACCGGTGTGGCCAACGCCGCGCGCCCCGCCCCGGCTTCGGCCGGTGCCGCGGCGCCCGGTGCCAATGGCCCCACGGATGCCGAGGTGGCGGCGGAGATGTCGACGGTGGCGAACTCCATCGCCGATGCCCTCGACGCGTACAATCAACTCTCCGGGGGCCGGCTCGAGACCAGTCTAAAGGCCGCGCGAGACCTGGAACGGAGTGCGGCCGCGCTGAACCGCGCCGTGCGCAGTGCGCCACCCGGGACGGTGCCGGATTCGGCAACACGGGCGGCTGCGACAGCGGCCCGGGACGGGGTGCACCGCGCCACGGCGGATCTCTTGGCCGACCCAGGCCTGGGGGCGGGCATCGCGCAGGCCTTTCAGGCGGCGGACGCCGACCTGGCCCGGGTTCAATCGACGCTGCAAGCGGTCGAGTCCGCGTTGCCCTCCGCCACCGCCGAGGCCGGCCTGGCCCGCCGCCAGGTGGGACAGGCATCGGCCGCCCTGCACGCGCTGCATCAACAGCTTCCAGCGCTGCAGGCGCAGCTGCACGCGGCCGACGCACAGCTGCACAGGCTGCAACAGACGGGGGACCTCGACCGGTTGATGCAGCTTCTGACGATTCCGGCGGGGGCTGCGGGATCGTTCTTGTCGCAGCCGGTGACCCTGCGGCCGCACCGCCTGTTTCCCATCCCGAACTACGGCTCGGCCATGTCGCCTTTCTTCACGACGCTGTCGCTGTGGGTGGGCGGACTGCTCATGGTCTCGCTCCTGTCCGCCGAGCCGTCGGACGCGCATCGCTGGCCGAGTCACATCGCATACCTCGGCCGATTTCTGACCTTCTGGGTCATTTCGCTGTTGCAGGCGCTGTGCGTCAGTCTGGGCGACATCTTCCTGCTCGGCGCGTACGTGGCCGCTCCGGGTTGGTTCGTCCTCTTCTCGTTGCTTCTGGGATCGGTGTTCACCTTCATCATCTACACGCTGGTGTTTGTCTTTGGCAACCTCGGCAAGGCGCTCGCCATCATCCTCTTGGTGCTGCAGCTGGCGGGAGCCGGGGGCACCTTTCCCATCGAACTGGCGCCGCACGCGCTGAAGGTGGTGCATCCGTACCTGCCCTTCACCTACGCCATCGGGTTGATGAGAGAGGCCGTGGGCGGACCGATTTGGCGGGTGATTGGGGAGGATCTGCGCATCATGCTCGTATATGTCTTCACCACGCTCCTTTTGGGGGTCCTGCTCAAGCCCCGATTGGGCCCGTTGACCGAGCGGTTCGTCCGGTCGGCCCGGTCGAGCGGCCTCATTCACTGACGTGCGCCCGGGTGGCGTCGACGCCGGGTGCACCGAGGGATACAATGAGACCGATGCGGCAATTCGGACGCGTCGGAGAGGAGAGGACACGCGTTGGTCCATGCGAAGACAGCGCCTTACGGGAGTTGGAAATCCCCCATCACCTCGGATTTGATTGTGCAGGCCTCCATCGGGTTGGAGAGTCTGGCGTGGGACGGAGCGGATCTGTACTGGCTGGAGTCGCGGCCGCGCGAGGGCGGACGCAACGTGCTGATGCGCCGCACCGCCGCGGGCGGCGTGGAGGAAGTCACCCCCGCTCCCTTCAACGTCCGCACCCGGGTGCACGAGTACGGCGGCGGGGCGTGGGTCGTCTCCAACGGCCGGTTGGTCTTCTCGAACTTTGAGGACAATCGCCTGTACATACGGGAGGCGGACGGCCGGATCCGGCCGCTGACGGAGGACAGCCGCCTGCGCTACGCGGACGGCGTTATCGACCAACGGCGCGGGTTGTGGATCGGGGTGCGCGAGGATCACACCGAATCGGACATCTTCGCCGTCAACACGCTGGTGGCGATCCCGTTGGACGGGGGCCCGGACCGTGTCCTGGTTTCGGGTGGGGATTTTTACAGCAATCCCCGCCTGAGCCCCACCGGGGATCATCTGGCATGGATCACCTGGAACCATCCCAACATGCCGTGGGACGGGACCGAGCTGTGGGTCGCCGACGTGAGCCGGGACGGCGAGTTGCGCAACCCGCGTCGTGTGGCGGGCGGCCCGGCTGAATCGGTGCTGCAGCCCAGGTGGTCGCCGGACGGGGTGCTGTACTTCGTCTCGGATCGCTCGGACTGGTGGAACCTGTACCGCCTGCGCGAAGATGGCCGGGTGGAGGCCGTGCACCCGATGCAGGCGGAGTTCGCGGGTCCCCCCTGGGTCTTCGGCCTCTGCGATTACACCTTTGTCGATGCGCGGACCCTCGTGTGCCGATACACGCAGGGCGGACGGGATCACCTGGTGCGCATCGACACGGTGGACGGCCGAATGGACTCGCTGTCGGGGGATGACACGTGGTTCGGGCATGTGCACAGCAACGGCCACAAGGTGGCGTATCTCGCCGCCTCGCCGGTGTCCTTCCGGCGTCTGATGGTCACAGGGCCCGACGGCGGTCAACCGGAGGTCGTGCGGGTGGCATCCGAAGTGCCGGTGGATCCGAAGTACTTCTCCGTGCCGCGGTCCATCACCTTCCCGACGGAAGGGGGCCGGGAGGCGTACGCCCATTACTACCCGCCGCACAATCCGGATCACACGGCCCCCGCGGGTGAGAAACCCCCGCTGTTGGTGCATGTCCATGGCGGCCCGACCAGCGCGTCTCCGGCGGTCCTGAGCCTGTCGACCCAGTACTGGACGAGCCGGGGATTCGCGGTGGTCGATGTCAATTACGGCGGGTCCACGGGCTACGGCCGCGCGTACCGGGAGCGACTGAAAGGCCGATGGGGCGTCACCGATGTGGACGACGCGGTCAACGCGGCACTGCACCTGGTGCGACAGGGATGGGTGGACGAAAACCGCCTGTGCATCGCCGGCGGAAGCGCCGGGGGATACACGACGCTGGCCGCGCTCACGTTTCGCGATGTGTTCCACGCCGGGGCCAGCCACTTCGGCCTCAGCGACCTGGAGATCTTCGTGCACGAGACGCACAAGTTCGAATCCCGTTACATGGACAGTCTGCTCGGACCCTATCCGGAGGCGAAATCGGTGTATCACGACCGCTCTCCCATCCACTTCACGGATCGGTTGTCGTGCCCGATAATCTTTTTCCAGGGGCTGGACGATCGGATCGTTCCGCCGAACCAGGCCGAACGGATGGTGGAAGCGTTGCGCCGAAAGGGCCTGCCGGTGGCGTATGTGGCGTTTCCCGGCGAGGGCCACGGGTTCCGCCGAGCAAAGAACATCCAGCGCGCTTTGGATGGAGAGTTTTATTTCTACAGCCGGGTGTTCGGATTCACGCCCGCAGACCCCATCGAACCCGTGCCGATTGAAAACCTGTGACGAAGCGGTGAGTCATGAGGACATTCCCCGCCCGCATATTCATCCCTGACGACAAAACGGGGGGTGGGGGCGTCCGTGTGGATTTACGAGAAGAAGCTGCAGTATCCGGTCCGCGTGAGCAAGTGCGATCCGCGCCTCGCCAAATTTCTCATCGAACAGTACGGCGGGGCCGACGGAGAGTTGGCGGCGGCGTTACGGTATCTGAACCAGCGGTATTCCATCCCGGACAAGGTGATTGGGCTTTTGACCGACATCGGCACGGAGGAGTTCGCGCATCTGGAGATGATCGCGACCATGGTGTACAAACTGACCAAGGACGCGACGCCGGAACAGCTGCGCGACGCCGGCCTCGGCGATCACTTCGCGGATCACAGCTGGGCCCTGTTCTATCACAACGCGGCGGGGAATCCGTTCACGGTGACCTACATTCAGGCCAAGGGGGACCCCATCGCGGACCTGTACGAGGACATCGCGGCGGAGGAAAAGGCGCGCGCGACGTACCAGTGGCTCATTGACATGACCGATGACGTGGACATTCAGGACGGGCTGAAGTTTCTCCGGGAGCGCGAGGTGATCCATTCGCTGCGGTTCCGGGAGGCGGTTGAGATTCTCAAGGAGCATCAGGGGCAGAAGCGGTACTTCTGAAGGAAAAGCGTGCCTGCGCGGCACGCTTTTCCCCGATGGTGTGTCCCATCTCTCTGTCGTCGCCCGGTCCCCACAAGGAGTCAGACGGCGATCTCCTCGTCCTCCGGTTCCACCTCGTCCTGTGGTTCCGCCGCCCGCGTCGGTGTGCAGCGGGCGACACCGATGTGGCTGTCGGCCATGCCGTAGTACAGGAACCACGTCCCTTGGAAATGGACCAGCCCTTCCGCGAAGACCACGAAGTCGACCTGCCCGCGCAGCTCCTCCTTCGTCTCCGGGATCATCACCGGCGTGTGTGTCCGCCGGATCAGCCGGGCCGGATCCTCGAGGGAGAACAGGGCCTGCCCGACCGCGTAATACGGCTTGCCCGCATCCGGACCGTGCACGATGCGCCGGGCGCCGTTGTAGATCAACAGGATTCCCTCGTCCGTCAACACCGGGGTCGGGCCCGGCTCCACCAACAGGCTGTCGAACGCCCGCGGGTCCGGATTCCGGCGAATCACGGGCTCGGGTTCCGCCTCCCAGTGGATACCGTCTTCCGAGAAGGCCACCCAGATGTCGGTGTCTCCGAAGTACATCACCAGCCGGCCGCCGATGCGGCCTGGGACAATCGCCCCGGATTTGGACCACCGGGCGTGCGGGCCGTCCTGAAAGACGGGCCCGTGCTTGTGCCAGTGAATCAGATCTTCCGAGGTGGCCAGGCACAGGCGGGCGGTGCTGCCATCGTACGCGGTGTACGTCAGGTAGTAGCGTCCTTCGACCTCGACGACGCGGGGGTCCTCGCAACCGCCGGGCAACTCGTATGGCTCCGTGGGTTCAATCACGGGGCGGGGCAGGCGTTCGAAGTGAACACCATCCCGGCTGATGGCCAGGCCGATGCGGGAGGTGCCGTTCCATGCACCCGCGCCCGCGTGGTCCTCGGCACGATAGAAAAGGTAGATTTCATCGCCGCGGACGACCGCGGTCGGGTTGAACAGGTCCTTCGCTTCCCAGGAGTCTCCCTGCGGAGACAGAATCGGATTTTGTTCGTATCGGACAAACGGGCCGAGCGGAAACCGGACGTCGTGTTGTTTGGTCATGATGAACAACAACCTTTGCACACAGAGTTTCGGAACTGGGTCCGTTTGTGGTTTCCATATTATAAGCGGCTCTGTGTGCAGGCAACACAGAAAGTCAGGGAGCGCGGGCAAAGATCAGTAATGCACCCGCAGGACTTCCAGACGGTCGTCGTTCATCAGCCAATACGAGGCCACGTTCGCCGGGATGAGCAGCGCATCGCCGCGCTGCACGGACATCTCGCCGCCGCTCCAGCCGAGGCGCCCCCGGCCGCCGAGGCCGATGAGAATGTCAGGGTTCCCGGGGCGGCCCGGCGCCACCTCCATCGACGGCTCCTCCAATCGGGCGTGGTCCATGGTGAAGTACGGGCAGCTGACGAGCCTTTTCCACGGCGGGGATGCCGGGTTCAAACGGTTCTCGGCCAAGATGCGGTCATCGCCTTCCCCCCCTGAGAAACGCAGGACATCGGCCGCCCGGTCCACGTGCAGATCCCTGGGTTTCCCGTTCGCGTCCACGCGATCCCAGTCGTACACTCGGTATGTCACGTCGGAGGTCTGCTGCACCTCCAGGACAACCGTTCCGGCGAGCAGGGCGTGCAGTGTGCCGGCGGGGACAAACACCACGTCGCCCGGGGCGATGGCGCGGTGATTCAAATATTGTGGGATCCGGCGCTCCTCGATGGCACGACGGTATTCGGCGGCGGAGGAAAACCGGTGTCCGTACACCACCCGGCCATCCGGCGGGCAGTCCAACACATACCACGCCTCGGTCTTGCCGAAGTCTCCCTCATGCCGTCTGGCGTACGCATCGTCCGGGTGGACCTGCACCGACAGGTCTTGCGCGGCCTCGATGAATTTGATCAGCAGTGGAAAGCGGGGTTGCGGGCTGGCGCCGAGGTAGGCGTCCGGGTGTTCGGCGGCCAGCTCGGCCAGGGTCTTGCCCGCGTGGGGCCCGGACGACACCACGCTCATTCCGTGCGGGTGGCCGGAGAGGACCCAGTACTCCCCAATCGGCTCGTCGGTCGTGACGGCGAACCAATCCTTGAGCCGGTGTCCGCCCCACAGCCGAGGGACGGGAACGGGGCGGAACTTGAGCGGTGGAAACGGATGCGGCGTTTGCGGCAACGCGACTCCCCCTTTTCAGTCGGCTTTGGGCGGCCGGACCCTCCCGGGCCGTCGGCCGCCCGTCCACACCCATCATACCCCAGAGGCGCTCGCACGCCGATCCGCACCCGGCACCGGGGCGGAGGGAATCACCCGGGCAGTGTCCAAGCCCGCCACGAACGGCAGATGGATGGCCTCACAGATCAGGTAGGAGAGCGTGGACTCGGCGCCGCAGTTGGCGTTGACCCCGTGTTCGCACAGCCCGTCGAAGCAGGCGCCGTCCTCCGGATCGACCATGGAAACGCCGAGGTCGTTGGCGCCGTGATACCACTCGCGGCAACGCCGAATGATCTCCCGGTACGCCGCGTCGCCCGTCGCCGCATGGGCGGCCCGGCAGGCCAGCGCCAGCTTCATCACCTCGATGGGTTGCTGGTCCCATTGCGCCGCCCGTTCGGGCGTGCACCAGCCGCGGTTTCCAATCGGCCGCACGTGCCCGTGCGGGGCGGTCATTCGGTCCGCCAGGAAGGCGAGGCTGTCGGACGCGATCCGCTTGACCCGCGCCTCCTCCAGCACCGGCCACGCCTCCCACAGGGCCCACGGGAAGACCCCGTTGCTGTACGTCATCACCGGTTCGAACCAGTGCCATCCGGGCCGGGACGCCCGTTCGTACAGGCCCACCAGGCGAAGAGCCAGGTCCCGGATCACCCGCGGGATCTCGTCGTGCACCCAGGCGAGAAAGTCGGCGCCCAGGTGGTCGTGCGCGTCCGCCTCGCGCAGGAGCAGAGCGGCGGCGGACAGGGCGTGCGCCCAACCGCGCGGGTGCGCGATTCGGTCCAACGCCCGGAATCCGGTTTTGCACAGTCCCTGGGCCACCCACGACTGGTCCTCGCGCGGCAGCCAGAGGGCCGCGCAGGCGGTCGCCCACAGGGCGCGTCCCTGGCAGTCGGCGGACGGTTCCTCCGGTTCAAATCGCCCGCCGTACGCCACGTTGTTGTGGAACCACCCATCCTGCCCCTGCACCCAGACGAGATAGGACAGGTACACATCCGCCAGTTCACCGAGCCCCTCGACCCGTGCTCTCGCTTCACGCACGGCCGCGTCCGGAGCGGTCGCGGATACGTTCAGGTGTTCGGCGGCGCGCATCCATTCCACGCACATCCACAGCGCCCTGGCGTTGTCGTCGGTGGTGTAACCCTCCCGCCGCCGCGGGATCTTGCCCAGGGCGTGTTCCAGCAGGCCGGTGTCGTCCGTCATCCGCCTCAGATGCGTGAATTCAACGGGAAACGGTCGCAACGGCCGTCCCTCCCGAGGCGCCGGCGCCAAGGCGCGCCACCTGATCGAACAGCTCAAGATGCGTCTCTCCGACCCTCGGCCAGTACATCTCACGGCCGATCTGCGCCATCCTCCACTCGTACCGGCGCAACACCGTGTCGTCCGACAACAGACGAATGAGCGCCTGGCTCCAAGCCTCGACGTCCCCGTAGGGGATGAGCAGTTCGCCCATGCCCTCGAGCAAATCGCGCGCGTACACGTACGGGGTGGAGAGGACCGGGCGGCCCAGGCCCACGGCGTACGCCAGGGTGCCCGAGGTGATCTGCTGCATGCCGGGATACGGGGTGACGTACAGGTCGCAGGCGAGGATGTGATCCACCAGGTCCTGCTCCGACAGGTACCGGTTGACCATCACGACATGCCTGCTCAACCCGAGGTTGCGGACCATAGACTCGAGCTGCTCCCGATAGGCCTCGCCGTCCCGCCGTCGAATTTCCGGATGGGTCTGCCCGACGATGGCATACAACACATCCGGAACGCGCTCGATGACGGATGGCAGGGCGCGCAGGATGAGGTCGATCCCCTTGCCCGGACCGAGCAACCCGAAGGTCATCAGCACGCGCCTTCCCGACCAACCGAGCAGTTTGCGGATGGCGCTGCGCCGCTCGGGTGTCGGCACCGGCGTGCCGTGCGGGATGTGCACCATCTTCCCCATCGGCACGCCGTAGACGCGGCCGAGGATCTGCAGGGCGCAGCGGCTCATCACGACGATGCGGTCGCTGCGCTCGGCCAGCGCCCGCTGAACGCGGCGGTACGGTTCCTCCGGGTGTTCGAGCACCGTGTGGAAGGTCGTGACCAGGGGCTTCCTGAGCTCCCGCACGAACTCCACGATGTGCGCCCCGGCATCCCCGCCGAAAATGCCGAACTCATGTTGCAACGACACGACGTCCACCGGGCTCTCGTTGAGCCGCCGCGCCATCTCCCGGTAGGCGTCGATGACATTACGCCTCAGAAACCAGGTGCGTGCGTCGTACTCCTCCAGCCGCTCCTGGTCGTCCACCATCGCGATGACCGTATCCTCCGCCCGGCCGCGGCCGGCCTCCCGGACCCACTGCCGCAGATGGTCGGTGTAGGTGGCCAACCCGCATCGCTTGGGCACGTAGGTGCTGACATACGCCACATGAGTCAAGGTTGAAGCACCCCCTCGGTCTGCGCTGCGGTGATGGGTCGCAGCGCCGCTGTAAAATCCGGGCCCACAATAGCATTACCAATTGTTGTGATTCCACTCACCTGCACCCTCGGCAGGATGATCGCGTCGGTCACCCGTGTGTGGCTGAGCAGTTCGACCTCCGCGCCGATCACGGCGTGCGGTCCCACCGTGCAACCGGCCCCAATCCGGCATCCTTCGCCGAGCCAGACGGGTGGCACCAGGCGTGCGGCCGGATGCACCCGCGCCCCCGGGCCGATCCACACGCCGGGGCGGGAGGCGCGGGGCATCCCGGGAAGATGCACCCGTTCGTCCAGCAGGTCGCGGTGCAATTGCATGTAGCGCTCGAGCGTGCCCATGTCGAGCCAGTACCCCTGAACGGGACAACCGAACACCGCCGCCCCGGACGCGATGAGCGCGGGGAAGGTCTCCCGTTCGATGGACACCTCGCGTCCGGCCGGGATGCGCTCCACGGCGGCCCGCTCCATCACATACACCCCTGCGTTGACGAGCCTGGAGGGGGCCCGCTCACGGCTGGGCTTTTCGACGAAGCGCAACACGCGGCCGTCCCAGGCTCGCTCGACGACGCCAAAGTGGCTGGGGTCCTCGACCTCGGTCAATCCGATGGTCACCAGGGCTCTGTGATTGCGGTGAAATTCAAGCAGTGGGACGAGACGGACGAGGTGGATGATATCCGCGTTGACCACGATGAATCGATCCCCGAGAAGGTCCAGCGCGTGCCGGATGGCGCCGGCCGTGCCGAGCGGGCGCGGTTCGCGGCTGTACGCGATGCGCACGCCGAGACGGTCTCCGTCCCCCAGTTTCTGTTCAATCCGATCCGCATGATGGTGAACGGCGATGACAAATTCGTCGATGCCCTGCAGTTTGAGGTGTTCGATGAGGTGTTCGAGCCACGGCCGGTCCATCACCGGGGCCAATGGCTTTGGCAGATGCAGAGTGAGGGGACGTAGACGAGTGCCCAATCCACCGGCCAACAACAACGCCTTCATTTCACATCCCTCCGCTGGTCAAGATGATGAGATCCCCAACCAAATCGGCGATTCGTGAATGAAGCGAGCGTCTGTGGTGTTGTTAGCACTCCAATTACCTGGCTGCTAACTCTGACAACGCCAATGATATCGGACAGCTGCCAAAAACTCAAGCTTCTTCCGCGGCGAGGCGCACTGCATTCAATCGATTTTCAAGAAAGCGAGGGCATAATAGGGTCGAACCCATAAAAGAGGTGATCCCAGTGAAGACCTCCATGTTGCGTTGGGCCAGTGTCGTGGTGCTGTCGGCGCTGGTCGGCTCGGGGGCGACGCTCGCGGCGACTCGCCTGTTGCCGCCAAGCGTCGGGGCGCTCGGCGCGAGCACCGCCTCGGCCCCGAGCGTGTCCGGGAGTGTGGTCCCGACGGTGGCCAGCGTCAATGTGTCGAGCGATATCGAGAAGGTCGTCAAGCAGGTGGAACCGGCGGTGGTGGGTGTCGTCGATTACACGCAAAACCAGAACCCGTTCTTCGACACCTCCGATCAGTCGCAGGAAAGCGGCGTCGGAACCGGGGTGCTGTTTTACAAAGACAGCCAGTCCGGATACATTGTCACCAACAACCACGTGGTCGCCGGAGCGGATAAAATCGAGGTTGTTCTGAACTCCGGCAAACACGTGCCCGCCACCGTGGTCGGCACCGACCCGTTCACGGACCTGGCCGTTCTGAGGGTGCCCGTCTCCAGCGTCCAGAACATCACCCCGGCCACCTTCGGGAACTCCGACGATCTTCAGGCCGGTGAGCCGGCCATCGCCATCGGGACGCCGATGGGACTGGATTTCGCGGACACCGTCACCTCCGGCATCATCAGCGCACCCAAACGCGTGATGCCGGTGCAGGACGAGCAGACCCAGGAGACGCTCAACTACCAGACGGTCATTCAGACGGATGCGGCCATCAATCCCGGGAATTCGGGCGGGCCGCTGTTGAACATCGCCGGCCAGGTGATTGGCATCAACAGCAGCAAGATCGTCGCGCAGGGGGTGGAGGGTATGGGATTCGCCATCCCCTCCAACGAGGTCGTGAAAATCGCCAACCAGATTCTGAAGACCGGACACGCGAATCACCCGGCGCTCGGCATCGAGGGCTACTCGCTGTCCAGTCTGCCGACGGTGTATCAGCCGGACGTCCCGGTCAATTACGGGGTGTGGGTGCGCGCGGTCACCTCTGCGCAGGCGCAGCAGGCCGGGCTGAAGGCGCAGGACGTGATCGTCGGGATCGACGGGAAGACGGTGCAGAACATCGCCGACCTGCGGACGGACCTGTTCACGCATCAGCCGGGGGATCAGGTGACGTTGACCGTGTACCGAGGCAGCGAACGGTTGACCCTGAAGGTGACGCTCGGCAGCATGTCGGACGCCTCCGCCCAGTCCCAACCATCCTCCCCGTACGGGAACTGAGGGCATCCCGGACACCGGGAGCGGTCGACCAAACGTCCATCACGCGCAGAGAATTTCACGGCACGGCTTCGCCCGTGCCGTTTGTCATCCCGCCGCAATTCGACAGGTTCCGACGCTGCGGCGGTTTTACAATGACAGGGAGGGGCCGCGTGGAAAATCGGCGGCACGCGACGTGAACGCGGGGAAGGGAGCTGTGGACATGCTGTGGAGGCGCTTGGCGCAGGGTGCGACCGGATTGGTGGGGGTGTTGGCCGCGGTGTGGGTGGGCCTCCAATCGTATGCTATCGCCGCGGTCGGCGTGGGGAATGCTATCCCCCAGTTGGAAGGGGACGGCGGGGCCGGCATGGTGTTCGCCCTGCTGTTCCTGGTGGGGGCGGTGTTGATCTGGGTTCGGCCCCGGTGGGCCTGGATGCCCCTGCTGCTGGCGATGGTGCCGGGTCTGTTGGCGGGATGGTTGTACCAGGACGTCACCATGTGGGGATGGTGTCTCGTCCCGGCGCTCCTGGCGGCGGCGTCCCATGGGTTGCACCGCTGGCGGAGGCGGAACCTCCGTGGGCTCTCGGAGCGACGCCCACGTGGCGCCCACGGGTGATCCCGGGGGAACACTTGACATCGCGGTGCGCCCATGGCATACTCCTCCTGAGGACCTGATGTTTTGTGAGTGAATTTCATTTTGTAAGCATAGGAGGCTCGGTCATGGCAAAATCTCAATGGAAGGTCGATCCGACCCACAGCAGCGTCGATTTCAGCATCAAGCACATGGTGATCTCTCGGGTCAAGGGGACGTTTCACACGTTCGACGCGGTGATTGAGGCGGACCCGGAGGACCTGACGACCGCCACCATCGAGTTCACGGTCGACGTCGCCAGTGTCGACACGCGCAACGCGGACCGCGACAACCACCTGCGCTCCGCCGACTTTTTCGACGTCGAGAACCATCCCAAGATGACCTTCAAGGCCACCCGCATCGTCAAGAAGAGCGAGGGTGAATACGAGGTCACCGGGGATCTGACCATCCGCGGGGTCACGCGGCCGGAGACGTTCCTGGTGACCTACGAGGGCCAGGGCAAGGACCCGTGGGGCGGCGTCCGGGCCGGATTCAGCGCGCACGGCACCATCAATCGGACGGACTACGGCCTCAAGTGGAACACCCCGCTGGAGACGGGCGGTGTACTGGTCGGAGACCAGGTTCAGGTCTCCCTCGAAATCGAAGCGGTGAAACAGGGTTGATGCGCCGATGAACGGCATTGCACTGGTGGGCAGCCTGCGCCAGGCGTCGTTCAACATGCGCCTGGCGCGGTGGATGCAGGAACGTTATCGCGGCAGGTGGGACATCGAGGTGGAGCCCATCGGCGAGCTGCCGTTCTTCAATCAGGATCAGGAGTCTCAGCCGCCCGCAACCGTTCGGGCGTTCAAGGAGCGCATCCGACGCGCGCAGAGCGTCCTCATCGTGACGCCGGAGTACAACTGGTCCGTCCCGGGTGTGCTGAAAAACGCCATCGACTGGCTGTCCCGCGGGGACAAGGGGATGATCGGCAAGCCGGTGCTCGTCGCCGGTGTGTCCACCGGGATGATGGGGACGATTCGGGCTCAGCTGCACCTGCGCGAGATCTTGGCCTCGCCGGGGGTCGGCGCGCGGCCTCTGCCGCCCGGGGGCAACGAGATCCTCGTCACCTTTGCCCAGGACAAGTTCTCCGACGCGGGCCTGACG
Organism: Alicyclobacillus sp.; assembly: GCF_023511815.1. GTDB lineage: Bacteria > Bacillota > Bacilli > Alicyclobacillales > Alicyclobacillaceae > Alicyclobacillus_H. Next base: position 25,634 of record NZ_JAIMAV010000011.1, read on the forward strand.
GATGAGGCGACCATTCAATTCATCGATCAGGTGGTGGATCGGTTCCTGGCGTTCGCGGCGCAATGAGCGGCACCAAAAGCGGCATCGTGTGCGGCGCTGAGGGTGGGGGACATAGGGCCAGCGGCAGGGTTCGGCCTTTGGACCGGGATTCCGGACGGGAGTCCCGGTCCAAATTTTTTCGTCTAGCTCCGTGCATACGGGAATCGTGGCGGATATAATATCTGATATATCAAATGGATTGAAATAATCGAGTGGATTGCGGCGGGCCTGGAAGGAGGGGACGATGGCGTACGAACGAGAGGATTGGGCGCGGCGCATCGAGCAGGTCAGGTCTCTGCGGGAACTCGCCCTTGAGTTCATCCGGGACGCCATCGTCAGCGGCCGCTTCGCACCGGGACAGCACCTGAAGGAGCGCGAGCTGGCCGAAGCGATGGGGATCAGCACGACGCCCGTCAAGGAGGCTCTGCGCGTGCTGGAGCACATCGGCCTGGTCCAGACCGTGCCCAGGCGCGGGACCTACGTCTCCACGGCGGTCAACACCTCCCTGCACGAGATCAACTGGATGCGCGCCTATCTGGAGGGACTGGCCGCGCGGTGGGCGGCGCAGAAGGCATCCGACCAGGCCATCGACCAATTGGCCGTTCAGCTGGCCGAAATGCGGCGCCTCGTCGAGAGCACAGACCGCGACGCCCTGGCGGCCGCGAACGGGCGGTTTCATGCGATGATCCGGGAGTTGGCGCAGAACGCGGTGTTGGCCAGCACACTGGCGCAGGTGGCGGCGGTCGAGCGGGTGTACCGGCGCCGGGCCCTGCAGGATGACCTGGAGGTGACGACCGGGTTCGCGGAGCACCGGGGGGTTTTCGAGGCGATCCGCGACCGGCAACCGGAGCTGGCCGAGGCACGCATGCGGGCGCACATCCTGCGCACCGCCGATCATGTGCTGTTGGACGTCAAGGGGGGACCGACGGGATGAATGAACCGGGAACGAGCAAGCCGTGGCGCAGCCGCGAGGTGACGGAGGGGTATCTGCGCGGGGGACAGCGGGCGCTGTTGAAATCGGCAGGCCTGAAGAAGAGCGACTTTTCCAAACCGTTCATCGGGATCGCCAACTCGTACAACGCGATGCACGCCGGGCACGTCCACCTCAACGGGTTGGCGGAGCTGGTGGCCAAGGGGATTGAGGAGGCGGGCGGATACCCGTTTGAATTCGGCGTGATCGCACTGTGTGACGGCATCGCTCAGGGCCACGACGGAATGTATTACGTGTTGCCGAGCCGGGAGTGCATCGCGGATTCCATCGAGATCATGGCGCAGGCGCAACGCCTGGACGGTCTGGTGATGCTCGGGAGCTGCGACAAGATCATCCCGGGGATGCTGATGGCCCTCTATCGTCTGAACATCCCGGCGCTTCTGGTGACGGGCGGCCCGATGATGCCCGGCAAGTACAACGGGGAGAGCAAGGCGATCTACGAGATCCGGGAGGCGGCCGGCCGGGTATTGGCCGGGACGATGTCCCCGGAGGAGTTCGAACAGATGGAGCAGAGCGTGACCAATGGCCCCGGTTCGTGCGCGATGATGGGGACCGCCAACACCATGGCCATTGTCGCCGAGGTGCTGGGCGCGGCGCTGCCCGGCTGCGCCACCGCCCACGCCGTGGCCGAGAACAAGGCTTACATCGCGCGTCAGAGCGGCCGGCGCATCGTCGAGATGGTGCGTGAGGACCTGAAACCGCTGGACATCATCACGCCGCGATCGTTCGAGAACGCCGTGCGGGTGGCGATGGCCATCGGGGGTTCGACCAACGCCCTGTTGCACATTCCGGCCATCGCCGCGGAACAGGGATTGTCCATCACGCCGGACGATTTCGAGCGGGCCAGCCGCGAGACGCCGCTCATCATCAAGGCCAAACCGTCGGGGCCGCACACCCTGTGGGACGTGGAGCAGGCGGGCGGTGTCCCGGTGATTGTGAAGGAGCTGGCGCCGCTGTTGCACATGCAGGAGCGGACGGCGCTCGGCACCACCCTGGCCGAGTCGGTGGCGGCGGTGGAAAACCGGAATCCGAAGGTGATTCGCCCGATCGCCGACGCGTACGCGCCGCAGGGGAGTCTCGCGATTCTCAGGGGATCCCTCGCGCCGGATGGCTGCGTGGTGAAACAGAGCGCGGTGGTCCCGGCCATGCGGCGGCACACCGGCCCGGCCCGCGTGTTCGACAGCCAGGAGGACGCCATTTCCGCGATGCGAGAGGGGCGGATTCGGGCGGGCGACGTGGTCGTCATCCGCTATGAAGGTCCGAGGGGCGGACCGGGCATGCGCGAGATGCTGGCGGCGACCGCGGTGCTGATGGGGATGGGACTCGGCGATCAGGTCGCCCTCGTGACCGACGGCCGGTTCTCCGGCTCCACCCGCGGGCCGTGCGTCGGACACGTGTCGCCGGAGGCCGCCGCCGGCGGGCCCATCGGTCTGGTGGAGGACGGGGACCTGATCCGGATTGACATCGACGAGCGCCGGATGGATCTGCTGGTGGACGAATCGGTTCTCGCGGAGCGCCGCGCGCGATTCGTCCCGAAGCCGCCGAAGATCCAATCCGGCGTGCTCGCCCGCTACGCGGCCCTGGTCTCCTCGGCCGACAAGGGCGCCATCCTGCGGCCGCCGGCCGTCACGAGAGGGTGATGGGCATGCGGAATACCTTCAAACGAAAACTCTTGGATCCCACCGCCGATCCGCCGCTGTCCATCTTCATCGGGGTGCCGTCCGCGGCGTTGGTGGAGATGGCGGCGTACGCCGGCTTCGACGCGGTCGTCCTCGACAACGAGCACGGGACGTTCACGCATGAGCAGATTGAGATGCTGTGCGCCGTCGCCGAGAACGCCGGCGTTACGCCGATGGTGCGGGTGGTGTCGGGGGAGCGGACGGAGATCCTCAAGGCGCTCGACCGCGGCGCGCATGGCCTTCACGTGCCGCAGGTCAACAGCCCGGAGGAGGCCCTGGCCGTGGTGGAGGCGGCCAAATACCCGCCGCTCGGCAAACGGGGAGCCGCCTTCTCCATCCGGGCCGCGCGCTTCGGGGCCATTGCGGTGGACCGTTATTTGGAGGAGGCGAACCGGGAGACGTGCATCGCCGTGCATATCGAAACCCGGCGGGCGCTCGAGCGAATTGACGAGATTCTGTCGGTCCCGGGGTTGGATGTGGCGTACATCGGGCCGACGGACCTGTCCGTCTCGCTCGGATGCGCGGGTCAGCCGGACGCGCCGCCGGTGCGGGAGGCCATCGACGAGATTCTGAATGCCGGCCGCCGCCACGGCGTGCGGGTGGGGATTCACGTCCCCAACCCCCACGCGGCCCGCGACCGTCTGCGCTGGGGGGCGGATTACGTCGGCACCACCTGGTCGGCGCTCATCGCGGGGGCATTCTCCGGGTATGTGCGGGGGGTCCGGGAAGGAGGGGGGTGAGGTGGCTGGGCCGGGTGCGGCAATGGCCGGGCCCGGCTTGAGGAAACCGGCCCGCGACGCCAAACGGAAGGATCTGGGATGTGCCCAGGGTGGATGGTTCCACCGGATCGGAGAAAAGGGGGATGTGTATGCGTTGGAGGACTTGGGGGACGAGCCTGGCGGCCATCGCGCTCATGGCCGGGGTGACCGCTTGCGGCAGCGGGAACCAGCCCACGTCGGCCGCGCCGGCGGGCGCAGCGGCCGCGGGCGGCGGTGGCGGCGTGATCAAGATCGGCATGGAGACCGGTCTGACCGGCAGCGATGCGCTCAACGGGAAATTCGAGCGGGATGGGGCGCAACTGGCCATCGACCAGATCAACGCCCAGGGCGGGATTCACGGCAAGAAACTGGAGCTGGTGGTGGAGGACGACCAGGGGACGAACCAGTCGGGCGTGGCGGCGATTCAAAAGCTGTTCTCCGACCCGCAGATCCCGGTGGTTATCGGGTCCATCAAGAGCACCATCGTCCAGGCGACGGAGCCGTACATCCAGCGCGCTCAGGTGCCGACCCTCATCGGCGGCACCAGCCCGAAGTTGACGCAGGCGGGCAATCCATGGGTGTTTCGGTTCCGCCCGAACGACAACTACGCCTCGGCCGTGATGGCCGACTGGATTGTCAACACGATGAAGCTGAAGAAGGTCGCCATCATCCATGACACCGACGACTTCGGGACGGCCGGGAACCAGTTGTTGAAAGACAAGCTCGAGAAGCTGGGCGCGACGGTGGTGGCGGACGAGGGGTACCAGACGTCGACGAAGGACTTCACGCCCTTTTTGGAGCACGTGGCGAACGCCAAACCCGAGGTCGTCGCGCTGTACATGACCAACGCCGAGGACGCGGCGCAACTGCTCCGCCAGTATCGTCAGCTCGGGTTCAAGATGCCGGTCGTGGGATCGCCCGCGGTCGCCAGCCAAATCTCCATCAAACTGGGCGGCAGCGCGATCGACGGCGTGTACGGCGTGCAGGATTTCTCGCCGGACGCCAACGACGCCGCCAAGGCGTTCGCCAAGCTGTGGGAGCAAAAATACAACGAGCCGCCCGATCAGCACAGCGCGTGGCCGTTCGACGCGGTCAACATCCTGGCGCAGGTGATGAATCAGTACGGCACATCGCCCGACCAGATTCGGCAGGGGCTGCTCAACATCCACGATTATCACGGCGCGGAGGGGGTGTACAACTTCGACAGCCACGGCGACGGCCTGCACGGTTACAACGTGGTGCAGGTGAAAGACGGCAAGATTGTCGAAATCAAATACGTGGATCTGTCGAATCAGTCCTGAGGAGGAGAGTGCCGGATGACACAGCGGATTGCCCTCATCACCGGAGGCGGGACGGGCATCGGGAGGGCCTGCGCCCTTGCGTTCGCGCGCAGGGGGATGGGGGTGGTGGTGAACTACTCCCGCTCGCAGGCTGAGGCGGAGGCGACCGCCGAGGAGGTGCGGGCGTTGGGGGTGCCCGCGCTGGCGGTGCGGGCGGATGTGGCCGATGACCGCCAGGTGCGGGAGATGGTGGGAACGGTGTTGGACCGATTCGGGCGCCTGGATGTGCTGGTCAACAACGCGGGGACGACCGACTATGTCGATCACGCCGATCTGGAGGGCCTGACGGACGAACGCTGGGACCGGGTGTGGGACGTCAACGTGAAGGGGCTGTTCCACTGTGCGCGTGCGGCGGCCGACGCCCTGAAGGAGGCGCGGGGGGCGATGGTCAACGTCCTGTCGGTCGCCGGGTTGACGGGCCTCGGCAGTTCCATTGCGTACGCGGCCTCGAAGGCGGCGGGCATCAGCGTGACCAAGTCCCTGGCCCGGGTGCTGGCGCCCCAGGTGCGGGTCAACGGCGTCGCGCCGGGGATTGTGATGACGCGATGGGTGATGGGGCATGACGATCACGTGCAACGCCTGGCGGCCGACACGCCGCTGCAACGGGCGGCGACACCGGAGGATGTGGCCGAGGTGGTCGTGGCGCTGGCGGAGGCGCGGTTTGTCACCGGCGAGATTGTGAAGGTGGACGGCGGCCGGTTCCTGTGAACCGGCCGCCCGCATGCTCCGGGTTTCAGCGCGCGAGGGCGCGGTGCATGCGCTCGAGGCCTCGCTCGATGTTGTCGCGCGAGGTCGCGTAGGACAGCCGGACGTACACGTCGGACTCCTCCGGCAGCGGCGATCCGAACGCGGTCCTGGGCAGGACGGCGATCCCGTGCTCGTGCAGCAGGTACTGCTGCAGGGCGCGCCCGTCGTCGAATCCGAGTCTTCGACACGCCTCGGTGACGTTGGGGTAGACGTAGAAGGCTCCACCGGGCCACAGGCACGTGACACCCGGGATGGCGTTGAGCCCCTCGACCATCAGCCGGCGGCGGGCCCGAAATTCGGCGACCATTCGATCGACCGCGTCCTGGGGGCCCGTCAGCGCGGCCAGTCCGCCGTACTGAACGAACGTGTTGACGCACGATTCCGAGTTGGTCACGAGGCGGGCGATGTGCTCCGCGAGCGCGGCCGGCATCACGCCGTATCCGAGGCGCCACCCGGTCATGGCGTAGGTCTTGGAGAAGCCGTCGAGGACGACGGTGCGCTCCTTCATCCCGGGCAGCGACGCGACGCTCGCGAACGTCCCGTCGTAGACCAGCCGGCTGTAGATCTCATCCGAGAGCACCCAGAGATTGTACGTCCGGGCGAGGTCCGCGACGACCTCGAGATCATCCGGGGAGAGCAGACCGCCGGTGGGATTGTGCGGACTGTTGAGGATGATGAGCTTCGTCCGCGGGGTCACCAGGCTGCGCAGGTGGTCGGCGTCGAAGGCGAAGCCGCGCGACTCCACCAGCGGCATGGGCACCGGATGTCCGCCCACGAAGCGGATGACCGATTCGTAGATGGGAAAGCCGGGATTGGGGAAGATGACCTCGTCGCCCGGGTTGACCAGCGCGTGAATCGCGAAGAACAGGATCGGCTTGGCGCCCGGTGTGACCACCACCTCGTCGGGATGCACATCGATGCGGCGGGTCTCGCTCACGTGGCGGGCGATGGCCTCGCGCAGCTCGGGGAGGCCGGCCGAGGGCGCGTAGTGCGTGAGATTCTCGCGCAGGGCCTGGATGCAGGCCTCCTTGATGTGTTCGGGCGTGTCGAAGTCGGGTTCGCCGATGGCGAAGCTGAGCACCTCCCGCCCGGCGCGGCGCAGGCGGGTCACCTCCGCCAGCACCTCGAAGGCGTTCTCGGTGCCCAGCCGTTCCATTCTCTCGGCAAATCGCATGGGAATCCCTCCACTCGCTCGCAAAGGCGCGCTTGCCCGTCCGGTTCTTTTGGTTTCGGGAAACTTTTGCAAGCGACAAAATGATAGTTCAAAACGGTGAAACGTGATATTATTCGAGTATTATATCACCGGCTCAGCCGGACAGGGGGGTTCTTTCATGGCGAATGTCACCGCCGTCCATGACGTGGCGGCCAGCGCGACGCGCAAGGTGAGAAACCACATCATTCCGTGGATCATCATCCTGTACATCGTCGCGTTTTTGGACCGGACGAACACCGGTTACGCCGCGCTGACGATGAACAAGGCGCTCGGCATCAGCGCGGAGGCGTTCGGGTTGGTCTCGGGCATTTTCTTCATCGGTTATTTCATTTTTGAGGTGCCGAGCAACATGATCCTGCACCGCGTCGGTGCACGGGTGTGGATCGCGCGCATTCTGGTCAGCTGGGGCATCGTGGCGATGTTGACCGCCGCGGTCGAAAACGTGACGCATCTGTACATCCTGCGATTCCTCCTGGGCGTCGCGGAGGCCGGTTTCTTTCCCGGCATGATCCTGTATATCACGTTCTGGTTCCGCACGCAGGACCAGGCGAAGGCCGTCGGGCTGTTCATGACAGCGCTTGCGCTCTCGAACATCATCGGCGCGCCCGTGTCAGGTCTCATTCTCGACCACATCCACTGGCTCGGCTGGGGCAGCTGGCGCTGGCTGTACATCCTCGAGGGGCTGCCGGCCGTCGTGTGCGGCATTCTGACGCTGTACCTGCTGCCGGATCGCCCGAACAACGCCAACTGGTTGACCCAGGAGGAGAAGGACTGGCTCAACGGGGAGCTGGAGAAGGAGCGCGAGGCGAAGCTGAAGCGCGAGAAGCTCACCATCGGCCAGGTGTTCACGAATGGCCGCGTGTGGCTGTTCGCCGGCGTCTACTTCTGCCTGACGACCGGGTTCTACGGGATCAACTTCTGGATGCCGCAGATTGTCAAGGCGATGTCGAGCCACTTCTCCAACACCACCGTCGGCCTGTTGGCGATGATCCCGTACATCGCCGGCGCCATCGGCATGGTCTGGAACGGGCGCCATTCCGACCGGACGCTGGAGCGCCGCTGGCACACCGCGCTTCCGCCGTTCGTCGGCGCGGTGACGCTGGTGTTGATGGGCATGGCCACCGGGAATGTCACCTGGTCCATCATCCTCTTGACCATCGGTGTGTTCGGCATCTACTGTTTCTATGGGCCGTTCTGGGCGCTGCCGAACCTGTTCCTGACGGAGGCGACCGCCGCGGTCGGCATCGCGATTGTCAACTCGGTGGGGAACCTGGGCGGCTTCGTGGGGCCGTACATCCTCGGCTACGTGAAGCAGGCCACGGGAAGCACCCAGACCGGGCTGTACGTGATGGCGGTGTTCCTGGTGGTGTGCACCCTGCTGGTGTTGTCGCTGCGCAAGGAACACGCGGTCTCCACGCACGTCAGCGGCGCGCCTGGGGTGCGCTGACGGCGTCGACAAATCCGGAGGGCCCTCGACCCTGCCGTCCTGGCGGCGGGGGCGGGGCCCTTTGTCCATGAAAAAGGAGGGCTTTCGATGGACCTGACTCCAACTGATCACCGCGGCCTGGACGCGCGGCGATTCGGCACGTTTCTGCTGGGGCACGACCCCACCGTCGTTCGGGTGGCGGCGGCGGCGGGGCTTGATTTCGTGGTGCTCGACGCGGAGCACGGGACGTTTTCGGCGGATCGCATGGCGCAGTTTATCAATGCCGGTGCCGGAATCGACGTGTTTGTCCGGTGCACGCTGGAGGACGCGATGCATCTGGCCCCTGTTTTCGATCACGGCCTGACCGGCGTCATCGTCGCGGGGTCTCCCACGCCGGAGGACATCCGGCGGGTGGTGGAACGGGTGAAATACCCGCCCCAGGGCCGGCGCGGCAGCAACCCGTTCGTGGGAGCGGCGGGATTCGGGCGCGTCGGTGGAGATGAGCTGGCCGCGCAGTCGAACGCGCGGACCCAGGTGTGGGTGATGGCCGAATCGCGGGCGCAATTCGAGGCGTTGCCCGAATACTGCAACCTGGCCGGCGTGAGCGGCGTGTTTCTCGGACCCTACGACCTTTCGGTGGATCTCGGGGTGGCGGGGCAGATGGATCACCCGGCGGTGTTGGAGGCGCTCTGCGGGGCCATTCAAACGGTGCGGGAATATCACCTGCCGGTCGCCATCTTCGCCAAGGACGGGGCGGCGGCGCGCGGCTGGCTGGAGCGGGGCGTGACCTGGGTGGCGCTCAGCGCCGACTGGGGTGTGCTCGCGGAATCGTGGCGCCGGATGCGCGCGGCCGCGCAGGGGGGCGGACGGCGAACGGTTTGACTGGAAATCGCCGGTGTACGCTTGCGGTTTCCCGGTGCTTGGCGCACACTAGAGGCCGGACCGCGGGACGCCATCGCGGCGCTCCGAGACGCGAGGGGGAGCGAATTCATTGAAAGTTTCACTGTTCATCACGTGTCTGGTCGACAACTTCTTCCCCGATGTCGGGGAGGCGATGGCCAGGATTCTGGCGGCGCACGGCGTGGAGATGGAGTTTCCCGAGGGTCAGACCTGCTGTGGACAACCCGCTTTCAACAGCGGGTACCGGGACGAGGCGCGCGCGGTGGCGAAGACGTTGCTGGACGCGTTTCTCGACGCCGATTACGTGGTGTCCCCGTCCGGTTCGTGCACCGGGATGATTCACCACTACTATCCGGAACTGTTCGCGGACGATCCCGCCCTCGCCTGGCGGGCGCAGGAGCTGGCGAAGAAGACCTATGAGTTCTCGCAGTTCCTGGTCAACGTCCTGGGCGTGGAGGACCTCGGCGCCCAGTTCCCCTACCGAGTCACCTACCATCCGTCGTGCCACGGGTCGCGCCTGCTCGGCGTGCGTGACGAGCCGCTGCGGTTGCTCAGGCGGGTGCGCGACCTCGAACTGGTCGATTTGCCCGGCGCCTCCGACTGCTGCGGGTTCGGCGGGACATTTGCGGTGAAGATGCACGAGGTGTCCACCGCGATGGTCGATGAGAAGGTGGAGCATGTTCTGGAAACCCAGGCCGAGGTGCTGGTCGGAACCGACATGGGATGCCTGATGAACATCGGGGGCCGCATGCGGCACGAGGGCAAGCCCGTGCGCGTCCTGCATCTGGCGCAGCTGCTGTACGAAGGCATGCGGATTGGAAAGGTCGTGGTGTGATGGAGGCAGGGCATCGGACCACGGTGATGGAACGGGCCCATCAGGCCCTTCAGGACGAGTTTCTGCGCAAGGCGGTGCGGTTCACCACCGCCCGGCTGAAGAACAACAAGCTGCGCGCGGCGGACGAGCTCGGCCGCTGGGAGGACTGGCGGGAGCAGGGTCGGCGCATTCGCGCGCACACCGTGGCGCACCTGGACTACTATCTGAAGCAGTTCGCGGACAACGTCCGCGCCCGCGGGGGTCATGTGCACTTCGCCGCGGACGCCGCGGAGGCCTCCGAAGTCGTGACGCGAATTGTCCGGGAAAAGCAGGCCCGGCGGATTGTCAAATCCAAATCGATGGTCTCGGAAGAGGTGCACATCAACCGCCATCTGGAGGCGCTCGGCGCGGAGGTGGTGGAGACCGATCTCGGCGAGTACATCATCCAACTCGCGGGCGAGGCCCCGTCGCACATCATCGCGCCGGCGATTCACAAGAATCGCGAGCAGATCCGGGATCTGTTCACCAAGGCGGGCGGCGAGAACCTGGGCACGGACACGCCGTCGTTGGCCGGCTTCGCCCGGCGGCAGCTGCGCGAGAAGTTTCTTCAGGCCGACGTGGGGATCACCGGTTGCAATTTCGGCATCGCCGAGTCCGGCACCGTGGTCCTCTTCACGAACGAGGGCAACGGGCGCATGGTCACGACCCTGCCGCCCGTCCACATCGTGATGATGGGCATGGAACGGCTTTTGCCCACCTTCGCGGATCTCGAGGTGATGGCCAATCTCCTGCCGCGCGCCGGGACGGGGCAGAAGCTGACCGCGTACATGAGCATGATCACCGGCCCCAGACGGCCGGATGAGCTGGACGGACCGGAGGAACTGCACGTCGTCATCCTGGACAACAACCGGTCGTCGCAGCTCGGGGACCCGGACTTTCAGGAGGTCCTGCACTGCATCCGGTGCGGGGCGTGTCTGAACGTGTGCCCGGTGTACCGGCAGATCGGCGGGCACGCGTACGGATCGGTGTACTCCGGGCCCATCGGCGCGGTGTTGACGCCGCTGCTCAATCAGGGGCCGGAATACGCGGATCTGCCGTACGCGTCGAGCCTCTGCGGGGCGTGTTACGAGGCCTGCCCCGTCAAGATCCCGTTGCACGATATGCTGGTTCGGCTGCGGCAGCGCAACGTCCGCGAGGGCCGCGTCAAATCCGCCGAACGGATGGCGTTCCGCGGGTTCCGCCAGGTGTTCGCGAGCCCGGGGCGGTACCGGTTCGTGCTGCGCGTGGCGAGGACCGCGCAGCGGCCCCTGGTGCGGCAGGGGTACATCGAGTCGACGTTCGGCCCCCTGTTCGGATGGACGCACAGCCGGCACGCGCCGGCGCTCGATCCGGCGCCATTCCGCGACCGTTGGAAACGCCTGTCCTCCGAGTTGGCGGAGCGGGCGGCCGAAGCGCGCTCCGAGCGCACGGCGGTCACAGGACGGCCGGACGACGATTTGCACCAGGGCCGTGCGTCAAACGATGCGCCCCGGCAGGATGGCGTGAAAGGAGGGGACGAGCGTGAATGAGGCGGCGTTTCTGCAGCGGATTGCGGCGCGTCTCGGCCGACCGGCTCCCCTCTGCGAACCGCCCGCCCGGGACGAGGTCGGCGCGCCGGCCTTCTGGCGGGACTACCACCTCCCGATGGAGGCGCGGGTTGAAAAATTCATCACGGAGCTGGAGAAGCTGGGCGGCCACGCGCGCGCATTCGAGAACCTGGCGGCCCTGCGCACCGGGCTTGCGGATCTGCTCGCGCAACTGGCGCCGCGGCGGATTGGCACCTGGGGGCCGTCCTGGGTCCGGGCCCACGGACTCGAGGAGGTCCTGGCCGGGTACGAGCAGGTGGCGTGGTCGCCCGAGGAGGACGGGCGCACGGTGATCCGGCGGCTGGCACAGGTGGACGTGGGGATCACCGGATGCGATTTCGCGGTGGCCGACACCGGGACCATCGGCGTCGTCACGTCGCCCGAACAGGGACGGTCGGTGAGCCTGCTGCCGCCCGTGCATATCGCGCTCGTCCCGGTGAGCCGGTTGCACACCCGCCTGGGAGAGGCGCTGGCCATCGTGGCCGAGCGGCCGGACGCGGTGGCTTCGTCCGTCAATTTCATCACCGGACCGAGCCGGTCGTCCGACATCGAGGGGGACGGCACCGTCGGGATTCACGGCCCGGCGGCGGTGTTCGCCCTCCTGTGGGATGACCGCGAACCGGGCCGCTGAGGGCTCCTGTCCGCGCCTGTCTTTCGCGCGTTGCATATATTCGTCATCACGACGCGATGGAGGGATGACGAATGTTGCGCGAAGCGTGGTATGCCGTGGCGCGGTCGGAGGAGCTTGCGCCCGGTCCCATCCCGGTCCGGGTGCACGGTGAGGAATGGGTGCTGTTTCGCGGTGCGGACGGTGTGGCATCGGCCATCGGAGCCCGGTGTCCGCACCGCGGCGCGCATCTGGGGGACGGTTGCGTCGCGCAAGGCGAGATCGTCTGCCCGTTTCACGGTTGGCGGTTCAACCGGGAGGGACGGTGCACGCGGGTCCCGGCGAACCGGCCGGAGGAGGCCATCCCCGCTCGGGCCCGGGTCCCGGTGCGTCCGGTGATGGAGCGCGCCGGGTGGGTGTGGCTCTACACGGGCGAGACCCCTCGCCCGCTGCGGCTGTTCCCGGAGTTGGAGGATCCGGAGTACCGCCGAATCCATTTCGAGTTGCTCTGGCGGGCGCACTTCACACGCACCGTTGAAAATTCTCTCGATGTGTCCCATCTGCCGTTTGTCCACGCCGACACCACCGGCGAGGTCGATCCGATGGTCCACCACCTCCGCTATGGTGCCGAAGGCGACCGGCTGTGGATCCACCCGGCGCCGTTTCGCCGGTCCCACCCGATGGAACCGCCGCGGCCGCCGCGGGAAGACCCCTGGAGCCCGGAGGAACAGGTGGAAATCGAGCTTTGGTTCCCGAACCTGTGGATCATCCGAGCGCCGGTCGCCGCGGCTGCACAGATGTGCACCGTCCTCGTCTTCACGCCGGTCGATGACCAGACGACCCGCATCTTCGGCGCGTGTCTGCGCAATTTCGCACAGGAGGCCGCGCTCCTCGATGAACACCACCTGACGCATACCCTCCACGTCCTGGATGAGGACCGGCGGATTGTGGAATCCCTTCGCCCCGCGCACGCCCCGTTCGACATGCGGGAGGAGGCGCACGTCCCGTCGGACGGCCCGGCGATTCGATTCCGGCACCTGCTCCGGAAGGCCCTGGGACGCGACGCCCGGTGAACGCCAAAAAAATTTCGAAGTCTGACGATTTCCGCGCCCGGCAACAAAGTAAGCGTTTACGAAAAAATCTCGTAATCGCTTACATTCTGTCGCCGGGCTCATTCGTACATTGACATGCTTTTGAAACCGACTTACAATCACGAACAAACCACAGCTTTTCGCTGTACTCGCGAACGTTCGAAGGGTTCCGGGCGAGCATGGCCGGGCGAGGTTCCCGCAACCATTGCGCTTTGGAACATTCGGACATTTTTCGTAGAAAACGAATCTGTGGCGGGGAACGAACAACGCGTGGGAGTGTGGAAAACGGTGACCCAGACGACGCAGTGGATCTTCATGAACGGGGAGTTCGTGACCAAAGAGGACGCGAAGATCTCCGTCTACGATCACGGATTTCTCTACGGCGACGGCATCTTTGAAGGCATCCGCGCGTACGGCGGAAACATCTACCGGCTCCGCGAGCATCTCGTTCGCCTCTACGATTCCGCGCAGGCCATTCTCCTGACCATCCCTTATTCCATGGAAGAGATGGAAAAAATCGTGGTGGATACGGTGCGCCAGAACCAGCTGGAGAATGCCTACATCCGCCTGGTGGTTTCGCGCGGAGTCGGGAATCTCGGTCTGGACCCGGCGAGCTGCAGGCGCCCGAATGTGATCGTCATCGCGGAGCAGCTGGCCCTGTATCCGAAGGAATTCTATGAACGGGGCATGGAAGTGGTGACCGTCGCGACCCGCCGCAATCGTTCGGACATCCTCAACCCGAAGGTCAAGTCTCTGAACTACCTCAACAATATCCTCATCCGCATCGAGGCCAACCTCGCCGGTGCCGGCGAGGCGTTGACACTCAACACCGAGGGCTATGTGGCCGAGTGCTCCGGGGACAACATCTTCATCGTGCGCAACCGGGTGCTCTGGACGCCGCCCGCGTACCTCGGGGCCCTGGAGGGCATCACCCGCAACGCCATCATCGAAATCGCCCGCGAATTGGGATACACCGTCAAGGAGGAGCCCTTCACCCGCCACGACGTGTACACCGCGGATGAGGTGTTCCTCACGGGGACGGCCGCCGAGATCGTGCCGGTCATCAAGGTCGACGGGCGTGTCATCGGAGACGGGAAACCGGGGGCCATCACGCACCAGCTGCTCGCCGAGTTCCGCAAACACGCGGTGACCGACGGCGTCAAGGTGTATCCGGAACGGCAGCCCGCGCTCTGACGCCCCGGCTCGCAGAGCACCGTGCACCTCACCAGAAAGGCGGGACCCATACCCTATGCGAAGCGACATGATTAAAAAAGGGGTCGATCGCGCCCCTCACCGCAGCCTGCTGTACGCGACGGGGGTCAAACCGACCGACCTTCCGAAACCGTTCATCGGCGTCTGCAACTCGTACGTCGACATCGTCCCGGGCCACGTCCACCTGCAGGAGATGGGCAGGATGGTCAAGGAGGCCATCCGGGAGGCGGGGGGCATTCCGTTCGAATTCAACACCATCGGCGTGGACGACGGGATCGCCATGGGGCACATCGGCATGCGCTACTCGCTGCCGAGCCGGGAACTCATCGCGGACTCCGCCGAGACGATGATCAACGCGCACTGGTTTGACGGGGTGTTCTACATCCCGAACTGCGACAAGATCACGCCCGGCATGCTGCTGGCTGCGGTGCGCACCAACGTGCCGGCCGTGTTCGTCTCCGGCGGTCCGATGGAGGCCGGCCGGTCGCGCAGCGGGCGAACGCTGTCGCTCTCCTCGGTGTTCGAGGGCGTCGGCGCCTACCAGGCCGGGCACATCACCGCCGACGAGCTGCAGGAACTGGAGACGTTGGCGTGTCCGACGTGTGGGTCTTGTTCGGGCATGTTCACCGCCAACTCCATGAACTGCATCATGGAGATGCTCGGCATCGCGCTGCCCGGCAACGGAACCATCGTCGCGACCTCGAAAGACCGCTACCAGCTGATCCTCGACGCCGCCAAGCACCTCATCCGCATGGTGCAGGAGGACATCCGGCCGAGGGACATCATCACCGCGGAGGCCATCGACGACGCCTTCGCCCTCGACATGGCGATGGGCGGCTCCACCAACACGGTGCTGCACCTGCTCGCCATCGCCAACGAGGCCGGCATCGACTACGACCTGCGGCGAATCAATCAGATTGCCGAGCGCGTGCCGTACCTTTCGAAGATCAGCCCGGCGTCGGAATACTCCATCCAGGATGTGCACCGAGCGGGCGGCATCAGCGCCATCATCAAGGAGCTCCTGTCGATTCCCGGCCTGATCCACGCGGACCGCATCACCGTCACCGGCCGGACCATCGCGGAAAACGTCCAGGACGCCCAGATCCTCGACGAGCGGGTCATCCGCCGCAAGGAGAATCCGTACAGCCCGGTGGGGGGACTCTCCATTCTCTATGGGAATCTGGCCCCGGACGGGGCGGTGATCAAGGTCGGCGGGGTGGATCCGTCCATTGTGCGCTTCGAGGGCGAGGCCATCATCTACAACTCGCAGGAGGAGGCGCAGCAGGGCATCGACAGCGGCGAGGTCCGGGAGGGACACGTCGTCGTCATCCGGTACGAGGGACCCAAGGGCGGTCCGGGGATGCCGGAGATGCTCGCGCCCACCTCGTCCATCGTCGGCCGCGGGCTCGGGACGAAAGTGGCGCTCATCACCGACGGACGGTTCTCGGGCGCGACGCGCGGCATCGCCGTCGGCCACATCTCGCCGGAGGCGGCCGAGGGCGGGCCCATCGCCTTGTTGGAGAACGGGGACCGCATCGTGATTGACCTGCCGAGCCGGACGATTGAGGTGCTCGTCTCCGAGGAGGAGCTCGCGCGCCGGCGCGCCTTGTGGCAGCCGCCCGAACCGAAGGTGAAAAGCGGCTATCTGGCCAGGTATCAGAAACTGGTGACCTCCGCCAACACGGGCGGTATCTTAAAGGTCTGACGCACACGGGGGCGGCGCGAATCCGGCGCCGCCGAAGGGCGGCCGGACGTTGCGGCGGTGGGTCCGCGCAAGAACACGGGATGAGGAGGGGAGTTGTATGGGTGTCGATCTGAAGCCATCGGCGCCGGCGGGAGCTTCGGTGAAGCCGTTGATGAACGGATCCCGGATGCTCGTCGAGGCTCTGAAACGGGAGGGGGTCGAAGTGATCTTCGGCTATCCCGGGGGAGCGGTGTTGACCATTTACGACGCGCTGTACGACGGGGGGATCCCGCACATCCTTGCCCGGCACGAGCAGGGTTGCATCCACGCGGCGGAGGGGTACGCCCGGGTCACGGGGAAGCCCGGTGTCGTCATCGCCACGTCGGGTCCCGGTGCGACCAACCTGGTCACCGGCATCGCCGACGCGATGTTGGATTCGCTGCCGCTGGTGGTGTTCACCGGGCAGGTGGCGACGCAGGTCATCGGCAGCGACGCGTTCCAGGAGGCGTCCATCGTCGGGATCACGATGCCCATCACGAAGCACAACTACCAGGTCCGCGACGTGTCGGAACTCCCCCGCATCATCCGGGAGGCGTTTCACATCGCCACGACGGGGCGGCCCGGCCCGGTGTTGGTCGATATCCCGAAGGATGTCTCCAACGCGATGGGATGGTTCGACGACCAGGTGGAGGTGCACCTGCCGGGGTACCAGCCGACGGTCATTCCGCACCGGATGCAGATCCGCAAGGTGCTCGAGGCCATTCGCTCGGCGAAAAGGCCGGTGCTGTTGGCGGGCGCGGGCGTCCTGCACGCGCGGGCCCAGGATTTGCTGCGCCAGTTCGCGGAACAGGCGCGGCTGCCGGTGGTCAACACCCTGTTGGGTCTCGGGAGCTTTCCGGCGAGCCATCCGCTGTTTCTCGGCATGGGCGGGATGCACGGATCCTACGCCGCGAACAAGGCGCTGTACGAAGCGGACCTGCTCATCAACATCGGGGCGCGGTTTGACGACCGGCTGACGGGCAATCTCGAGCACTTCGCCAAATCGGCGACGGTGGCGCACATCGACATCGATCCGGCGGAGATTGGGAAGAACGTGCCCACGGACATCCCGGTGGTCGGCGACGCGGGGGAAGCCCTGAAGATGCTGTTGGAGGAAGGCCCGCAGCCCGGGGATGCGGCCGAGTGGCTGGCGGAACTGGCGGAGGCCAAGCGGACGCGGCCGTTCTGGTACCACGACAGCGAGCAGGAGCTCAAGCCGCAGCGCCTGATCCGGATGATTCACGAATGGACCGGCGGGGACGCGATTGTGGTGACGGACGTCGGCCAGCATCAGATGTGGGCGGCCCAGTACTATCCGCTGGAACATCCGCACCGCTGGGTGACCTCCGGAGGACTCGGCACCATGGGATTCGGATTGCCGGCGGCCATCGGCGCGCAGCTGGGCCGGCCGGAGGCGCGGGTCGTGGCGGTGCTCGGCGACGGCGGCTTCCAGATGACCCTGCAGGAGCTGGCGCTGCTGAGGGAGTACAACCTGCCGGTGAAGGTCATCGTCGTCAACAACCAGGCGCTCGGGATGGTCCGCCAGTGGCAGGAGCTGTTCTATCAGGGGCGTTATGCGCATTCCATCATTCCGAATCTCCCGGATCTCGTGAAACTGGCGGAGGCCTATCAGATCCCCGGGTACCGGGCGAAAAACCCGGCCGAGGCGGCCGACATCCTGCCCAGGGCGCTCGCGGAACCAGGACCGGTGCTGGTGGATTGCTGGGTGACGCCCGGCGAGAACGTCTATCCGATGGTGCCGCCCGGCAAGGGACTGCACGAAATGGTGGGGGTGACGCCGTGAACCGCATTCTCTCCGTCGTCGTGAACAACCGTTCCGGCGTACTCAATCGCATCACCGGTCTGTTTCTTCGCCGCGGGTTCAACATCCAGAGCCTGACGGTGGGCACCTGCGAAACGGAGGGCCAATCCCGGATGACCATCGTGCTCGACGTCGACGATGAGCGCACGGCCGAGCAGGTGATCAAACAGTTGCATAAGCAGGTGGATGTGCTGAAGGTGTCGGATATCACCGACCAGCCCATCGTGGCGCGGGAGCTGGTGCTGATCCGCGTGAACAGCCCCCTTCAGACCCGTTCCGAACTGACGGCCCTCATCGAGCCGTTCCGGGCCTCCATCATCGACGTCAGCCGCGACACCGTCACCATCCAGGCCGTCGGAAGCCCGGAGAAGGTGGATGCGCTGATCTTCCTGCTGCACCCGTATGGCATCAAGGAGCTCGCACGGACCGGATTGACGGCCTTCGTGCGAGGCAACGACGTCGCGGCGGAGGCGCCGCGGCCGTACCGAAACCGGGTGCTGTCCATCTGAGGGCCGCGGGCGATGGGCAAGGTCCCGACGGGCCATCGCCATCCCCGCCGGTTCTCAGGTCGGTGCGCCCGACCATCTCATCACTCTACCCATTTTCGGGCCTGGGCCTGATGCCCGCCCGCTCCGAGGAGGAATCCTTCATGGCCAACATGTACTTCGACAAAGACATCACGCTCGATGCGCTCCGCGGCAAGCGGGTGGCGATCATCGGCTACGGTTCGCAGGGCCACGCCCATGCGCAGAACCTGCGCGACAGCGGAATTGAGGTGATTGTGGGGCTGCGCAAGGGCCGCTCGTGGGAACAGGCGGCGGAGGACGGGTTCGCCGTCTACTCCGTGGCGGATGCCGCCAATCTGGCCGATGTGATCATGGTGCTCTTGCCGGATGAGAAGCAACCCGCCGTCTATCGGGAGGAGATTGAGCCCGGCCTGGCGCCCGGGAAGGCCATCGCCTTCGCGCACGGGTTCAACATCCACTTCACGCAGATTGTGCCGCCGCGCGACGTGGACGTGTTCATGGTGGCTCCGAAGGGACCGGGCCATCTGGTTCGCCGGGTGTACGAGGAGGGCGGCGGCGTGCCGGCACTGATTGCCGTGCATCAGGACGCGACCGGGCAGGCGAAGGAGCTTTCGCTCGCCTACGCCAAGGCCATCGGCGCGGGCCGGGCCGCGGTGATTGAGACCACCTTCCAGGAGGAGACGGAAACCGACCTGTTCGGCGAGCAGGCGGTGTTGTGCGGCGGCCTGTCGTCCCTGATCAAGGCCGGATTCGAAACCTTGGTCAACGCGGGCTACCAACCGGAGATCGCCTATTTCGAATGCCTGCACGAGATGAAGTTGATTGTCGATCTGATCTACGAGGGCGGCCTCGCCTACATGCGCTACTCGTGTTCCGACACCGCCCAGTGGGGGGACTTCATCTCCGGGCCGCGCGTGGTGACCGAGGAGACGAAGGCGGAGATGAAGCGCATCCTGGCGGACATTCAGTCGGGGGCGTTTGCCAAGGGGTGGATCCTGGAAAACCAGGTGGGCCGTCCGATGTTCAACGCCATCAACCGGCGCGAGAACGAGCATCCGCTCGAGGTCGTCGGCCGCGAACTGCGGGAGAAGATGCCGTTCATCCAGCGAAAATCCAGCGCGAGGAGAGTGGTCGCGAGTGCGCAAAATTGAGGTCTTCGACACGACGCTTCGGGACGGGGAGCAGTCGGCCGGGGTCAATCTGCACATCCACGAAAAGCTGGAGATTGCGCATCAGTTGGCGCGCTACGGGGTCGACGTGATTGAGGCGGGGTTCCCCGCCTCCTCCCGCGGGGATTTCGAATCGGTGCAGCTGATTGCCCGCCAGGTGAGGACCTGTTCCATCGCGGGCCTGGCGCGATCCACCGAACGGGACATCGACGCGGTGCGCGACGCGCTCCGCGAGGCGGCCTCTCCGCGCATCCACGTGTTCATCGCGACGTCTCCCATCCACATGAAGCACAAGCTGAATCTCACGCCGGACCAGACGCTTGAAACCGCCGTGGCGGCCGTGAAATACGCCAAGCGCTTCTGCGCGGACGTCGAGTGGTCGGCCGAGGATGCGACGCGCAGCGACTGGGATTTTCTCGTCCGGATCATCACGCGCGTGATTGACGCCGGGGCGACGGTCGTCAATCTGCCGGACACGGTCGGCTACACCACCCCGGAGGAGTACGGCAACCTGTTTCGCTACATCCGCGAGCGTGTGCCGAACATCGACCGCGTGAAGCTGTCGGCCCACTGTCACGACGACCTGGGCATGGCGGTGATCAACACCCTGTCGGCCATTCAGGCGGGGGTCTCGCAGGTGGAGGTGACGGTCAACGGGATCGGCGAGCGCGCCGGAAACACCTCGCTCGAAGAAGTCGCCGTGGCCCTCGCGATCCGCAAGGACTACTTCCAGGCGGAGACCGGCCTGAACCTGGAGCAGACCATCCGCACCAGCCGCCTCGTCAGCAAGCTGACCGGCATGGTGGTCCCGCCCAACAAGGCGGTGGTCGGGGCGAACGCGTTCGCGCACGAGTCGGGGATCCACCAGGATGGGGTGCTGAAGAATCCGTTGACGTACGAGATCATCCGGCCGGAGATGATCGGGCTGACCTCGAACGTCATGGCCATCGGCAAGCACTCCGGGCGCCACGCGCTGCGGGAGAAGTGCAAGGAGCTGGGCCTGCAGCTGGAGGAGCAGGAATTCAACCGCCTGTTCCGCGCGTTCAAGGAGCTGACCGGCAAGAAGAAGGAGGTCACCGACGACGACATCCTGGCGCTGGCGCTGGAGTCGACGAATGAGGCGATGGCTTCCCGGTACGAGCTGGAGTTCCTGAACGTGTTCTACGGCCAGGATTCCATCTCGACGACGACCCTCGGCATCCGCCGGCCGGACGGCACGGTGGTGCGCGAGGCGGCGACCGGCAACGGGAGCGTCGAGGCGATCTACAACACCATTGAGCGCATCCTGGGCGAGCCCGTCCAGTTGATTGACTACCGCATCCAATCGACCACGGGCGGACAGGACGCCCTCGCCGAGGTGTACGTGAAGGTGCAGTACCACGGGGTGACGTCGAGCGGGCGGGGGATTGACAACGATGTGTTGTCCGCGTCCGCGAAGGCGTTCCTCGACGCCATCAACCGCGCGGCGCTGAAGGACCGCGTGGAAGACAAGGTGGCCGCGTCGGCGGCGCCGACCGTCTGAGGGGGAACGGCATGGAGAAGCGCATCGTGGTGCTCCCGGGGGACGGCATTGGCCCCGAGGTGACCGGGGAGGCGGTCCGCCTCCTCGGCGCCGTGGGGGAGCGGTTCGGGCATCGATTTGAGTTTCAGTTCGCGAAGATCGGCGGGGCTGCCATCGACGAGACCGGTGTGCCGCTGCCCGACGAGACGTTGCGGGCGTGTCTCGCGAGCGACGCGGTGTTGCTCGGCGCGGTGGGCGGTCCCCGCTGGGACCGTCTGCCGGGGCCGCAGCGGCCGGAGGCGGGTCTGCTGAAGCTGCGCAAGGCGCTCGGCGTGTACGCCAATCTGCGGCCGATCACAGTGCACGCGCCGCTGGCGGGCGCGTCGACCCTGAAACCGGAGGTGGTGGAGGGGGTCGACTTCGTGATCGTCCGCGAGCTGACCGGCGGCCTGTATTTCGGGGCAAAGGAGCGCCGCCAGGGGGAGCACGGCGTGGAGGTCACGGATACGCTCGTGTACACCGAGCAGGAGGTGGAGCGGATCCTGCGGCTCGGTTTTGAACTGGCCCGTCAGCGGCGGAGGCACCTGACGTCGGTCGACAAGGCCAACGTGCTGGAGTCGAGCCGCCTGTGGCGGGAGATCGCCGAGCGCCTGGCGCCCGAGTACCCGGACGTGACCCTGACGCACCTGTTGGTCGACAACGCGGCCATGCAATTGGTGAAGAATCCGCGTCAATTCGACGTGATCGTCACCGAAAACATGTTTGGCGACATCCTCAGCGACGAGGCGGCGATGATCACCGGGTCCATCGGGCTGTTGCCCTCCGCCAGCCTCGGCTCCGGCGGCCCGGGGCTGTACGAGCCCATCCACGGCTCGGCGCCCGACATCGCGGGGCAGGGACTGGCGAATCCGCTCGCGACCTTCGCGTCCGTGGCGATGATGCTCGATTACGGATTCGGCTTGGCGGAGGAGGCGGCGGCCGTTCGGCGGGCCATCGCCGAGGTGCTGTCCGAAGGATGGCGCACCGCCGACATCGCCGCGGGAGGGCCGGCGATTTCGACGGAGCAGATGGGAGAGAAGGTTCGAAACGCACTGCGGTGAGGTGAGGATGGTGGCGCCGAAGACGCTGTTGGACAAGATCTGGGAGGCGCACGAGGTCGTCTCGCAGGGGGCGGGGAAACCGAGCCTGCTGTACATCGATCTGCATCTGGTGCACGAGGTGACGTCGCCGCAGGCGTTCGACGGCCTGCGGGCGGCGGGGCGCAGGGTGCGCCGGCCGGACCTGACGTTCGCGACGATGGATCACAACATCCCGACCGATGTGCCGTCGGTGATCCGCGATCCCATCGCGCGCAAGCAGGTCGAGGTGTTGGCGAAAAACTGCGCCGAATTCGGCGTGCATCTGGCGGGCATCGAGAGCCCGGACCAGGGCATCGTGCACGTCATCGGCCCGGAGCTGGGGTTGACGCAGCCGGGCAAGACCATCGTCTGCGGCGACAGCCACACGTCGACGCACGGGGCGTTCGGAGCGCTGGCGTTCGGCATCGGCACGAGCGAGGTCGAGCACGTGCTGGCGACGCAATGCCTGTGGCAGCAGAAGCCGAAGGTGTTGAAGCTGGAGCTCGTCGGCCGCAGGCCGGCCGGGGTGACGGCGAAGGACGTGATCCTCGGCGTGATCGCCCGGCACGGCGTCGGTTTCGGCACCGGCCACGTGATTGAGGTCTCGGGCGAGGTGGTCTCCGCGATGTCGATGGAGGAGCGGATGACCGTCTGCAACATGGCCATCGAGGCGGGGGCGCGCGCCGGCCTGGTCGCGCCGGACGAGACCACCTTCGCGTATCTGCGCGGCCGTCCGTTCGTGCCCCAGGGGGAGGCGTTCGATCGCGCCGTCGCCGTCTGGCGCACGCTGCGCGCGGACGAGGGCGCGGTGTATGACAAGACCATCACCTTCGACGTGAGCGGGCTTGAACCGCAGGTCACCTGGGGCACCAACCCGGGGATGTGCGTCGGCGTCAAGGGCGCCGTTCCCGACCCGGCCCAGGCGGCATCGGAGACGGAGCGGCGCGCGATGGAGCGGGCGCTCGAGTACATGGGGCTTGCGCCGGGAACGCGCATCGAGGAGATCCCCGTCCAGCACGTGTTCATCGGATCGTGCACGAACGCGCGCATCGAGGATTTGCGCCAGGCGGCGGCGGTGGCCAAGGGCCGGAAGGTGGCGCCGGGGGTGCGGGCGCTGGTGGTGCCCGGATCGAAACGGGTCAAACAGCAGGCCGAGGCCGAGGGACTGGACCGCGTGTTCAAAGAGGCCGGGTTCGAATGGCGGGAGCCGGGTTGCAGCATGTGCCTCGGGATGAACCCGGACATCGTGCCGGCGGGCGAGCGCTGCGCGTCGACGTCGAACCGCAACTTCGAAGGCCGTCAGGGCCGCGGCGCGCGCACGCATCTGGTCAGCCCGGCGATGGCCGCGGCGGCCGCCATCGCGGGCCATTTCGTCGACGTGCGCGAATGGTTGGGGGAACTCGAGGCGGCCGCGACGGGAGGTCGATGACATGGAGCCATTTGTGACATTGACGGGTGTGGCGGCGCCGTTGGACCGGGTCAACGTCGACACCGACCAGATCATTCCGAAGCAGTTCCTCAAGCGCGTGGAGCGGACGGGGTTCGGCCAGTTCCTCTTCTACGACTGGCGGTTTTTGCCGGACGGAAAGGAGAATCCGGAGTTCGTCCTCAATGACCCGCGCTACCGGGGCGCGTCCATCCTGGTCGCGGGGCCGAACTTCGGGTGCGGGTCGTCGCGCGAACACGCGGCCTGGTCGTTGCTCGACTACGGTTTCCGGGTGATCATCGCGCCGTCGTTCGCCGATATCTTCTACAACAACTGTTTCAAAAACGGGATCCTGTTGGTGACGCTGCCGGACGACGCGGTGCGTTCACTGATGGACGCGGCCGCGCGGGGCGTCGCCGTGACCGTGGATCTCGAGCGGCAGGTGGTCGAGACGGCGGAAGGCGCGTCGTGGGGCTTCGAGATCGATCCGTTCCGGCGCAGATGCCTGCTGGAGGGACTCGACGACATCGGGCTCACGCTGCAGCACGAGGACGCCATCGCGGCGTACGAGGCGAAGCGCAAGGACAATCCGTTGGCGGTGTTCGCCGCCCGCTGACGACAAAAGACCGCGGGTGGACGCGTGGTCGGGCGAGGCCGCGGCGGCCCTGACGGAGCGGAACCGGAGGCGCGGGCGAGCGGCCAGCCCGATGGGTGAGCCGCTGCGCAGGCAGGCTCTGGCGTCCGCCGGGATGCGTGGCTAGGATCATAATAGAGGAGAGTTGGAAAGCCTGGCCGGCGGGCCAGGCTTTCGCGCGCACGTCGGGAGGATGGCGGATCTCATGCTGGCGCTGTTCGTGTCGGGATTTCTGTTGTCGCTGTCGCTGTGTCTGGATATCGGGATCGTCAATGTGGCGGTGATCAAGACGGGGCTGGAAAAGGGGGCGCTCCCGTCGTTCCTGGTGGGGTTGGGCTCGGCGTTCGGCGACCTGGTGTACGCCACGGTGTCCATGCTGGGTCTGTCGGCGCTGCTGCGGTCAACCGTCGTCCGTTGGGCCCTCTGGCTGGGGGGAACGGTGGTGCTCCTGTACCTGTCGGTCCATATGCTGAAGGAGACGCTGCGTCCGCAGGCCTTGGCGGGTATCGCGGGCGGGCGAGCGGGTGCCTGGGAGGCGGGGGAAGGGGCCGACGACCGGTTGAACCGCCGGACGGGGCCTGGCGGGGATGGCGAGAGCCCCGCACACGGCGTTCGAAGGGAAGCCGTTCCGGGGGGAAGCCGATGGAAACCCCTATGGATGGGGTTCGGGCTGGCGCTGTCCTCCCCGTCCGCGATCCTGTGGTTCGCCGCCGTCGGAGGCAGCGTGATTGCCTCCACCGGGCAACATGTGCACGTGCGTGGCCTGGCGGCGTTCTTTGCCGGGTTTTTCTGCGCCGGTGCGCTGTGGTCGGCGGCCGTGGCGTATGTCGCCGGACGGGCGCGGCACTGGCTGGGACCGCTTGCGATGCGGGCCATCTCGCTGGTCTCCGCGCTGCTCATGGTCTATTTCGCCGTCCAGGTGTTCCTGCGGGGATGGCGAACCTGGGTGGGATGAGGATGCGAACGGGCGTCAAAGAAGCCACCCGAGCGCTCGGGTGGCTTTCATGGGTGCTGCGGGGCCATGACTGGACGCGTTGTTTCGGATGCATGGTTTGGAGGCCTTAGATAGGAGATCTACCGAATAACAGCCCATGCCAGGTGGACATTTTCATTGGCGTGGTACACGGGTGCACGATCCTGGAAATATCGCTCCTGGATGACCGCGGGGCTCAAATCTTCAACCAGGTCAAATCCTAACCTCCGAAGTTCCGCATTGAGAAGCGCTGGGTCGAAGGTCGTCTGCATGGATTCCCCCATCTTTTGCAATTCCCTGCGGATCTCACGAAGATTCGCATCCGCCTCCGTATGATAATCAAAAATCACTGAACTCCCCGCGGGAGCCATTTGGCTGATGGAGTGGAACGTTTCATACACCTCATAAGGAGAGAGATACATGGTGACCCCCAGTAAACTGAAGAGACTCTTCGTTCTGGGGTTGTACGGCGTTCTCGCGAGTGCCTCCGCAACACGTTCCTGTCTGAAATCCGTGGACACAAAATGAAGACCCGCAGGAAGGTCCCAGCCCAAATCCGTCAGCCGTTCGCGCTTGAATGCCTGGGTGGCGGGGTGATCGACCTCAAATACCTCAAGTTTTCCTTCCTTGAGAAGGTGTTGATGGCGAAATGCAAAGGTGTCCAACCCGGCTCCGAGAATGACGTATTGCTTCACGCCGTTTTGGATCTCTATCTCCAACCTTTCCTCTGTATATCGCGCTCGACTGACGACGTTCGGGAGTCCCATGGTTTGCAGCAAACTGGATAAACTGGCGCCGGCATCCCCATCATGAGCCTGCAGGGCACTTTTCAGGCCCTGTTCTATCTGATGGCGTCTCTCTTCCGGTATCAGCGCATATGCAAGAGCGTCATGGAAGATGACGGGATCCTCGTTCGTCGAGTGGTAAGCACGCAGGAAGGCGGTCATGATGGCCGTCACACTGATTTGATATGCCTTCAACTGAATATTCCCCCTTGGACCGGATCCCAGCCGTGTGGCGGGATAGTACATTCAGTGAAAGTATATCAAAAGCCAGGATGAGATAGAAATATAACTATAACACATATAAAAATTTTTGTCAAGATAAATTTTCACAAACCCAGGCCTCGCACACCAGCGACCCCTGTCCGTTGTCATTCGCCTCCCCGTGGGCTATGATGGGCCAGTCAAGGATGACGCTTGGACCAGGAGTGGAGGGGTGCGTGTGCTGTTGTACCGGGAGGAGCAGGTCATCGACGTGCCGCCGCGGCCGCCGGCGGAGGGGGAGGTGGCCTGGATCCACCTGCGGCAGCCGAACGACGACGAGGTGCAGCGCATCCTGGGAGACCTGTTCGGGTGTCATCCGCTCGTCATCGAGGATGTTCTGCACTTCGGGCAACGCCCGAAACTGGACCAGTACGCGCATCTGCAACGGCCGCAGGTGTTCATCACGTTCTACGCGCTGGAAGAACCGTTGGAGGCGCGCGAGTTCTGCATGGTGTTGGGGCAGGACTTTCTCATCACCGTGGATCGCACCCCCATCGCCGAGCTCGACGAGGTCAAACGCAGGGTGCGGGAGAACCCGGCCGCCATGGCCTCCGTCGGGCGCCTGTTGCATCAGATCCTGGACCTTTGCGTCGACCACTACGTGCAACGGATCGACCGCCTGGAGGAACGCATGGACGCGCTGGAGCGGCACGTGTTCGATCACCCCAACGCCCGCGTGGCGGGGACCATCTTCCGGTTGAAGCGTCAGGTGGGGCGCGTCCGGCGCATCATCTCCGACGGCCGTAACGTCATCGGCGCGTGCGCGCACGAGGCGTTTCCCTACACGGATGAGCGGGACACGGTGTATTTTCTGGACGTCTACGATCACGCCACCCGCGCCGTCGACACCCTCGACGCCATCCGCGACGGCCTCAGCGGTCTGCTGGATCTCCAGACGGCCCAGCGCTCGAACCGGATGAACGAGGTCATGAAGACGCTGACGGTCTTCAGCACGCTGTTTCTCCCGCTGAATTTCATCGTGGGCCTGTACGGGATGAACTTCCAGGACATGCCCGAGCTGCACTGGCGATACGGGTACCTGTACGTGTGGTGCCTGCTCATCGCCGTCGGCGGGGCGATGATGGTGTACTTCAAGCGGCGCGGGTGGTGGTGAAAAGCGGAAAACGGGGCGGGTGCATCCCGCCCCGTGGTCGTCTTCGCCCGACTGCCATTCGGGTCATTCCGGCGCCTCGACGACCGGCAACACGTTGTGCACCGCCTCGACCTGCGGCAGCGCGCGCAGGCCCTGAACGACGTGGGACAGCGGTCCCGGGGCCGTCTCGTGCGTGACGATCACGATGTCCGCCGCATTGCCGCGGCCGCGTTTTTGCAGCACCGTCTCCATGCTGACATTGTCGACGCCGAAGATGCTGGCGATGGCCGCGAACACGCCCGGCTTATCCGCCGCCGTCAGGCGCAGGTAGTAGCGGGCGGGCGCGAGATCCAGCGGATCGACGCGCTTGTTCGGCAGATACATCCGCGAGACGCGGCCGGACACGCCGAGGCGGATGACGCGCAGCACCTCGATGACATCCCCCAGCACGGAGCTGGCGGTCGGCAGGGAACCCGCGCCGCGACCGAAGAACATCAGGTCGCCGGCGGCGTCCCCGTGCACGAACAGGGCGTTGAAGGGCCCCGAGACGTGCGCGAGAGGATGCCGCTTGCTGACCAGCGCCGGCCGCACGTGCAGGGAGAGCACGCCCTCCCGGTCGCTGCCGGTCGCGAGGAGTTTGATCACGCAGCCGAGCTCGTCGGCAAAGCGCACGTCCTCCGCGGAGATGGACCGAATGCCCGCCACCCGCACGTCGTCGAGGGTCACGCGGGCGTGGAAGGCGATGGACGCCAGGATGGCGAGCTTTCGGGCGGCGTCCAGGCCGTCGACGTCGCTGGACGGATCCGCCTCGGCGTAGCCCAGGCGCTGCGCATCGGCCAGCGCGTCGGCGAAGTCGGCGCCGGTGTCGGTCATCTGGGTCAGGATGTAGTTGGTGGTGCCGTTGATGATGCCGAGCAGGGAGCTGATCTCGTTGGCCGTCATCTGCTCGGTCAAGGGCCGGATGAGGGGGATGGCGCCGCCGACGGCCGCCTCGTAGAACACGTCCACCCCGTGCCGTTCCGCCGCATCCAGGATCTCCGCGCCGTGCACGGCGATCAGGTCCTTGTTGGCGGTCACGACATGCTTTCCGGCGGCGATGGCCTGCAGGATGTAGGTTCGCGCCGGTTCAATCCCGCCGATGGTTTCAATCACAATGCGAATCGACGGGTCGTTGAGCACGTCGTCCGGGTTGTCCGTGAGGATGCCGGTGGGCAGGTCCACATCGCGCGGCTTGTCCACCCGCCGGACGAGGATCCGCTTGATCACCGGCCGCAGCCCCGTCATGTCGGCGATCTTCCCCTGCCGCCGGTTCATCAGCTCGACGACGCCGGAACCGACGGTTCCGCACCCGAGCAGTCCGATTTCGACAATCATCTCGACACCCCTTTCCCCGCCGCGCCCGCGGCGTCCGGGTCGATGGCCGGGTCCTTGGGGACCCTCTCCACCCGGGTCTCCGCGCGCCGCGGCTGCAGCACATACGCGTAGCATTCAATGTTGAATTCTCGCCAGGCGAGGGTCATCTCGTCCGCTACCTGCGACGCCGACCCTTCGTCGGTACACCACGCCAGCAGCGTCGGCCCGGCGCCGCTGAGGGTGGTTGTGATGGCGCCCGCTCGGATGGCGGCCTGCCGCACCGCGTCGCAACCGGGGATCAGGCGGCGGCGGTACGGTTCATGCAGGCGGTCGCCGAATCCGCCCTTGAGCAGATCGAGCTGCCCGGTGGAGAGCGCCAGGGTCAGCCGCGCGGCCTGCGCGGTGTTCCAGACCGCGTCCTCGCGCGGGACGGAGGCGGGCAACACCCGTCTGGCGTCCTCCGTCCGCAGCGGGAAGTTCGGCACCGCCGCGACGAAGACCAACTCGTGCGGCAAGGGCAGGGCGAAGGACCTCGACTGGCGCTCGTCGGGCACGCTGAGCCACGCCCCGCCGAGCAGGGCCGGGGTGACGTTGTCCGGGTGGCCCTCCATGGCGACGGCGAGATCGAGCAGTTGTTGACGGGACCACCTCAACTCCGGGGCGTAGTGGGCGATCAGCGCGTTGCCGAGCAGGAGCCCCCCGACGATGGCCGATGCGCTGGAGCCGAGGCCGGCCGCCACCGGAATGCCGTTGAACAGGCGGAGCCGAAAGGACCGCGGGACGTTTGCGCCCGGCGTCTCATCCAGCAGGCGGTCGATGGCTTGCACCACGGCATTCGTTCGATCCCGCGGCAGCAGCGCCGCCCCCTCCCCTTCCACCTCCACCGAGAATACGGGGCCGGGTTCCAGCTCCATCTCGTTGCACAGCGCCAGCGCCAGGCCCATGCAGTCGAACCCAGGGCCGAGGTTGGCCGACGTGGCGGGCACGCGCACGCGGAATCGCGGCGGACCGGGGGGCGTTGGGGCCTCCCGCTCGACGGTCTCCGGCTGGTCCGGCAGGCGCGTGTCCAGCGGCATGGGGGCGTTCATAGCCATCGCTCCAGGGTGTCCTGGACCGCCGCCGCGCTGGCCTCGGTGACGGTGGGGGTGCGGTCGCTGTGCGCGATGGCGTTGTCCGGGTCCTTGAGGCCGTTGCCGGTCAACACACACACCACGGTTTCACCGGGGCGGATCACGCCCTGCTCGTGCAGCTGCAGCAGACCCGCGACGGACGCCGCGGAGGCGGGCTCGGCGAACACCCCTTCGCGGGCGATCCAGCGGTAGGCGTTCCGAATCTCGTCATCGGTGACCGCGCGGACGCCGCCGCCCGACTCCTCCACCGCCCGCGTCGCCAGGTGCCAGGACGCGGGGCGCCCGATGCGGATGGCGGTCGCAAACGTCTCGGGGTGATTAATCGGCCGGCCGCGGACCAGGGCCGCGGCGCCCTCGGCCTCGAACCCCTGCATGCGCGGGCGGTTGTCGACCATCCCCGCCGCGTGGTAGGCGCAAAATCCCTTCCAATAAGCGCTGATGTTTCCGGCGTTCCCCACCGGGATGCACAGGTGATCCGGCGCCCGGCCGAGGGCGTCGCAGATCTCGAACGCGGCGGTCTGCTGCCCCTCCAACCGGAAGGGATTGACCGAGTTGACCACCGTGATGGGCAGGCGTTCGGCTACCTCGCGCACGAAAGGGGAAACCTCCACTAGCGTCTCGTCGCCGAGGACATGGCGTCGGCGATAGGCCAGTGCGAAAAGCGGCTCGATGCTGTGGGTCGTTCCCGCAATGATGCTTATCGTCCCCGTCGGCGCGATAGCCGTTGTGGTTGCATGCCTGCGCGGGAGGTTGTGGCGGCCGAAGACGCTTCTTGCCCATTCCGGGAACGATCCCCTCGCCAACGCCAGTTCGTAGGAAGCCCGATTAGCCGCACGTGCAATGCGACGCATCAACCGGTCGGCAAACTGGACCGCCATGTCCGAGTCGTAGGGTATGCCGAGTCGAACGAGCACCTCGGCAAAACCCATCACTCCCAGACCGATCTTGCGGGTAGCCCGCGCCGCGCGTTCGAACGGTTCTCCTGGATAGCGGTTCACTTCGAGAATGTCGTCCAAGAAGCGCACTGCTAGCGCCACCACGCGATCCAGCCTCTCCCAATCCAGTCTAACTTCTGCACCGGAGCCCAGCAGCATGCGCGCGAGGTTTATCGAGCCGAGATTGCAGGATTCGAATGGAAGGAGCGGCGTCTCTCCGCACGGGTTCGTGGCCTCGATCGCACCGAGGTGCGGTACCGGATTGTCGCGATTGATAGTGTCCAGGAAAACCAGTCCAGGATCGCCGCTCTCCCAAGCGGCTGCGGCAATAGCCCTGAACACCTCTCGTGCGTTGCGCCGGCCACATACCTTGCCCGTACGCGGGTCAGTCAACTCGTATTC